>UREM01000022.1 GCA_900546775.1 uncultured Collinsella sp. | reverse complement strand
TCCGTACATGTACGGATGAATGTGGGAGGTGTTCGGATAAAGTCGATAATCAAGGGCACGTCCAGCAAGCTCATCCTTGAGAACGTAACGACCAAGAATGACGATACAAACTGGTATGCTATCCGCACCTTGCTCAATTTCGAAGAGCATAAAAAGACGGGCTACAGCATTTGGTCGGTCGACGACGACTCTGACAAAGATGGAAAGGTCATCCACGTATGGGGCGGCGAGTATGACAACAAGCCCAGCCGCGCTTTTGCGTTCGAGCGTCAATCAAACGGAACCTATATCATCCGAGACCGCACGGTCGAGAAAGAAACCGAGAAAAAAGACATTAAGTACCTGGCAATAGAATCGAACGGCGAAGACCAGGACAACAATAAGATCTGCCATAAGAGTAAGAGCATTCCGTGGGAGCTCGAACTTATCGGTTACGACATGAAAAAGAACGATGCCACGGTTAGCAGCCTCGACTGGATCACGTACAGCAGCTACGTCGATGGGCCATGTTGGATGAAATACGTCGACGACAACAAGTTCCTCGACGAGCTGAGCATCCCGGGTACGCACGATTCGGGCACCTGCAGCGTGGACAACGACACTGAGCCCCAATCCTCGCAAGTAAAATGCCAGCAGGATTACATTCCCACGCAGTTGCTCGAAGGCATTCGCTATTTTGATATCCGGCTCGGAAAGGGCGACGACCCCGGTATCGACCACGGGGATTACTACCTGCTCAAAAAAGACGCGTACTTTATGCATCTTTCCGATGTCATAGGCTACTTCAAAACGTTTTTGAACGAAAACCCGACAGAAGCGCTCATCATGCTGGTGTCACGAGGCAACGACGAGGCTACCGACGAAAGTGTTACGACGGCTTTCGCCAAGGTTTTGGACGACAACCCCAAACTGTTCTATACGTCGAGCCGAATCCCCGCGCTACACGAGGTGCGCGGAAAGATCGTTCTGCTGCGTCGATTTAGGCTCGCCGGCAACAGTGTAAGCGGCCACACGTGGGGCCTCGACCTTACCGAATGGGATGACAAGATCAAGGCTCACTCCGACAGCGCCACTATGTGTCTCGTCCAAGACGCGCGGGGCTTTGAAGCCGCGGGAGAAACAGGCGACAAAGAGCCCTATTGCACCAAGGTATACGCCCAGGACAAGTACAAACTCACGGGAACCGACAAGCTCAGCTGGGTCGATAATGCGCTGAAGGAAACGACCGGGCGCACGCGCAACAAGGTGGACGTCGTGGACGATGACAGGGCCAAGGTGCAAGTCCAGGAGCGTTGCTGGTCTATCAACTACACCAGCTGCACGGGCTTGTCGCACGGAGGCAATCCTTTTACCTCGGCACGAGTAGTCAACGAGCATCTGTACAAGAGCCCGTACATCAATCCCAGCGGCACCGAGGATACAAAGTCAGATTACCTCAAGCACATTGGCATCATCGCATCCGACTTTGTTGATGCGGCGCTGGCCCGGAGCATCTACCAGCGCAATTACGATACGGAGCACAAGCAGACGGCTTCGTACTATCTCCCGTACTATCTCCCGACCCGCATGCGCATGACGTACGGCGACTCGCTGAGCGATGCCTCATTCCAGGATGGCAAGACCGTTGGCGAGGGTCATTTCCGCCTTGCTGACAGCAGCAACGCGCTCAACGCGACAGCTTCGGGCCATACGTTTACCATCGAATATGTGGATGTCGACGCCTTGGGCAACGAGACCGTTACGGAGCTGCGGGGTCATGTGCCCATCGATATCGATCCACGCGCGCTGACGCCCCATTTTGAGGGGCTCGAAGGCCTTAAGGCCGGCGAAGACGTGCGCGCCAAGATTGCGGCATCACTCGAGGGCAAGCTCGAAACCGATGCCTGCACGGCCCAGCTCGAGTTTGTGCACGACGCGGACGGCGCTCCGGGCACGGCAATGGTCGAGGGCGAAACATTTGCCGCAGGAACGTACTGGGTGCGCGTGAACGGTCTCTTGGGCGACGCGGCGCAGAACTACACGCTCGCCAGCGACGGAGCCGCAAGCTTTACCGTAGCGGCCTCGGGCAGTGCGGGCGGCAACGGCAGCGGCACGGGTTCCAACGCAGGCGGCGCCGACAAGAACGGCAAGGGCAAGAGCTCGGGCGGAAAACTCGCCGACACGGGCGATGGCTCCGGCATTGCCGCCGGGCTCGCCGCTGCCGCCGTGGCGACGACGGTCGCCGGCGCAGCGATGCTTGCAAATGACCGCGAAAACGCTGGGGACGATAGCGAATAGGCAAGCCGACCCTTTTGGACACATCGACTCGACGAGGGGCGCAGAACACCGTTCTGCGCCCCCGATTTTTACCTTGGCCCAAACGCCGCCATAGGCTACATCACCATGTTCAGCGCGTTAACAAACTCCTGGGCCTTCGCACGACTGCTCAGGCTAAAAACACAAGCAGTCAACAGCCTGTTACGCAGAAAAACATCGCGGCCTTTGATTCTATTGACGCCCGTGATGTCCTTAAGATAGACAATTTCGGTGTGCTTGCCACCAAAAGTGCCCTTCTTGAGCACCTCGATACGGTTGGGGTAGATCTTGACGTCTTTAAACCTACCCGAACCCTTGTCCTGAAACAGCAAGGCGTTGTTGTCCATGCATGTCACTCCCATGGGGTTCGCGAAAACTGTCTCTATTGCCAAATTTTAGTCACCGCAAGGCCCCCATGCGAAGTTGCCAGACAGCGCAGCGATTCGTGTCCGTACGAGTCTTTAAACTAAATGCAATAAAGATGCGTCCTCAAGAGGAAAGTCGGGCGATATTGATGAGTGAACTGGCAAACCGCGGGGAATCGGCAATCGTGCCAGAAGTTTTTTACAAGCAGGTTTCCTCGATTTTCAACGCCGCTCGCGACAAGGCCTATACCGCCGTTAACTTTGCGATGGTTGAGGCATATTGGGAGATCGGCAAGAGTATTGTTGATGAACAGGGCGGAGAGGAGCGCGCCAAGTATGGCGATGCACTGATCGACGAACTTGCCGTTAGATTGACTAAGGATTTTGGCAGAGGCTTCAACGCCAGAAGCTTAAGATACATGCGTCAGTTTTATCTTGCGTTCCCAATTCGGAACGCGCTGCGTTCCGAATTGAATTGGACACATTACCGCAGGTTATCGCGTATAACCGACCCCGAAACTCGAACATGGTACATGAACGAATGCGCCGATTCTCGCTGGAGCACGCGTCAGCTCGAACGCCAGATCAACACCATGTTCCGAGAGCGCCTACTTGCCAGCAAGGACAAGGAGGCCGTCACCAAGGAAATCCAAAAGAGCGCCCCGGCTCGTCGCCCCGAGGATATCATCCGCGACCCATACGTACTGGAGTTTTTAGGTTTCACGGACGATGCTGCGTTTCGCGAGAGCGATCTAGAGCAGGCACTCATAACGCATCTTCAGAAGTTCCTGCTGGAGCTTGGCCGTGGCTTCGCTTTCGAGGCGCGCCAAAAGCGCATCACCTTTGATGGGCGCCATTTCTATATTGACCTTGTGTTTTACAACTATCTGATGCGCTGCTTCGTGCTCATCGACCTTAAGACCGATGACCTTACGCATCAGGACCTGGGCCAGATGCAAATGTATGTGAACTACTACACACGCGAGCTCATGAACGAAGGCGACAATCCGCCCATAGGCATCGTGCTCTGCGCGGACAAAAGCGATTCGATCGTCGAGTACACGCTGCCCGAAGACAACGACCAAGTGTTTGCCGCCAAATACCTGCCGTATCTTCCAAGCAAGGAAGAGCTGGCGCGCGAGCTGAGTGCCGAGTACCGCGCCATCAACGAAGCGACTAATGGCGAAGCGCAAGGGTAGCGGCACGTTGCGACCGAAACGCCCGCACGCCTGTGAGCCGTCCCGCGCTGCGCTTCCCTACTTCCCAAAGATCGCAGCGAGCAAGCCCTTACGTTTAGGCTTCTCCTCTCGATAAGAACCCTCAGCTGCCGCTGCCACCTGCCGCGGCTGTTCGCCGCCTCCACGGCGCACGATCTGGTATAGGAACGGCGATTTAACGTATTTGACCTCGACGGGCGTGGCATGCACGGTGCTCTCGCCGGACAGATGCAGGCTCGGATTGAGCGACGCCACCACATGCGTCTCACGCTTGTCGCTAAACGCTACCGCTGCCGCACGACCCGTCTGGCCGTTTACGGCAATGCGCACCTGCTCGCCATCGCGGCTGTCAGTCGCCGGACGATCGACAAAGTAGACCGGCACCATCACCAGACCGTCTTTATGCTTGCGGGCCTTGCGCGCCCAGGCGCGGATGCTCTTTTTATTGAGCCCCAGCACCGCCTCGGCATCGTTGCCTGCAATGTCGAGCGCCAGCTTATCAATAACCACCTGGTCCTTGGTGGACGCATCGACGGAGACAACGCGGAAGTCGCCCTCCTGCATGGCAGGGTCGAACGGTCCCACCTTGCCAAAGTCCCACGGCTCCAAAATGCCCATAAGACGAACGTCCAGGTAGTTTGCCCGCGGATACGCCCAATCGAGCACCTCGTAGTACACCAAAATCTCCTTGCTCAGGCCCTTGCCCGGGAAGGACGCCATCATACGCAAGTCCGCGAGCGCCATGGGGAAGTAGAAGAGCATCATGTCATTTTGAATCGCGTCTTCCACGTCGTGCCCGGCAAAGGCGTCGGGGTACTGGCGCACCAGCTGCAGTGCATTGGCACGCGCCTGCTGCGGAGTGATCTCGCAGGGAATGCCCTGCTCGGGTACATACTCCGCACCAACGCCCATGGTCAGGCGTTTGCTAAAAGTACCGGGCTTGAGCAGGTCGGCAACGCCGATCTTATTGCCGCAGGACGGGCACTCAAACACGCGCTGGGTCGATGGCCCCTCAAAGGACGCACCGCAGAAGGGGCAGGGAATGCTCACATGCGTAGCCTCTTGGAACTCCTGCGCCGTGCCACGGTCCTCCCACAGCAGATGCTCCAGAACCGACTGATTGCGCCAGTGCGCATTGAAGAAATACCAGTCCGGGTCTACCGGGCGCTCGAGCTGCGACACATGGGTGAGCTTAAGTAGCCCATCCACCACTGTCAACGGCGTATGACGAATGCCCAGGGCACTCTTGGGCTCCCCCACATCGGCCTGCCACGGAACGACCGTGCCGCAATAGGCGCACTCAAAGCTGCGTTTAGCCTGGTGCGAGTACATAGGGCCGCCGCAGTTTTGGCATTTAATGGCAAACATCTCGTCCATGAATACGTCCTCCTTTGCACTGGGGCTGTCGACATTAAGTATGTCGGGCAGGCAGGCACATGCCCATACCCATGTGGCCCAAAATGGACCACCCAAGCAGACGAGAAGGTTCGCTCGTTAGCACCGGCAGACTATTGCTGCATTTTCTGAGCATCGGTGCGCGGCGCCCCCGCGCGAGCTACACTATCCCCTTAAACATGATTGTGAGGACGACCGCTATGCTATTTGTAAATCGGCTGGTACATACACTTGTTCCCGGCAGCGAGGGCGAGCCGGTCGATACATCTTGCCGCACCAACGCGGGCTTTGCCGCAAGCCTCATTTGCATTGGCCTCAACATCACCCTGTGCCTGGCCAAGGGCATCGCGGGCCTGCTCGCCGGTTCCGTCTCCCTCGTCGCCGACGCTTTCAACAACCTCTCCGATGCCTCGAGCAACATCGTGAGCCTGCTCGGGTTCCGCCTTGCCAGCCGCCCGGCAGACGAAGGCCACCCCTATGGCCACGGCCGCTACGAGTACCTAGCCGGCCTGTTCGTCGCCGTCCTGGTTTGCGCCGTCGGCATCAACCTGATCCTCGAGTCGGTCACTAAGATCATCAAGCCTTCCCCCACTGCATATTCGGTGCTCTCCTTAGCCGCCCTCGTCTTGTCCATGCTCGTTAAGCTCTGGATGGCCGCGTTCAACCGCACGCTGGGCGACCGCATCGACTCGGAGACGCTCATCGCCACAGCACAGGACTCCAAAAACGACGTCATCACCTCGGGCTCGGTCTTGGTGGCGGCGCTTATTTCGCAGACGACCGGCTTTGACCTCGATGGCTGGGCAGGCCTGGGTGTGGGCATCTTCATCTGCATCAGCGGCATGGGCCTAGTGCGCGACGCCATCAGCCCGTTGCTGGGACAAGCGCCCGACCCCAAGCTCGTCCAGGCAATCCGCGACAAGATCATGTCCTATCCACAGGTCTTGGGCACACACGACCTGATGGTGCACGACTACGGCCCCGGTCGTCAGTTTGCCAGCGCCCACGTGGAGATGTCTGGCGAGGGCGACGCATTTGAGCACCACGAGATTCTGGACACCATCGAGCACGACATCAAGCGCCAGATGGGCATCGATATCACGCTGCACTGCGACCCCATCGCGACAACCGGCGACGACCTGCGCGGCTGGGTCAAGCGCGGCGTCATGCAGATCGATCCCGCGCTCTCCATCCACGACCTGCACGAGCACGACGGGTTCGTTTCGTTTGACCTGGTGCGTCCCGACGGCTTTGACATATCCGACGAGGAGCTGCTGGAGCTCGTCACGCGCATCGTGCACGAGCGCCGGCCCGACGTCTCATGCGTCGTCACGTTTGATTCGGGCTTTAGTTCGCCCGACCGTCCAGCAGAGCAGCTGTAGCCCGCTTAACAGCTAGTTTCCCCGCGCGCCCGAGATGCCGTTTTGCAGTGCGTTCCAGGCATCCGTCGCCATGTCGCCCAAGTTCTGCGCGGTGTCGCCCAGGTTTTGTGCCGTATCGCCCAGCTCTTGCGCCTTGTCTCCCAACTCCTGTGCCTTGTTGCTCAAGTCCTCCAGCGTATTGGAGCTCGAGCTGTCGGTACCGCTTTGGCCGCCGGACGAGTTGCCCGAGCTGTTCTTGTGCGTGAGTTGAATTTCGAGGTTGCCGTTGTCGTTATAGTAGGCAGAAGTAACGACCCAGTTGGCATCGATGACGGGCGTTGAGCCATCATCAGTCAGGACCACGGCATTCGAAAGATCGGCGCCGCGCGACTTGAGAAGCTTTTTGGCGTTGGACCAGTACTGCCCCGGGATATCGCTCAGATCGACGGTGCTAGACGAGGCGGACTCGGTTTGCTCGGCAGCGGTATCGGCCGTTGAACTCCCTCGCTTGTTGAGCATGCCCGACACAATGGCAAACACAACCGACAGCGCAAAGAAGATCGCCAGCACGATGAGGATCTTCTTGATCACGCTCGACGAACGCGACGGCTTCTTCTCCTCGTCCTCGCCATATTGCGGAATCGACTTGGGGTACTCGCGATACGGCTCGCGCGACTCGTAGCGAGGCTGCGCCGTGCGAGGCATATACGTCGTCTGCTGAGGCTGCGGAATGGGATTTTGCGGCAGGTCATCATAGGGATTCGGCGTCGAAGCGGCATAAGAATCCTGCGGCGCGTAATCAAACGGGTCCGGAGCTGCGTCGCCATAGGGGCCTTGCGAAGATACAGCATAAAAATCCCGCGCTGTGTCGCCATAGCCCATAACCCGGGTGGGCTCGGCAGAAGGCTGTGTCGCGGCGGGGTCGGTATAACCGGGGTTGGGAACAACGCGGGTCGCATCGGCGCTATCGCCAGCCTGCGTGGAACCGTAGCCGCCCATCACGGTTGTCTTGTCCTGATCCATGCAACGATTCCTTTCCGTCGCCCGTAAGCATCAAGTTATGCATGCATTCTACCCGCGCAAAAGCCTATGATGGGCAAAGGCCGTCGGTATCTACAAGACAAGCGCGACTAGAAAACAAAAGCCCCGCCGTGCCTTGTGAGCACGGCGGGGCGGGCAAGCAGCTATGAGCAGCGAGCTTAGAACAGGCCGGTGATGTTGCCGTCGTTGTCGACGTCGATGTTTTCGGCCGCGGGCACCTTGGGCAGACCCGGCATGGTCAGAACACTGCCGGTCAACGCGACCACAAAGTGGGCGCCGGCAGAAACCTTGAGCTCACGCACGGTGATGCGGAAGTTCTCGGGAGCGCCCAGGGCCTTGGCGTTGTCGCTAAAGCTGTACTGCGTCTTGGCGACGCACACCGGCAGGTTGCCAAAGCCGTTCTCGCGCAGCTCGGCGAGCTGGCGCTTGGCGGCCGGCGTAAAGTCAACGCCGTCGGCGCGGTAGACCTTGGTGGCAACGGCCTCGAGGGCATCAGCGACATCAGCGCCGTCCTCGTAGGCAAACTTGAGCTCACTCGGCTGTTCAACCAAGCGCATGACCTCATCGGCCAGCTCGAGTGCGCCCTCGCCGCCCTTGGCCCAGACCTCGGACAGCTTCACATTGACGCCCAGCTTCTGGCACTCGGACTCGATGAGCTCGAGCTCGGCCTCGGTGTCCGTCGGGAAACGGTTGATGGCGACCACGCAGGGCAGACCATAAACGTTCTGGATGTTGTCGACATGACGCAGCAGGTTGGGCATGCCAGCCTTGAGTGCCTCGAGGTTCTCCTCGTTGAGGTCGGCCTTGGCAACACCGCCGTTGTACTTAAGGGCGCGAGCGGTCGCGACGACCACGACGGCGTTGGGACGAACGCCCGTCATGCGGCACTTGATGTCCAGGAATTTCTCGGCACCCAGATCGGCACCAAAACCGGCCTCGGTAATGGCGACATCGCCAAAACGCATAGCCATACGCGTGGCCATGATGGAGTTGCAGCCGTGGGCAATATTGGCGAAGGGACCGCCGTGGACAAACGCGGGCGTACCCTCAAGCGTCTGCACCAGATTGGGCTTGAGCGCATCCTTGAGCAGTGCGGCCATAGCTCCCTGGGCCTTAAGGTCGCGTGCGCGGACGGGCTCGCCGGCATAGCTGTAGCCGACAACGATCTCGCCCAAGCGCTCCTTAAGATCGTTGATGCTCGTGGACAGGCACAGGATCGCCATGACCTCGGAGGCAACGGTAATGTCAAAGCCATCCTCGCGCGGCACGCCCTGGGCCTTGCCGCCAATGCCGTCGATGACATGGCGCAGCTGACGGTCGTTCATGTCGACAACGCGCTTCCAGGTGATGCGCTTAACATCGATACCGAGCTGGTTGCCCTGCTGAATATGGTTGTCGAGCATGGCGGCCAGCAGGTTGTTGGCGGCACCAATAGCATGGAAGTCACCAGTAAAGTGCAGGTTGATGTCCTCCATGGGGATGACCTGCGCCCAGCCACCGCCGGCGGCACCGCCCTTGACGCCGAAGACGGGACCGAGCGAAGGCTCACGAAGGGCCACGGCGCTCTTGACACCGCGACGGCGCAGGCCATCGGCCAGACCGATGGTCGTAGTGGTCTTACCCTCGCCGGCGGGCGTGGGGTTGATAGCGGTCACGAGGACGAGCTTGGCCTGGTGATCAGTCGGCTCGTTGAGCAGTGAATAGTCGACCTTAGCCTTGTCGAAGCCGTACGGAATAAGGTGCTTAACGTCGACGCCGGCGTTCTTGGCCACCTCGGTAATAGGCAGCGGCGTAACAGAACGTGCGATTTCGATGTCAGTAGGCATGGGCGGTCCTTTCGTTACCGGATGAGAAAAAGACCAATCCAGCATAGCACGGGCGTGCAATAGTAAAACACCCGCAACCGACAAACGGCGATATGTTTACCCGATGCCCAGCGATAGCCCAACAGCCCGCCAAAACAAAGCGCCCTAAACGGTAGGTTCAATCCCCAGGTGCTCAAAGGTGCGAAGGGTTGCCTGACGGCCCTGCGGTGTACGAATCATCAGCCCGCACTGCAGCAGATAGGGCTCATAGACATCCTCGAGCGTACCCGGGTCCTCGCCCACCGCGCTGGCAAGGGTCGTCAGGCCCACGGCACGGCCGGAGAACGTCTTGGCAAGTGTCTCCAAGATGCGAATATCCATCCAGTCCAAGCCAAGCTCGTCGATCTCGAAGAACTCGAGCGCCTGACGGCAGATATCGAGCTCAATAGGACCGTTGCCGCGCACCTGCGCATAGTCGCGCACGCGCTTGAGCAGGCGGTTGGCAAGACGTGGCGTGCCGCGCGAACGCGAGCCGATCTCGAGTGCACTGGGATGGTCGATCGTCACGCCCAGGATAGTCGCCGAGCGCGTCACAATCTGCGCGAGCTCCTCGACCGTGTAGTAATCCAGGCGATATGAAATGCCAAAGCGGTCGCGCAACGGGCCGGTCAACATGCCTGAGCGGGTCGTTGCCGCTACCAGCGTAAACTTGGGAATATCCAGGCGAATCGAGCGCGCCGCCGGACCCTTGCCAATCACGATATCGAGGGCAAAGTCCTCCATCGCGGGGTACAGGACCTCCTCGACCGAACGGTTGAGGCGGTGGATCTCGTCGATAAACAGCACATCACCCGGCTGCAAGTTAGTAAGGATGGCTGCCAGGTCGCCGGTGCGCGCAATAGCGGGGCCGCTCGTCGTCTTGATCTGAGCGCCCAGCTCGTTGGCGATAACCGTAGCCAGCGTGGTCTTGCCCAGACCCGGAGGGCCCGAGAAGATCACGTGGTCGAGCGTCTCGCCACGGCTCTGCGCCGCTTCGATCAACACGCGCAGGCTCTGCTTGATATGCTCCTGGCCGCAGTAATCGTCCAGGCGCTGGGGGCGCAAAGTGCGATCGACATCGAGGTCCTCGGCCGTCAGCTCCGAGCCCACCATGCGCTCGCCGTGCGCCATGGATGCCGCCGGCGAGTTGCCGGGCGTCGCCCACAGGTCCTGAGAGTCATCGGCTTCCCACATCACGCATCCATTCCGAGTCGCTTAAGCGCCGCGCCGAGCAGATCCTCGACACGCATATCCTGCCCATCATACCCGCTCAGAGCGACATCGGTCTCCTGCGGGCTAAAGCCCATGGAAAGGAGCGCCGCACGGGCGTCATCGATGGCCGAGGGAGCGGCAGCGGGCACGGGCATCGCAACCTGGCCGGGAATCACGTCGACCGGCACAAAGCCCTTGTCCTTGGCAAAGGTGCTCTTGAGCTCCAGGATCAGACGCTGAGCTGTCTTTTTGCCCACACCGGGCACCTTGGCCATGCCCTTGTCGTCCTCGGCCATCACCAGCGAATACAGCTGCCCCACGGTATAGGTGGAAAGCACGGCGAGCGCCAAGCGCGGGCCAACGCCCGAGACAGACACGAGCCGATCGAACATCGTGCGCTCATCCTTAGAGGAAAAACCGAAAAGTGTCATGGCGTCCTCGCGCACCTGCATACGCGTGTAGAGGCGGACCTCGCCGCCGGGCGTCGGCAACGTGGCCGCAGTGCTGCCCGAGATGCCGAGCTCAAAGCCAACGCCCGACACATCGACGACAGCAGAGCTCATCGTGGCCTCGACAAGCGTTCCGTGGAGCTGGGAGATCATCAGTATCCGGTTCCTCTCTGTTGATAGAACTCGCCGCCGGTAAGCGCCCGGGTACGGCTGAGGTTAACGTGGCAGATGGCGCAGGCCAGGGCATCGGCGGCATGGTCGGGATGCGGGTCGTGATCGAGCTGCGTGAGCGTGCGCACCATGTAGGCGACCTGCCGCTTATCTGCGGCACCGGTACCCACCACAGCCTGCTTGATCTGCATAGGCGTGTACTCGCCGATCTCGAGCGCGCACTCCGAAAGCGCCACGAGCGCGGCACCGCGGGCATGTGCCGTGGGGATTGCCGAGCGGACATTAGCGCCAAAGTAGATGCTCTCGATGGCAGCGGTATCGGGTCGATAACGCTCCACGACACCCTTGAGGTCGCGGGCGATATGCGACAGGCGCACCGCGAGCGGACTGCCTGCGCTGGTCTCGATGCAGCCATAGGCACGGCAGCGAACCTCGCCACGCCGCTCCTCGATAATCCCCCAACCCGTATGAGCCAAACCGGGGTCAATGCCCAAGATAACCAAACCAACCTCCCCTCGTCTTTTACCAAGCGCAAGGCAAGGCCCCGCGCATCATTCACGAACGTCTGTTCTAGAATAACACAATAGCGGCCGCATCTAGCAAGCAAGGTTGAACCATAGGTTGAGCATAAGTCAGCGAGCGAGTCCCTGCCGTGGCAAGGTGTCGCGAAAGAGGAGCGCCGCGTACTTTTGTACGCAAGCGACGGTTTGAGCGGCAGATTGCCCGGCAGGGGCTCGCGCAGCGTCGACTCGTTACGCGGTTTGGCAAAACCGCGTAACCTTTTTAGTTCTGCGAGAAGAATGGGAACTGTCGGGGATCCACCGGCGGATGCGGCATCGGCGTGCCCTGGGGTCCACCCTGCGGGCCACCCTGGCCGCCCATCATCTTTTCGATGGCGTCCTGGACCTCGCCCTCGAACTTTTTCATGCCCTCGTGCAAGCGACGCTGACCGTCCTCAGAGCGCAACTCCTCCATCTGCTCGGGCGAAATACCCAGTAGCTCGCCCAGCACGCCCATCATCTCGTTTCGCATGCGCTCGCTCGTATCCTCGTCAGCAAAACGGCGCACCTCGGCGCGCGCCAACGAATCGACCGCCATACGCTCCTTGCCGTTGAGCCCCAGGTCGGACCACGCGAGCATGTACGGCCAGGAGCGCTCGGCAAACGAACGGGACGAGACGATCGGCGCCGTCGGCAGCATGCGGCGGGCGGCCTCGCCCTGGCGCACGAGCATCAGCAGCAGCGAGCAGGCCTCAGGCTTGCCAGCGGCCATCGGGATGTCGTCGAAAGATCGATTGCGGTCCACGTGCGCCTCGAGCGCGCCATCGACCTCACCCGGCTCAAGCCCGCCGAGCAGCTGTGCCGCGCGGTCGAGCATATCGACCGGACCGTCGAGCGTCGAGAGCGCCTGCGCCAGCACTCGCTCCATACAATCTTCCACCGCGTTGAGCGTCACGAGCTCTTGGGGCACCACGGCAGACGTGCGATTGCGCACACGCGCCACAAACTCAAGCGTCGACAGGTACACATCGCCAAAGGGCGCATAATCGCCCTGGTAGCCGCCGCAAAGCGCCGGCGCCGCCAGCGCGTACTCGGTTTTGGACAGCGGGCTCAGCGCCATCGCACCCAACTCGAGCGCCGTGTCCTCCAGCATGAGGCCCAGCGTACGCGAGCGCAGACGCTCGGCATCGCCCGCCGACACGTCGCGATCGAGCACACGCGCCGCATCCGGCGCATCGCGTTCGACGGTGCGAATGTGCAGACGCTCGGCGATGGCGCGGACGGCGGCACAGCGGGCAGCCTCGGCCTCTTCCTGCGCCGGCGTAAAGATACGGTTGCGCCCCAGCACCAGGCCAATCACATTACGCGGGCCCAGAGCGTCGACGGCCAGCACCGCCAGCAGGGACGACGGCAAGTCGCCCTCGAGTGCCACCACAGCACGCGACGCACCGTGGGCTCGGGCGTTGTCGCGCACGGCGAGCACCAGCGCCTGCCACAGCCACTCCTCGGAACGGAACTCGGGCAGTTCGTGATCTTCCAGGGCATCGAGCATCACGCCGCGCTGAATCTCCTGAACCAGCAGGCTCTCCTCAAAACACGGCGCCTGGGCCACCACGCGACCGCAGTCGTCGAGCACAAACGAACCGCCGGTATACACCGACTCGTCATAGGCACCGACCGGCGCCATGCAGGCAAACCACACGCTGCGCTTGGATGCGATCTTGCGGTAGGCGCCGCTGCGAACGGCGGCAATGGCAGCAGTCTCGCCGTCGGTCATATCGAATGCGTTGAATTGGAAATACGCAATGAGGTCAACACCGGTCGGCAACATCTCGAGTTCGCGGTCCAAGTCGAAGATCACGGCGATGCGCACGCCGTCCACGTCGAACACCGGCGGCGCCCAACGCGCGTCGTTGTTCTCGCCACGCTGCAGGGCAATGCTCGAACGGGCCGGCACCACATGGCCGTCCTTGAGCATCATGTAGTCGAGCAGGGGCTGGCCCTCAAACGAAACCGCCGCGGGCACGATGCAGATCATATCGAGCTCTTGGATACGCTCGGCGACGCCGGTCAAGCCGGCAAGCATGTCGTGCTCAAAGTCGGCAGCGCCCACCAGGCCGCCGGGCAGGGCCCCCATAAAGAGCGGAGCCGGCACGCACAGCACGCGCGCACCGCGCTCGTGGGCCAGGCGCGCCTGGTCCTCGATGCGGCCGCAAATGCCCTCAATATCACCCAGGCGCATATCGATCTGTGCAAGTGCGAGCTTCATGGCTCAGCCCTTTCCGTCGTAAACCATCGTTGTCGTAGTAAAAGCGCCGGCCGCATGATGCAGTCGGCGCTCGCATGTGCATATGCTAGCTATGATACCCCGAGCGGGGACGCGCTCCTAGAACGTCGCGGACCACAGCCCATGCAGGTTGCAATAGGCATAGACGGTGCCGGTCTTGGAGCCGCCGGCAAAAAACGTCGCGGGCTTCATGCCGGGCTGGAGGTAATGGACCTCCAGACGGCCCTCGGCCTCAAGGGCGATCCACTCGATGTAGTGCTCGGGCACCATAGGATGCTCGACCGAGCCCACGCGTGCGCGGATCACGTGACCGTCGCGCTCGCTCTCAACGACGGGCACGTGCTTCTCGTGCGCCGCGTCCTCGGTGTTCGCGGTCAGCTCCGTGCAGCCGGCAGGGGTTGCAACGTCGTTGCCAAGGGCGGCAATGAGCTTGCCGTCGGGGTCCTTAAAGAATTTCGCCATGATGTTCTCCTTTGCTGATGTGCCGGTGTTCTCGATGCTTCTTATGCCCAAAGGCAGGCGAACCATCCACGGCATGGCAAATGAACACATAACGAGCGAGACTAGCGCCCGTCGCCGCCGAGCAGCGCCAGAACATCCTCGCGGGTAAACAGCGCCGACGAGATGCCGTCGCCGCCGAGCACGCTATTGACCAGGTCGCGTTTGGACTCCTGGATCTGCATGATGCGCTCCTCGATCGTGTCCTTGGCGATGAGCTTGTACACGGTCACGGTATGTTGCTGGCCAATACGGTGCGCACGGTCGGTCGCCTGGTCCTGCGCGGCCACGTTCCACCACGGGTCGTAATGGATGACCACGTCGGCAGCCGTCAGGTTAAGGCCCACGCCACCCGCCTTGAGCGAAATCAAGAACACCGGCACCTCGCCCGCTTGGAACTGCGCGACCATCTTGGCGCGGCTCTCCTTAGACGAAGCGCCCGTGAGCTTAAGAAAGCCGACGTCCTCCTTGGCCAAGCGCTTGCCGATAATATCGAGCATGCCCGTGAACTGGCTGAACAGCAGAATGTGGTGCCCGCCGTCGAGCGCACCGTGCACGAGCTCCATACAAGCGTCGAGCTTGGCGCTCCCCGCCTTGTAGTCCTCGTAGTGCAGGTGTGGGTCACAGCAGATCTGGCGCAGTTTGGTGAGCTCGGCGAGCACCTTGAGCTTGTCCTTCTTAAACTCGGATGCCTCACGATGCTGCACCTGCTGGGCGATGCGGTCCTGGTTGGCCAGGTAGAGCTTGCGCTGCTCGCCGGTGAGCTGTGCCATGACGGTGTCCTCGATCTTCTCGGGCAGGTCGGCCACCACGTCTTCCTTAACACGGCGCAGCACAAACGGCGACACGAGCGACTGTAGGCGAGCGGCGCTATCGCCCTCGGCATGCTCGACGGGGCTCTCAAAGCGCTTGGCAAACGACTCGCGCGTCCCCAAAAGGCCCGGCATCAAGAAGTCGAAGATGCTCCAGAGCTCGGACAGGCGGTTTTCGATGGGCGTGCCCGTCAGGGCAAAGCGCACGCCGGCCGGCAAGCGCTTGGCGGCGCACGCCACCTGCGTGAGCGGGTTTTTAATGTACTGGGCCTCGTCGAGCACGACGCGGGCAAAGTCCTGCTCGGCATACTCGTCGATATCGCGGCGCATGAGGTCGTATGACGTCACGACCACGTTATGCTCGGCCACGCCGGCGATCTGCACGCGGCGTTGAGCCTTGGCGTCCACAATGGCGCACACGTCGAGCGAAGGCGCGAAGCGCTCCAGCTCGGCAGTCCAGTTATACACGAGCGACGCGGGGCATACCACGAGCGTGGGCTTGGCGTCTCCCGCTTCCACGCGCGCCAGGATATGCGCGATCATCTGCAGGGTTTTGCCCAGGCCCATGTCGTCGGCCAAAATGCCGCCGAGGCCCAGGTGCTCGAGCGAGCCGAGCCACTGGTAGCCATCGACCTGGTAGCCACGTAGCGTGGCCTTGAGAGATGCCGGCACCGTAAAGTCCATCTTGCCGAGCGTATCCAGGCGCTCGACGGTGCGGCAGAACGCAGCGTCGCGATCGGCTTCGAGCGCGGGCGTGCGCGCGAGCATGCTGTCGACGAACAGGGTACTCGACGCGGGAAGCGACACGCCATCGAGCAGATCGACGGCATCGACACCCAGGTCCTCGGCAAGACCAAACGCGGCGCGCGCCCCCTCATCCAGGCGTACGATGTCGCCGGACGTCAGGCGCGCAAACGTCTGATGACGCTTGTAGGAGTCGAGATAGATGGCAAGATCTGCCGCCGAAAGACCGCTCGCGCCCAGTTCGACATCGAGCAGGTTGCTCTTGACGGTCGCGCGCACCGAAAGCTTGGGCGCAGGGCGCACCGAGATCTGGCGCAGGCGGTCGCTGAGCATGACCTCGCCCAGCTCGGACAGGGCAGACAGGCCCTCGGTAAGCAGGCAGAACAGGCTCTCGTCATCGCGTTCCTCAAACGCCAGGCCGCCCTCGTGGAAATCGAAGTACATGGCAGCCGTGTCCATAACGCGAAACTCTGCCACCTCGTCGCGCGGCGGCACGCCCGGGCGCTGGTCTTCGAAGGGGCTTCCCGGAGCGCCGAGGCCAAAGAGATCTGCCGACCAGTCGCCGTAGGTAACCGTAATTTTGCAGGTCACGAGCCCGTCGTCGACACCGATTGACATGGCAAAGCTCGGCTCGGGCGCCACGGTATCGAGCGCGGCGGGCGCGGTGAGGTCGGTGTAGTCGCGCAAAATGGGCAGCGCCATGCGGCAGAACTCACCCACCTGCTCGACGGCGATATGGACCGGCGTGCGACAGGGCAGCAGACGCGACAGAAACGGTGCGGCATGCTGGGCAAACGCCGCATCGGCGCGGCGCGCGCGGTGCGTGTCAACCAGATAGGCAACGTCGCCCGAGACGAAGCAGTACATATCGGCGGGCAGGCGCAGGTCGTAGCTGCCACCGGCCGCTGGCGCGATCTTGGCGGCAAGGAGCGGCGGTTGTTTTGCCGAGGCCTCGTCCTCCCCCACCGGCGACAACTCAACCGCTACCTCATAGGAACGATGCGTTGTCGTTCCCCGCGACCAGGCGGGCTCAAAGGAAATGGTCCGGCCAGGTAGCAAGTCCAGCATGTATACGATGTCATGCTCGGACAGCGGCAGCTGGCGCTCGGCGACAAAGCCGCTGCGTGCAAAATCGTACGACGCCGAACGCGAACTCGTGATGTCGCTCAGATACACAACCGTTGCCACAACAAGGTCGAGCAGGCGCACCGAAACCTCGTCAAAGGCTTCGGGCGTATGGACAAACGTGAGCTTCTTGCCGTACGAGAAGGTGCCGCCTCGGACATAGGCATCGGCCATGCCGTCGATATCCTTGACCACGTAGGACACCGAGCCACAGCGGATGCGAAGCTCGAGCGCCCAGCTAAAGCGGTCGGCAAACAGCGGATTGTAGTACGGCACCAGCGAGGGCTCCAATACCGCCTTGGGGGCATCGGGGTCGACTGTGCCGGCGAGCTTGCGGCGCATGCTCGCCAGCTCATCCATGCGCGCGTCCGAAAGATCGGAAAGCGCCGCCACAAGGCTCGGGCTCGTGGGGACGGGCGCCGGGAAGGGAAAGTTGGGGTTGACGGCCGGCGCGGCGGACGCGGCGCGCGCGGGCTGTTTCGGCTGCGCCGTAAACGTGCGAACCGGCGCGCGCAAACCTTCGACGGGCTCGGCGCCGCTGGCATCCAAATACGCCAGCGCCGTGGCAATAGCGTGCTTACACATACCGGGATAGCGGTATGCGGCGGGGCAGTCGCAGTCGTAGTCGATAACCTCGTGCTCGTCCATGTCGAGCGCCACGTGCGTCTTGTACAGGTCGCCGCGCGAGCCGCGCACCGAGCCCTCAACCGTCACGTTTTTGGAGAAGCGCGAGCCGCTGTCCTCGATCGACAGCACGGCGCCGTTAAGCATGAGCGAACGCCCCTTCATAAAGGTGCCGCTCAACGCCGCCTCTTTGCGAAGCGCCTGCACAAACGTCCCCTGCGCCATCACTTCCTCCAATCTCACCCGGGGTAGCTTAGATCACCGTCACGCGGCCTTGGTTACCCACGATGGCCTTAGCCTCGGCCAGCAGCGGAATCGAGCGCGCGTTGACCTTGGCAGGCACCTCGGCGCGCAGCACGCGCCCGTCCACCTGCTCGATAAAGATCTCCACGCGATCGCCACCCGGGTTAGCGGTGAGCACCGTGGCCAGGCGCGCCATATTGCCCTGGCTAAAGCGGCTGTTGGGCACCATGACCTCAAACACCTTGGGCTTGTTATTCTCCTCGTTGAGCTCCAGCGGCACAATCTCCTGCGCGATGATCTGGTCACCGCGGTCCGAGCGCTCGAGCTTGCCCTTGATGCGCACAAAGGCGTCGGACAGCTGCGCGCCTGTCTCGGGATCGACCTCGCCGTACAGGTACCCCTCGGCCTCCTTGTAGGTCTTGGGGAACACCACGACGGTGGCCTCTCCTTCCATGTCCTCGAGCTGCACGATGCCCATGGGGTCGCCGTTTTTGGTCACGCGCTTGGACACGCTCGAGACCATACCGGCCCACCACAGCGCCTTGCCCTCGGGAATCTCCTGGTTGATGGTGCCGCCCGTGGGGTTTTGTACCTCGTAACCGGTGTCGATCTGCGAGAACGAAAAGTCACGCGCCTTGGCTAGTGCATACTCAAACGGGCGCAGCGGGTGGTCCGAAACATAGATGCCCAGAACCTCTTTCTCCTGGCTCAGCTTGAGGTGGCGGTCCCATTCCTGGCCGTCCGGATCTGGCACGCTCACCTCGAAGCCCGAGCCCTCAACGTCGCCAAACATATCGAAGAACGAGGTCTGGCCGCTCGCGCGGTCCTTCTGGCGCTTTATCGCGGCATCGATGATGTTCTCGGGGTTGTTCTTATCCACAAAGTGCATCATCTGGCGACGCGGATACCCCGTGGAGTCGAAGGCGCCTGCCTTGATCAGCGATTCGATTACGCGACGGTTGGCCTGGCTCGAGTCCACGCGCTCGACAAAGTCGTGCAGCGTCTTAAACGGGCCGCCCGCCTCGCGCTCGGCGATAATCGCCTGCGCCACGCCGGTACCCACGCCGCGGATGCCGGCCAGACCAAAGCGCACGCCCTCCTTGGTAGCCGTGAACTCGGTACCGGACTCGTTGACATCTGGCGACAGCACGGGGATGCCGTCGTGACGGCATGCCGAGACGTAGTGCACGATTTTGTCGGTCTTACCCGTATAGGACGTCAGAACGGCCGCCATGTACTCGTGCGGATAGTGCGCCTTGAGCCACGCCGTCTGCATAACCAGGATGGCGTAGCCGGCAGAGTGCGACTTGTTAAAGGCGTAAGACGCGAACTCGAGAACATCGTCCCAAATCTTCTGGGCGACCTCGCGCGTGTAGTTGTTCTTGATAGCGCCGTTCATCCAGTGGTCGTAGGTGGTCTCGTCCGAGCCATCCTCCCAGTGCAGCACCGTCGACGTGAGCAGTTTGATCTTCTTCTTAGCCACGGGCTTACGGATACGCGAGTCCGATTCGCCCTTGGAGAAGCCGCACATCTCGACGGAGATGAGCATAACCTGCTCCTGGTAGACCATGGTGCCGTAGGTTTCGCCCAGGATGTCGTCCAGACGGTCGTCGTAGGAGACCGCCGGCTCCTTGCCGTTCATACGGTTGATGTAGGACGAGACCATGCCGGCGCCCAGCGGGCCCGGGCGGTACAGAGCGATCAATGCTACGACGTGCTTGTACTCGGTGGGCTTCATGTTCTTGATCGTGGCCGTCATGCCGGCGGACTCGACCTGGAAGACGCCGGCGGTATGGCCGGAGCCCATGAGCTTAAAGATCTCGGGATCGTCAAAGGGAATCTCTTCCTCTTTGATGTCGATGCCGAAGTTCTTCTTGATGTTTGCCTTGGCCTTGGAGATAACCGTCAGCGTGCGCAGGCCCAAGAAGTCCATCTTGAGCAGGCCCATGTCGGCAACGGTATGGCCCTCGTACTGAGTAATCTCGACGCCGCCCTTGGTATCGAGCTTGGTTGGCACGTGCTCGTTGACGGGGTCACGGCAGATCAGAACGGCGCACGCATGCACGCCCTCGCCACGGGTGAGACCCTCAATCGAGAGCGCCGTGTCGATGATGCGGCGAGCGTCGTCGTCCTTTTTATAAGCCTCGGCAAAATCGGGGTTATACAGATCCTCTTTGCCGGGTTGTTTGTCGAGCACCTGCTTGAGCTTGACCTTGGGGTCGCTCGAGACCATCTTGGACAGGCGCTGACCCATGTAGACCGGGTAGTCCAGGACGCGCGCGGCGTCGTTGATGGCCTGCTTGGCCTTGATGGTCGAGTAGGTGATGACGTGGGTGACCTTCTCGGGGCCGTAGAGCTGGCGAACGTGCTCCACGACCTCGAGGCGCCGCTCATCGTCGAAGTCCATATCGATATCGGGCATCTCGGTACGCTGCGGGGACAGGAACCTCTCGAACATCAGACCGTTCTCGAGCGGGTCGAACGCGGTGATGTTCATGGCGTAGGCGACGATAGCGCCGGCGGCCGAGCCACGGCCGGGGCCGACGCCGATGCCGTTGTCCTTGGCCCATTGCACGTACTCGGCAACGATCAAGAAGTAGGCGGCAAAGCCCTTGTCGCAGATGACTTTGTATTCGTACTCAAAGCGCTCTTTGATGTTGACGCCACCAATCTCGCGCGTGGCCCAGTCGTCGCCGTAGTGCTGGCGCAGGCCCTTCTCGCACTCGCGGCGGAACTGGCTCTCGTGCGTCTCGCCGGGATCGAGCAGCGGGAAGCGCGGCAGGATGATGGAGTCCCAGTCCAGCTCAACGTAGCACTTGTCGGCGATCTCGAGCGTGTTGTCGCAGGCCTCGGGGCAATACGGGAACATCGCCCGCATCTCCTCCTCGGTCTTCATGTAAAACTCCGAGCCAGTCATGCGCATGCGGTTAGGGTCGTCGACCTTGGCGTTCATACCGATGCACATGATGACGTCCTGCACGGGCGCGTCCTCGCGGCGCAGGTAGTGGAAGTCGTTGGTGGCGATGACCTTGACGCCCACCTGCTTGGCGATATCGATGAGCGTACGGTCCATCTGCTCGTCGGTCAGACCATTGTCGGTAGTGATGCCGTGTTCCTGGATCTCGATGTAAAAGTCGCCGGGTTCGAAGGTATCGCGGAAGGTCTCGGCCCACTTGATGGCGCCCTCCATGTCACCGCGGTCGATGTATTTGGGGATGATGCCCGCGATGCAGGCGCTCGTGCAGATCATGCCCTTGGCGTGGCGGCGCAGGTTGTCGAGCGTCACGCGCGGCTTATAGTAAAAGCCCTGCACGGCGGCCTCGGAGACCGTCTGCATCAGGTTGACGTATCCCTCCTGGTCCTTGGCCAGAAGGATCATGTGGTAGAGCTCGGGCTTATGGTCGCGGGCAAGCGTCTCGTCCGGCGTAAAGTAGACCTCGCAGCCAAAGATGGGCTTGATGACCAGAGGCGGCTTGAGCTCGTCGATGTTGCCCTTCTCGTCCCACATGGCCATGTCCTTCACATACTGGGCATGCTCGCGCGGGCTGGACTCGGGATCGGGCTCCACCAGCTCGTCGCGGCGGTCCTTTTCCAAGAAGGCCTTGTCGTGGCTCCAGGTTTTGTACTCGGGCGTGTTGTGGTTGACGGCGTCGCAGGCCAGCGCCAGGTCGGGTACGCCATACATGTAGCCGTGGTCGGTAATGGCCACGGCGGGCATGCCCAGCTCAACGGCACGATTGACCATATCCTGGATACGGGTTGCGCCGTCGAGCATGGAGAAAACAGTGTGATTGTGCAGATGGACGAATGCCATGTGATGAGCTCCGATGCGGGTTCGTGTTCTGACTGAACGATTTTACCCCACGGCACGGACAGCACCCGAACCTAGCCAAACCCACACGGCTCCTCTTGCAGTTGCGGTGGAATAGTTCCCGCTTGGGCCACCTGGGCCGCAATGCAGGAACTATTCCACCGCAAGTTATCTCAGGACTAGAAGTTGTAGGTGACTACTTGGGGCTCGGCGGGTTCGACGAAGATGGTTGGATCCGGCTGCTCCACGCGGACGAACTTGACGGTCACGGCCTCAAAGCCCGCCTTGTGCAGAACATCAGCGTAGACGCGCGCCTGCAGGGCGTGCTTCTCGAGCAGCTGGTCGGGCGTCTCATCCGGCGTGCCGCCCGTCTTGTAGTCGATGACCAGTGCGCGTGACGGATCGGCCGGGTTCGTCGCCAAAGCGTCGATGGCGCCTTCGGCATATGCACCGTAGCGAGCGATGTCCTCGTCCTCGCAGCCCAGCGAAAAGAACGGCACCTCGGCACGAACGCACGGCCACGCGAGCAGGTCAGCACGAACAGCCGACTTGAGCCAGCGATTCAGGGCGACATCGAAGCGCTCGCGCTGCTCCGGCGTCAGGCGCCACAGGCGCGCCAGCGCATCGGCGCGCGCAGCGGGCAGCGCATCGGCACCCATCTCGATGAGCCACTGGCAAGCGGCGTGGAACGCCGAGCCCAGCGCCATGGGGTTGCCGGCGGGCTCAACGGCGGCCACGTCTGCATCCGTCATCTCCGAGCCATCCGACTCCGCATCATCGCCGGCCTCGTCCATGGGCACGTGTGCCTCGGCGGCACGATCTTCCGTCTCGGCATGGAGCGCCGCGGCGATTGACGAGTAGCTATACGAATCACGCATCGGATACGGACAGATGCCCATGCGCACGCCCACTGCCTGGGGACACACAAGCTCAAACGAATCGGGCTTGGGGTCGGCAGGACCGGGGACGGTTGAGCGCGCAGCATTATCGGCGGCATCGGCATCGCCACGAACAAGCCTGCCCTCGACATCCAGCGAAGCGTTAGCCTCAAACGCCTGCTCGCCAAACGTAAAGTCCGCCAGCGAGATAAGCTCGTAGTCGCCCGGCCTGGAGTTGTCGAACACCAAACGGTCGCTATCGAGCTGCGGCATGTCCAGACTGTCGGCCGGCAGGATGCGGCGCAGCACGTCGTAGGTCAGATCGGTCTCGACGTCGAAGGTCGGCGCCGTCACCTTGCCACGGCTCACGCCGGCATCCATCGCCAAGATCACCAGCTCGCGCGCACGCGTCATGGCGACATAGAGCAGACGAGCCCGCTCTTCGAGCGAAAGTTGCAGGTCGTCGTTGCGCAGGCGGGCAAATGCCTCGGCGGGAGAGCCCGTCGCGCATACGTCCTCCATAAGCTCTGGCGGCAACCACAGCGACGTGCCCTTGCCCTTAAACGCGTGTTCAAACTGCTTTTTGACGTCATCGCCCTTCACGAACGTACCGTCCGCGAGTTTAACGCCGTCGAAGCGTGCCGGCAGCGCCACGACCTGCGCTCCGCCCTCGACGCGACCCATCTGCGCCGCACCGGACGGCTTGCGCACGCCAAAACACTCGGCAACCGCCACGACCGGATACTCCAGACCCTTGGACGCATGCACGGTCATGATGCGTACCGCGCCGTCACCCTCCTCGTTGAGCGCGCCCGGGGCCTCCTTGCCCGCCAAGAAGCGGTCGAAGGCGAGCGCGATGGAGCGCGGAGAATTGCCGAGCTCGGCCTCTGCCTCGGCCACGGCGTCGAGCGCCTTGAGCACGTTGGCGGCAATGGCCTTCCCCTCGGGGCCGCGCTGCGCCAGGCGCACGAACCAGCCGGAGGCATTGACCGCGTCGCGCGCGATGGCGGCGAACGAATCACGTCCCACGCGACGAAGCGCGTAGCGCAGCACCTCGCGGGCACGCGTCACGAGCGGCAGGTTCTGCAAACCCGGCACATCGGAATCGCTCATGATGCCCGCATCGATGTTGCGGCGCGACGTCTCGCCCGTCTGATCGTCGAGTTTGGTCGCCAGCGTCAGGAACTCCTGAGCGCCGAGTGCAAACATCGGCGAGGCCAGCAGTGGCATGAGACCCTGCGCCGTATCGGCCGGATTGGCAAGCGCGCACACCAGGGCACGCACCGTTTGGACCTCGGCAGCCTGGGCAAAGACTGAACCTCCCGCGATAACGCAGTCGAGTCCCTGGTCGCGGAAAGCCTGCGCGTAGACGTCGGCATTAGTCATACGGCCCAGCAACAACACCATGCTGCCCTGTGGCTGGCCCGCTTTAACGAGCGCTTGGAACCGCTCCGCAATCGCACGGGCTTTCGCCTGCGTTCGTTCCTGGGTGCTGCCGCCGGCAACGAGCAGCGCCTGGCGGCGCGAAGCCTTTGCCTTGAGCTTGTCCTCGCGATCGTCACTCGGCTCAAGATCCAAGAACCCCTGCATCAAACCACCGGTATCGCCGTCGAAGACGCGCGCTACGTAACGCAGCACCTCGTCATGACTGCGGAAGTTGCGCACGAGTTTAACGAGCTCGCCAGCAGGGGCGTCGGCCACGGCAGTCGCCTCGGGCGCAGCAGAGGAGCCCACCTTGCGCTCTTGGCGACGGAACACCTCGACCTCGGCGCCTCGGAAGCGGTAGATCGACTGCTGTGCATCGCCCACGGTGCACAGCGTGCGCTCGCCCGCACCCGTCAGATAGCGAATCAGATCGACCTGCATCTGGTCGGTATCCTGGAACTCGTCGATCATGACCATCTTAAAGCGGCCCTCATAGGCAGCTCGAATAGCCGGGTAGTCGCGCAGCGCCTCGTACGCCATGCGCAGCAGGTCGTTGTTGTCGAGCGCGGACTGGCCGGCCTTGAGCGCACGGTACTCCGCCTCTACGGCACGGGCGAGCCCCACCAGCGCATCGAGCGCCGAACCGCCGCAGGCAAGCACGATATTGATAAACGCATCAGCCGCCTCGGCCTTGAGTAGCTCCACCTGCTCCTTAGGAAACGCCTTGCTCGCGCGCGGCATGCTGCACGACATCATGAGTCGCGCCGCATCCTCCATGGTTTTGCCGCTCGCCTCAAACGCGTCGATGGCGTCGAGTGCCGCCTGCGCTTTCTCGGTCGTGGCCTTGCTTGCGCCCAGCGCCGCACGATAGGCATCGGCAAGCGCCGAGGTGTCGGCCTGGCCGCGCGCCACGCACACATCGTCCATGCCGCCCGGCAGCTGGCTCGATAGCTCCAACAGGTCGCGCACCAGGCCTTTGATGGTGGTACCGGCGCCAAACGGCCCGCCCTCGCCCGCCATGGGATACCAAGCGTAGAGGGCCTTAAGCGAGGCGGCAAGCTCGGGCGCGGCATCGGGCGCCGTCGCGCGCCCCAGCACATGCTCGACAGCCTGATCCATAAGCTCATCGGTATCGGTGAGCACCGTGAACTCAGGATCGATGCCCAGCTCCAGCGCGTGCGCGCGCAGGATACGCGAGCACATGCCGTGGATGGTCGAGATCCAAGCGTCGTCGACCGTCAGGGCCTCCTCGTCCATGCCCTCTTCGATAAGCGCACGGCGCACGCGGTCGCGAATCTCGGCCGCGGCGTCTTTGGTAAAGGTAATGGCGAGCACCTGGTCCAGATGCTCGACAAACGGACCGGATTCGGGCGAGAGCGCATAGACGATGCGGCGCGTGAGGGTAAAGGTCTTGCCCGAGCCGGCACCCGCCGAGACAAACAGCGGGCGGTCGAGCGTTTTGACGACTTGCAGCTGTTGCGGCATCAAGGTCGAAAGATCCATGGTCTACACGTCCCTCCTTACAAACGTTCCTTCGTGGTTATACGAGCAGCGCGCATGCGCGGCCTGAGCCGACGTTGGGTCGACAGCGGCAACGTTGCCCGCCTCGAGCTCGCGCAGGCGCTCGGCAATGCCGGTCTCCACGCGGTCGAGCAGCGCATCGAAGTCCATGTTGCCGCCCTCGCCCGGAAAGCCCTTCTTGAGGCCCGGAATGCGGCCGTCGCCGCGCTCTTCCTCGAGCAACTCGGCACTTGCGGCACCACGCAGTGCGGGCTTGCCGCCCTTGGTCGAAAAATAGAGCGCCGCACGGGCATCTAGACCCAGCGCCCGGCGCATGGCCTGCGCGTAGATGAGTGTCTGGGTATGGGGCGGCAGCCAGCGCGGATCGTCGATGGGGGCCTCGCCCGACTCCTCGTCGCGCACCGTGGGGTCGGCGAGCTTAAACTCCTCGACACCCGAACGATGCTTGTAGTCAATCACCACAGCGCGGTTCTCGGCGTCCACATCCACGCGGTCGATGCGCCCGCCGAGCGGCCAGCCGGCATACTCGACCTGGAGCTCGTTGAACGCAAACTCCAGGTAGCGCGGCGCGAAGGGCGCGAGCGCCTCGGACTCGTAGGCGAGCACGCCCTCCAGTTGCGGCAAGATCTCGGCCACCTGGCGCTCCTCCACTGGAGAGAGCGGCACCAGCGGGCCCTCGGTACCGCGCTTGCCGGCGTGCTCGGCCAGGGTCTCGGCAAAGACCTCGTGCAGCAGCTCCTTCGCGCGCGGCAGATTCATGGGCGTCACGCGCTCCATGCCCTCCTGCGGAAGACGTGCATGCAAGTGCTCCAGCACGTCATGGACAAAGTTGCCCTTCTCCATGTTGCCAAAGCCCGCATCGATGGACTGAGGTTTGACGCGATACGAGACGAACCAGCACAGCGGGCAGGTGGAATAGGCCTCAATCTGCGAGGCGGACGTCAGGCGCGGCACCAGCGGCGCATCCTCGCCCTCGCCATCGCGACGGCGCAGGACCAGATACGGAATGGCTTCATCGCTCAGATGCTGAGGAGCTTCGCAGGTCACGCGCTCGCGCCTAAGACCTTCGCCTGCCGCGGGATCGAAGTCCCTTACGATATCGCCCTCACCCACGCACTTCGCCTTGTCGGCGCCAACGGCCTTAGCGTCGTCAGCGGCCTTGTCGGCGTCAGCGGCCTTAGCATCGTTAGCGGCCTCGGCATGCGCCCGCAACTCGGTCCACACGGCCGCCGGATAGCACTCGCGCGCCTGACGATCGTGGGTCACACGGGCGAGCGTAACCGGACCACGCGACGCTTGTATCGCGCGGCCAAAGCGTGCGCGCAGCAAGGCCGCAGGCTCAAGCGTCACGCCCTCGCGACCGAGGCTCGCCGTCAGCGTGGTCAGCGGCCCCTCTTCGTGTGAGAGCGGATAGCTGTCCAGATCGACATCGGCAAACAGCACGGCATCGTAGCTGCCGGGGCGCAGAGCCGCCGCATCGGCAAGCGAAGCAAAGCGAACCTGGGCGCGTGGCGCACGGTCAGCCTCGTAGGTCTCGTAATCGTAGGCGGCGCTACGCTTGTCCACCTTGGTTCGAATGTCGTCGAGCACAGGCACGGTCGCGGCCTGCGACACGTCGAGCGCACGGGCGCCATTCATAAGGATGTCGATGACGTGGCGCAGCAGGGCCACCTCCGCCTGGCGACGGGCCTGACCGTCGAGACCGCCAAGTGCGCGATCGGGCAGTGCCTCGGCAACGGCAAGCATGGCCTTGAGCGCCGTCACGGGTTTGTCGCGCCACAGCGCCTGGAACACGTCCGAGATCACGCACGGCACGTTCTTAAACCAGCTCTCGTCGCTCGCCGCTTTACGCGCGCCCCTCACCTGGCCCTGCACGCTCTGCAGCAGGCTCTTGACGCCCGCAGTGGTCTTGCTGCGCGACAGTCGCATATTCTTGTCGAACGTGCGCGCGCTGGCGGCGTCGGCACCCGAAAGCGGGCTGTAAATCCAGTCGGTAAGCTCCGGAGCGGGCCACCACTCGGTCTTGGAGGCGGTGCCCTCGTCGGCGGCCTTCATGCGCTCGATCAGATTGGCGAGCGCCGTGAACTGCCTGCCCGCGATGGATTGGGAAAACGCCGTGAACTCAGTTGTCTCGGCCGCAATATGACGCGCCGCCAAACGGGCAGCGAGTTCACCGAACAGCAGAGGCGCCCGGGCAGACACCACGAGCACGCGCACGGGGTCCGCGGCCGCCGTGACACCGCCGTCGACCGCGGCGGCCTCACACGTTTTTACCAGATCATCGATTGCATCCACATAGGCGTGGGCACGGGCGTGAGGGCCCGCAACCTCTACAAAGGCAGGCTGAGCGGCGGACTTGGAGGCAGTCTGGGGCGCGGCGGCACCCTCCCCCAGCGGCGCGGCCTCAAACAGCACACCACGGGCATCAAAGGCGGCAGCCAGATCTTCGCGCATTGCCGCCTGCTCGCGGGCAAGCAGCACAACGACCTCTCCCCCATTGTTCGCCACGGCCGACAGCAACTCGAGCAGGCCATGCGTAAACGACGTGATACCGCGCACGCATACGGCGCGGGTACACGCCGGAAGGTTGTCGGCCAGCACCTCGGCCATAAGGTCAGCCGCCTCGCAGGGCTCGACCATGTCTCGACGGTCCAAGCCGCTCGCATAGGCGCTCAACAGCTCGAACACGCGGGCCTCGGCGTCACTTTTGGGCTCGGGCTGAGCGGCGGCATCGCGGCAGCGCTCGGCACCCGTTCCCGCTACGCCCGGCAGCACATCGCGGGCCATGCGCGCGAGCATGCGCACCGTTCCCTGACTGCGCGAAAGCGGCTGCAGGTCGACATCGTCGCGACGGGCGATCATGTCCGAGAACAGCATCTGGCGCTGCATGTTGTCGACGAAGCCGCGGCCATCGCCCATAAGCTCCCACAGCGAACGAAGCCACGACGCAGGGGTTTTGTAGTCAACGCCCAGCGAGACGCCAGCAACCGCAGCATCATGACGGCACAGGTCGAGCTCGGCAAACGAGGGCGCCAGCAAAACGGCACGCCCGTGGCGGGCAACCAGGTCGGCGAGCAACGCAGCCTCGGCATCGCTCAAGTCCGTACCGGTATGGGTGGTATAGATTCGAACAGGCATGGTCCTCCACTCAAACCGTTCGCAATATCCAATGCTTCCATCCTACCCGCCCGCGCGGACAGATTTGCCCCACGCCAACAGATTTGACCCCTTGGAGACGGAGGAAAATGGATCACCGAGGAGGTCAGTCTAACCCAGTGATCCGTTTTCCTCCGTCCCCAAAGGATCAAAAAACCGCCCCCGAAGGGACGGTTCTGCGCAATTCGTTTTTACCGCTGGCCTACTCGCCATCCTCCAGCTTGATGAGGATCTTACGATAGCCGCCGTACTCGCCGTTGAGTGCCTTGGACACGCGGCTCACCGTAGTGGACGAAGCGCCGGTGCGGGCCTGAACCTCAACATAAGGCTCGCCCTCATCCAGATAACGCGCAACCTGCAGACGTTGCGAAAGATCGCAGATCTCGCGCGGCGTGCAGATATCGGTTAAAAACGCCTGGATATCCTTCTCGTCATCCAAAAGACTAAATGCGTGGACCAGCTGCTTGACATCAGGCTTGTCAAACATGTTCTCGATATTCATCGATCACCGCCAAACCCGCCAAAAGGCATCGAAGTTGATACTGACATCGGGCATCGTTCGCCCGTTCTATGCAATAGGGCAACGCCTGTGGCTTTTGCCCGTAGCAGTTTAGCACACCACCAAACTAAAGCGACAAGACTCTCTGCCAGCGGCGCGTTTTTCAGGACGAACGCCGTTTAAAAACCGAATGCGCACGTAAGCTCCATGAATATTTGAGACAATGGGCGCCCAAACACCGCGGCGCGCCCGCGCAACCATCCAGGTCGCCGCCGCAAGCCGCTTCACGCGACGCCAGCAACCCCGGCGCAAGAAAGGATTCACGCCATGCGCTTTATGCTTAACTGGCTCTTCACCTCGATTGCCATCGCGATCGCCACGTTCCTCGTCCCCGGCATCCAACCCTTCGGTTTTGCCGAGGCCTGGGTCTGTTTCGCCTTTGTGGGACTGTTCCTCAACATCGTCGATTCGCTCGTCAAGCCGTTCCTGACTGTCATCTCACTGCCGCTCACTATTATTACGCTTGGTATTTTTCAGCTCGTAGTCAACAGCTTTATGCTCGAGCTGGCCAGCTACCTGTCGGTCAATCTGCTGGGCGCGGGCATCTCCATTGCCAGCTTTGGATCGGCCTTTATGGGCAGCATCCTGGTATCCATCATGCGCAGCATCCTCGACAGCATCGCCGAGGGCTAAAACAGCCGTTCCGACCGCGCCCATCTCAACAGCCCAAAACAAAGGCCGCCCATCGCAAAAATGGGCGGCCTTCTTATTTGCCAAGTCTCAGAGGGCAAGAAAATCTACCATTTCCACCCTGCCCCCACATGGCAAGTGGGGTTAGATGACGTAGTCGTAGCCTTCGTTGGGGGCGACGAGCTGGTCGAGCGTCACGCCGTCGAGGTAATCGTTGATGAGCTTGTCCAGGTTCTTCCACACGTCGAGCGTGGGACACTTATCAGATCGCGAGCAGCCCTTGCAGTCGCCATCCAGGCAGGCGACCGGCGCCAGACTACCCTCGGTCAGGCGCAAGATCTCGCCCACCGTGTACTGCTCGGGCGGGCGCGTGAGCACATAGCCGCCGCCCTTGCCGCGCATGCCCGAGAGCATATTGGCGCGGACGAGCGTGGCCAAAATGTTTTCCAGATATTTCTCCGAAATCCCCTGACGCGCGGCGATCTCTTTGAGGGGAATACGGCCCGCCGCCTGGTGCTCGGCCAGGTCGACCATAACGCGCAGGGCATATCTGCCCTTTGTGGAAACCAACATATATATAGCTGCCTTTCGGTCTTTTAATTCGTAGAAATTCTAGCCGAAAAATTGGTTTTGAAAATACCTATTCCCGTCAAGCTGGTTAATCGACTCGTAATAATCTTCTATTTCCTATTGTGTTACTAGGCTTTACTGTCTACTATGCTTGCCAACAGCAAAACGAACAACCCATAAGGTTTGTGGGTTTCGCTGCCACACACGCCGTAAAACCATACGGTATCCAGTCATTTGAACACTTTGGAGGTTCACCATGAGCAATGTTTACACGTCCATCGATCAGCTTATCGGCCACACTCCGCTTCTGGAGCTCACTCACTTTGAAGCCGATGAGAACCTCAAGGCCCGCGTGCTCGTCAAACTGGAATACTTCAACCCCGCCGGCTCCGTAAAGGATCGCGTCGCCAAGAACATGATCGACGAGGCCGAGAAGGCCGGCAAGCTCGTGCGCGGCGGCGACTACACCATCATCGAGCCCACGAGCGGCAACACCGGCGTCGGCATCGCCTCGGTGGCGGCAGCTCGCGGCTACAAGGTGATCATCACCATGCCCGAGACCATGTCCGTCGAGCGCCGCAAGCTTATGCAGGCATATGGCGCACAGCTCGTGCTCACCGACGGTTCCAAGGGCATGAAGGGCGCCATCGCCAAGGCCGACGAGCTGGCAAAAGAGATCCCCAACTCCTTCATCCCCGGCCAGTTCGTCAACCCGGCCAACCCCAAGGCGCACATCGCCACCACCGGCCCCGAGATCTGGGAGGACACCGACGGCAAGGTTGACATCTTTGTAGCCGGCGTCGGCACCGGCGGCACCATCACCGGTGTGGGCCAGTACCTCAAGAGCAAGGATCCCGGCGTCAAGGTCGTGGCCGTTGAGCCCGCTTCCTCCCCTGTCCTGAGCAAAGGTACCGCCGGTGCGCACAAGATCCAGGGCATCGGCGCAGGCTTCGTCCCCGACGTGCTGGACACCAAGGTCTACGACGAGATCATCCCCGTCGAAAATGACGACGCCTTTGCCACCGGCCGTCTCATCGGCCACAAGGAAGGCGTTCTGGTGGGCATCTCCTCCGGTGCTGCTGTCTGGGCTGCCATCCAGCTGGCAAAGCGCCCCGAGAACGCAGGAAAGAACATCGTCGTCCTGCTGCCCGACACCGGCGACCGTTATCTGTCCACCCCGCTGTTTGCTGAATGATCCTCTCATTCCTTCCGCCCCTGCTGCGGCTTTCCGCCCGGCAGGGGCCTTTTGTTTGCCTTTGCGAGACGATATGGTGTGATTTTTTGCATTTTTGCAAACTTTTTGTGAATCCGAGGCTCTTCCGGGTTTTGCCTATTGACATTGCAGCGTGTTTGGAGTATATTTTTAGCAGTCGATGAGTAAGAGTGCTAAAACAGCATTCCGGCCCACCGCCTGAATCTCAACTTCCGGTACGAATGGAGGCTTGACTTTATGAATACCAATCAATATACCCAGAAGACCCTTGAGGCTCTGCAGGCAGCCCAGCAGCTGGCTGTGGAGTATCAGCATAACGCACTGGAGCCGGAGCATCTGCTCCACGCTCTGGCGACACAGGAGCAGGGCCTTATCCCCCAGCTGCTCCAGAAACTGAATGTGGACGCAGGCAGCTTCTCCGCCGCTGTGGCCGAAAAGCTTTCCGCAATGCCCCGGGTGTCCGGCTCTGGCCGTGACCCCGACAAGGTCTATATCTCGCAGGCCACCGACAAGGTGCTGAGCGCCGCCGCCCGCGAGGCCAAGGCCATGAAGGACGACTACGTCAGTGTCGAGCATGTCTTCCTCGCCCTGCTGGACGAGCAGACCCAGAACACCTCCGAGCTGTTCCGCGCCTTTAGCATCACGAAGGATAAGTTCTTACAGCAGCTCACCGCCGTGCGCGGCAACCAGCGCGTGACCAACGACAACCCCGAGGACACCTACAATGCCCTGCAGAAGTATGGTCAGGACCTCGTTGACCTGGCCCGCAAGCAGAAGCTGGACCCCGTCATTGGCCGTGACCAGGAAATTCGAAATGTCATCCGCATCCTGTCCCGTAAGACGAAGAACAACCCCTGCCTCATCGGTGAGCCGGGCGTCGGCAAGACGGCCATCGCCGAGGGTCTGGCCCAGCGGATCGTCCGGGGCGATGTGCCGGAGAACCTGAAAGACCGCACCGTGTTCAGCTTGGACATGGGTGCTCTGGTGGCTGGCGCAAAGTACCGCGGCGAGTTCGAGGAGCGTTTGAAGAGTGTCCTGAATGAGGTGAAGAAGAGCGAGGGCAAGATCATCCTCTTCATTGATGAGCTGCACACCATCGTGGGTGCCGGCAAGACCGACGGCGCAATGGACGCCGGCAATCTGCTGAAACCCATGCTGGCCCGCGGCGAGCTGCACTGCATCGGCGCGACCACGCTGGACGAGTACCGCCAGTATATCGAGAAAGACCCCGCTCTGGAGCGCCGCTTCCAGCCGGTGCAGGTGGATGAGCCTACCGTGGAAGACACCATCTCCATCCTGCGCGGACTGAAAGAGCGGTACGAGGTGTTCCACGGCGTGAAGATCAGCGATAATGCACTGATCGCCGCCGCCACCCTCTCTGACCGCTATATCACCGACCGCTTCCTCCCCGATAAGGCCATTGACCTGGTGGATGAAGCCTGCGCCATGATAAAGACCGAGATGGACAGTATGCCCAGCGAGATGGACGACCTCGCCCACCGCATCACCCAGCTGCAGATCGAGCAGGTCAGCCTGAAAAAGGAGACCGACGCTCTGAGTCAGAGCCGTCTGCGCGACCTCGAAAAAGAGCTGGCCGAGCTGCAGGATAAGTTCCACAGCATGAAGGCAAAGTGGGAAAACGAGAAGAATGCCATCGGCAAGGTGCAGTCTCTGCGCGAGCAGATCGAGCAGACCAACGCCGCCATCGAGAAGGCACAGCGCGAATACGATCTGAACAAGGCCGCTGAGCTGAAATACGGCAAGCTGCCTCAGCTGCAGAAACAGCTGGAAGAAGAAGAGAAGATCGCCGCCGCCAAGAAGGAAGACAGCCTGCTGCGCGACCGCGTGACCGACGAGGAGATCGCCCGCATCGTGGCCCGCTGGACCGGCATCCCCGTGGAGAAGCTGGTGGAGGGTGAGCGCGAGAAGCTGCTGCATCTGGACGATGTGCTCCACAAGAGAGTCATCGGCCAGGATGAGGCCGTCACCAAGGTGAGCGAAGCCATCCTGCGCAGCCGCGCCGGCATCGCAAACCCCAACCGCCCCATCGGCAGCTTCCTCTTCCTCGGCCCCACCGGCGTCGGCAAGACCGAGCTGGCAAAAGCTCTGGCACAGGCTCTGTTCGACGACGAGCGGAACATGGTGCGTATCGACATGACCGAGTATATGGAGAAGTTCAGCGTCAGCCGCCTGATCGGCGCGCCTCCGGGATACGTCGGTTATGAAGAGGGCGGCCAGCTGACCGAGGCCGTCCGCCGCAAACCCTACAGCGTCGTGCTGTTCGATGAGGTGGAAAAGGCTCACCCCGACGTCTTCAACATCCTGCTACAGGTGCTGGACGATGGCCGCATCACCGACAGTCAGGGCCGCACGGTGGACTTCAAGAACACCGTCATCATCCTGACCTCCAACCTCGGCAGTGACATCATCCTGAACGACCTGGAGCAGCGCCGCGCCGAGGGCTCCAACGAGCTGAGCGAGGACGCCCGCAAGCAGATCGATCTGCTGCTGAAGAGCAAATTCCGTCCCGAGTTCCTGAACCGTCTGGACGAGATCGTCTACTACAAGAGCCTCACCAAGGACGAGACCCGCAGGATCGTGGACCTGCAGCTCGAAGATCTGCGCAAGCGGATGGACGAGGGCAAGCACCTCAAGCTGGACGTCACCACGGCAGCCAAGGACTTCATCATTGATTCCTCTTATGACAGCGTCTACGGCGCACGTCCCATCAAGCGGTTCATCCAGAGCCGTGTGGAGACCCTCATCGCAAAGGCCATCATTCAGGGCAGCTACACCGAGGGCGCGACCCTGACGGTGGACTACGACGGCACGGGCCTTGTGCTCCGCTGAAAACCGCAAACTTTTTACCTATTTTATCCCTCCTCCTGACAGGAACGCTTGCACCGGCGGGTGGAATATGATATTATAGGCGTTGAACAAAGTGCTTTTCATCGTCGAAGGCAACGGTGGAAAGCACTTTTTGGTTAACATATTATTATAAGAAAGTAGAGTTGATCAACCTTTATTATGGACGATGGCAGTATAACGCTCTTGGTGGCGCTGATCGTTTTGATCGCGTTTTCCGCATTCTTCTCCGCCTCCGAGACCGCATTTTCTTCCCTGAACCAGATACGCCTGAAAAGCCGCGCTGAGGAAGGCGACACTTCCGCCGCCCGGGTGCTGGCGATGGCCGAGAAGTACGACAAGCTTCTCTCCTCCATCCTCATCGGCAACAACATCGTGAATATCGCCGCTGCTTCCATCGGCACCGTCCTCTTTACCAAGTGGCTGGGTGCAGAGCGGGGCGCCACCACCTCCACCATCGTGCTGACGGTAGTCGTCCTCATCTTCGGCGAAGTGACCCCCAAGACCCTCGCCAAGGAGATGCCCGAGACCATCGCTACCGCCGTATCGCCGGTGCTGAGTCTGCTCCTGACCCTCTTCACCCCCCTGACCTGGCTGTTCAGCCAGTGGAAGAAGCTGCTGGGACACTTCGTCCACAGCAGCGAGAGCGACGCCATCACCGAAGGTGAGCTCATCACCATGGTGAGCGAGGCTGAGAACGACGGTGAGCTTACCGACCGGGAAAGCCAGCTCATCCGCAGCGCCATCGAGTTCGATGACGTGGAGGTGGAAGAGATCCTGACGCCCCGCGTAGACGTGGTGGCCGTGGAGGACGATATTTCGCTGGAAGAGCTTGCGCAGACGTTCGCAGAATCCGGCTATTCCCGTCTGCCCGTCTATCACGACACCGTGGACAACATCATCGGCGTCGTCCACGAGAAGGATTTCTACATCGCCCGTCTGAAAAAGACCGTCACGATGGAAGACCTCATCGCCCCCACCCTCTACACCACCGGCTCCACCCAGATCTCCCAGCTGCTGCGCACCCTGCGGGAGCAGCACCATCACATGGCAGTCGTCGTGGACGAATACGGCGGCACCGAGGGCATCATCACCCTCGAGGACATTCTGGAAGAGCTTGTGGGCGAGATCTGGGACGAACACGACGAGGCCACGGAGGACTTCCGCCAGCAGTCGGACGGCAGCTGGCTCGTGTCCGGCTCCGCCAGCGTGGACGACCTTTACGAGACGCTGGACCTGCCCGAGGATGAAGACATCGACTCCAACACCGTGAACGGCCTTGTACAGGAAAAGACCCACCATCTGCCCAAGGTGGGCGACCATTTCCAGCTGAACGACTACGAGGGCGTCGTGACCCGCACGGCCCGCCGCCGCGTCACCGAAGTCCGGTTCACCCACACCGCACCTGCCCCGCAGGACGACGAAAAGGACAAAGACAAGCGCTTTTCCCGTCTGGCGCAGCGCACCGAGGGCCGATAACACTCCATAACACACAAAAAAATCCTCTCCCGATGGGAGAGGATTTTTTTGATCCAGCGATTACTGCTTTTTCCAGCGGCGCATGACGCCCATGCCCAGCGCATAGGGGCCGGTATGGACCGCGATGGTGCAGCCGATCTGCAGCAGGCCCACCTCGCACTGTGCGGCGGGGTACTTGGCACGCAGGGCGGCACGGGTCTGCATCCAGAGCCGTTTGCCCTCTTCCTCATCGTAGCCATAGCCCACGATGATGCGGTAGTCGTCGGGCGTGCCGCCGTTGACGTCCAGATAGTTCATCAGCTGCTCAAGGGCCTTCTCAAAGCTCTTCTGACGGCCCCGGGCCACACCGCCCGAGAAGATCTCGCCGTCTTTGAAGAGGATCATCGGCTTGATGCCCAGAAGGTTCGCCGCCCGGCCAGAGACTTTGCCGATGCGTCCGCCCTTGATGAGGTAATCGAGGTTGCCCACCGTGAAGAAGATGTTGTTGGTGGATTTTTCCGCTTCCAGCCAGGTCACCGCCTCGTCCAGCGTGCAGCCTGCGTCGCGGATGGCCACAGCGTTCTCCACCATAGTCGCCTCCGTGACAGTAGCCGCTGCCGAGTCCATCACCTCGATCTTCGCGTCGGGGTAGTCCTCCAGCACCAGTTCCCGGGCGTTGCGGGCGCTGCCCACGCAGCCGCTCATCCTGCCGGTGAAGCAGAGGCAGAGGGTGGGGCGGCCGGCCTCAGCCTGACGGCGGAACACCTCCTCGAAATCCTCGATGGAGGCAAGGCTGGTCTTGGGGTAGGCAGAGGGGTTGTCCACCATGAACTGGTAGAAATCCCGCACAGCGATCTCCTTGCCCTCCTTGCGGTAGTGCTCACCGTCCAGCGAAACATAGAACGGCACGATCTCCACACCCATCTTCTGCGCCATTTCCGGCGTAAAGTCACAGGCGCTGTCGGCGATGATGTCAAACATTAGCGGCATCCTTCTTTCCGGTGAATTCAGGGTTCAGACCACGTGGTGGATGTATGCCTCACGCTCTGCGCCCACAGAGATATAGGTGATCTTGCAGCCCACGGCCTTTTCCAGATACTCGACGTAGTTCTGGGCCTCCTTGGGCAGGTCTTCCCACTTGCGGGCGGCGGTGATGTCGCAGTGCCAGCCGGGCAGATACTCCACCACCGGCTGTGCGGTGTCCAGAGCCTCGCCCATGGGGAAGCGGGCGGTGGTGGTGCCGTCGCTCAGTTTGTAAGCAGTGACCATGGGGATCTTCTCCATGTAGTCCAGCACGTCCAGCAGGGTCAGGGCGACCTCGTCGCAGCCCTGGCAGAAGACGCCGTAGCGGCTTGCCACCAGGTCGATGGGGCCGACGCGGCGGGGACGGCCGG
>UREM01000021.1 GCA_900546775.1 uncultured Collinsella sp. | reverse complement strand
CGAAGTTGAAAGGCAGATTGCCGCTCTGGCGGGCTTACAGCGTCGAGCCGTTACGCCGTTCGGTAGAACGGCGTAACTAAGTTACATCAGCTCGCAGACAGCCGCCGCGAAGGCAACGGGGTCCTCGGGGAGAATGCCCTCGACCAGCAGAGCCTGGTCATAGAGCAGACCGGAGTACTGCTTGATCTTGTCGGCGTCGCCTGCCTTCTGGGCAGCGACAAGCTTGTCGAAGACCGGGTGCTTGGCGTTGAGCTCGAGCACGCGCTGGCTCTTGGGCATGCCGTCGGGCGCGCCCTCGGGTCCCTTCTGGAGCACCTTCTCCATCTCGAGCGAAAGCGGGCCCTCGGTGGTGATGCAAGCGGGGGCATCGGTCAGGCGCGCGGAGACGGCAACTTTCTCGACCTTGTCACCGAGCGCCTCCTTCATAGCGCTAAAGAGGTCCTCGTTCTCCTTGGTGGCGTCCTCGGCCTCCTTCTTCTCGTCCTCGGTCGCCAGGTCAAGATCACCGGTCGCAACGTTCTTGAGCTCCAGATGACGATCCTCGACCTCGGGCTCGGCACCGTCGGCCACGGCCTTTTCGGCAGCCTCGCGGGCAGCATCGTCCTCGTAGATCTTGGGCATATCGGCGGCAACGTATTCACGCATAGCCTGGAACGTGAACTCATCCACATCCTGCGTCAGCAGCAGCACGTCATAGCCGCGCTCGAGCACGCCCTTCACCACGGGCATCTTGGCCAAGCGCTCACGCGAGTCGCCGGCGGCGTAGTAGATGGCCTTCTGATCCTCGGGCATGCCCTTGGCATACTCGGCCAGGGTAATCATCTTCTGCTCCTTGGCAGACCAGAACAGTAGCAGGTCGGCGAGCTCATCGGCCTTCATGCCATAGCTCGAGTAGATGCCATACTTAAGGCCGCGGCCAAAGTTCTCAAAGAACTTCTCGTAGGCCTCGCGGTCGTTGTCGCGCATATCCTCAAGATCGGCGGTAATCTTCTTTTCCACGCGCTTGGCGATGGCCTTGAGCTGACGGTTCTGCTGCAGCGTCTCGCGCGAGATGTTGAGCGACACGTCGGCGGAATCCACGACGCCGCGGACAAAGTTATAGTAGTCGGGCAGCAGGTCGTCGCACTTCTCCATAATCAGCACGTTGGAGCTGTAGAGCGCCAGGCCCTTCTCGTAATCCTTGCTGTACAGATCGAACGGCGCGCGACCCGGTACAAACAGCAGGGCGTCATACTCGAGCGTGCCCTCGGCATGAAAGCTGATGGTGCGCGCAGGATCATCAAAGTCGTGGAACGTGGTCTTGTAGAACTCGTCGTAGTCCTTCTGCTCGACATCGGAGCTGCGCTTCTTCCAGATCGGTGTCATGGAATTGACGGTCTCGAGCTCCTGGTAGTCCTCGTACTCGGGCTTGTAATCGTCGCCGGCGTCCTCGGGCTTGGGTTTCTGGCGGCTCTTGGACACCATCATCTGAATCGGGTAGCGCACATAGTTGCTGTACTGCTGAATCAGGCTCTTGAGACCCCACTCGGTCAGGAAGCGATCGTAGGTCTCGGCCTCGCCGTCGGCATCGAGCTTCTCGTTCTCGCGCAGCGTCAGGATGACATCGGTACCGTGCTCGGCGCGCTCGCCGTCTTCAATGGTGTAGCCCTCAAGACCATCAGACTCCCACACGTGAGCGGTGTCCTCGCCATAGGCGCGGCTGACAACCTTTACGTGGCTGGCAACCATAAAAGCAGAGTAGAAGCCCACGCCAAACTGGCCGATGATGTCGACATCCGAACCCTGCTGCTCGGCGTTCTCGGTCTTAAACTCCTCGGAGCCGGAATGGGCGATGGTGCCCAGATTGCGCTCGAGCTCCTCGGCGGTCATGCCGATGCCGTTATCCGAAATCGTGACGGTGCGGGCGTCTTTATCAAAGGAGACGCGGATGGCCAGATCACCCTGGTCGAGCTTAACGCTCGGATCCTGCAGGCTCTTATAGTTGAGCTTGTCGACGGCGTCGCTCGCGTTAGAGATAAGCTCGCGCAGGAAGATTTCCTTATTGGTGTAGATGGAGTTGATCATGAGGTCGAGCAATTTTTTGCTCTCGGTCTTAAATTGACGCATGTGCAGTCCTTTCGCGCTACCCCCGTCCGCAAAAACGGCCCGGTTGCCCGAGCCGCATCGCAGACCTGCTATGTTCAGACTTAGATTTTATAACCCATTAGCGCGCATATATACATACGGAATCGAAAAACTGTATGTCCAAACGCTCTGATGCGCCAATTGCCAAGGAGTGTCCCCGACTGCCGGCAGGAAAGGAACGTCCCTATCTGCCATCTACGCGCTTGGCCATCCAAACATGGGGCTGGCCCTCGTCTTCGTAGTCCACCGGGGCAATCTGCGTGTAACCCGCCTTGGCATAGAGTGGTAGCACGTATTCCTGCGCGTGCAGCTTAATGAGCTTGGCGCCGGCATCACGCGCGCACGTATCACTGGCCTCGACAATCTTGCTCGCCAAACCGCGACGGCGCATGCTCGGCAGCACGGCCACGCGCCCCATAATGTAGGTCTCCCCCGCCGCGACGCCTTCGTCCAAGTCGCACGCCGGCGACACCGGAGCCTCTGCGTCAGCTGCGCGCTCAAGCTCTTCGGGAAACACGCGCGAGCAACCGGCAAGCTCGCCGTCTACATAGAGCGTCACATGAATGCAGTTCGGATCCTCGTCGATAGCGTCAAACTCGTTCTCGTAGCCCTGCTCGTCCATAAAAACGACGCGGCGCACCAACGCCGCGTCATCAAAGCATCCCGTCTTAAGTTGGATATCCATGGCTGCCCTTTCATTCAATGCGAACGTTAGGGACAGATTTTAGCGAAAATGAGCTCCGCGCACGCTAAACTTCGCGCGAGCCTTCGCCAGGCAGTCGTAATGACCCACGTTATGGGCATCGCTCGCGATGAAGCTGTACAGGTTCTGATCGAACAGGCGCTGTGCCGGCTTTTTCTCGCGACCAAAGCGACCGCCGGCAATAAAGTCCGCCGAAGCCTGCAGCTTGCAGCCCATATCGACCAGGCGCTCCGCCACGCTTACATCCTTTTGAACCGCACGATAGCGCTCAGGATGAGCGATGATCACCTGGTAGCCACGGCACTGCAAATCGTAAATCGTGTTCTCGTACTCTCTAAACGCATACGCATCGGCATGCGTCGAAAGCTCGAGCAGAAACTCGTTGGTCCCATCGAAATGCAAGTGATCCGCGGCATCGATACCAAGCTCAACGAGCTTTCGATGATTGACCTCGAAGCCCATCTGGAGCGGAAAACCGTCAGCGTTATCGCGCAGCAGCTCAAAGGCATCCCACATCTTGTCGTAATCAAAATAGGGATCACGGCAGTGAGGAGTGCAAACGATTCTGGTTACACCGGCCCGCTTGGCAGCCTCGAGCATCGCCAAGCTCTCTTCGAGATCGGAGGCGCCGTCGTCTACACCCGGCAAGATATGGCAATGAATGTCACGCATAGGTCAGCCTTAATCAACTAAACGTTTGCTCGGTTGGTGAAGATGCCCTTTTTGGAAGTGCCCTGATCGTCGGAGCCCTTCTTAACCTTCTTACCGTCCTTGGTGTAGTAAGAATAGTAGTACTCGCTGGTCTCGGTCTCACAGTAATTCATGACGGTACCGATGAGCTTGACCTTCTCGGACTTCTTAAGCTGGGCGATAGCGTTGAGCGCCTCTTCGCGCTTGGTAAAGTCCTCGCGCACCACGAACAGCGTGCCGTCGGTCAGGCTGGCAATCTCGGCAGCATCGATAAAGGTGCCGACCGGAGGAGCATCGAAGATGACGTACTGGAACTTAGCAGACAGTGCCTTTACCAGCTTGGCAAAGCGGTGAGAGACGATGATATCGGCAGGATTGGGAATGTGCGGCTCGGCATCGAGGAAGTAGAAGTTCTTCTGACCCGTCTCGACAATTGCCTGGTCAATGGAGATCTGCTCGGAAAGGACCGCATAGAGTCCGCCGCGCGAACGAACGCCGAGCATATCGGAAAGGGACCTGCGGCGCATATCGGCCTCGACCAGGAGCACGGACTTGCCGCTCGTGGCGATTGCCTGAGCAAGGTTAATGGAAACCGTAGACTTGCCCTCGTTGGGAATCGAGGAGGTAACGGTGATGGTGCGAATGGGGTCGTCCACGCTCGCAAAGCGGATGTTGGCCAGAAGGGTCTTGGCGGCATTCTGTACAACGAGCTTGTCGGTGTTCTTTGCCTTAGCCATGCCTATTTACCACCTTTCATAGCCGGAATTCGGCCAACAACGGGAATACCCAGGAGCTCTTCTGCCTCTTCGGCACCGCGGATGCGGGTGTTGAGCATGTCTGCCAAAACGACATAGGCAACTGCGATAAAGATACCGGCGAGGAACGCGACGGCAATATACAGTGTGCGCTTGGGGCCGCTGGGGGCTTCGGGGGTCTTAGCCTCGTCGATAACGTTGATGCTCTGGGCAGCGCCGACGTTCTGAGCGACCGTACTCACCGAGCTGGCAATGGCCTTTGCGACCTCAGCCGTCTCCTTGGCATCGGTACCGGTAACCGAAAGCGTAATGACACGCGTGGTGGTCTCGGAGGAAACAGACACCTTGTAGTCATCCAGATCGGTGAGGCCCAGTTCTTTGGCGGCGCCGCTCTTAACGCTATCGCTATCAAGCAGCGTGGCGATATCGTTGGAAAGCATCTGGCTCGCCGAGAGATCGTTGTAGCTCATCTGACCGCTATCGTCGGTCTTGGCGAGAATGTACATGCTCGTCGTCGCGGTATAGGTGTTGTCCATCGCAACGAAGGACACGATGCCCATGGCGATCGCGCAGACCACCGGAAGGGTGATGACCAGCTTGAGGTGCTTTTTGAGCAGCTGGAACAGTTCGAGAAGGGTCATGCAGCTTGCCTTTCATTTCCCCAGTTCGGATTGACAAAACTGTCCGTATGTTATCGCATCTTTTTACCGAGACCAAACTCTATACATAAGAAACAGGCTCTCCTGTAAAAATGACGGAAGCAATCGTAAAATTGCACAACAACGCCGCACCCGAAAGTCCGATGCGGCGTCTACATCAATATCTATGTTGTATCGCTATGCGAATGGCTCGTCCTGCTGTATGGGAAACGTCACCGTAATGGTGGTTCCCACGCCCAACTCGCTCGACAGATCGAGCGTGGCGTGATGATACAGGGCCGCATGTTTGACAATGGCAAGCCCCAGGCCGGTTCCGCCGCGTGCCTTAGACCTGCTCTTGTCCACGCGATAGAACCGCTCAAATACCTTGCCCTGTTCTTCAGGCGCGATACCGATTCCCGTGTCGGCGACCGCGAGGAACGGATGACCTTCGTCGTTGGTGCCGCACTGCAGCGCAACCATACCGCCGGGTCGATTGTAGCGGATGGCGTTGCTTGCCAGATTGTAGATGAGCTCGTCAATCAAGCGCGACACGCCTTCGATGACCACAGGCTTGGTCTCATGACTTATCGTCACATTCGCTTGACGGGCGACCTGTTCAAGACGCTGCTCAACCGTGTAGATGGCACGCGAGAGCTCAATAGGCTCCGTGGACCCAATGGGCACCGCCTCGCCCTCAGTCGCACGCTCGGCCTCGTCCAAGTTAGACAGCGTAAGGATATCGTTGACAAGCGCTGCCAAGCGGCCCGCCTCACGATAGATACGACCGCCAAAGTTGCGCAGGTCATCCTCGCCCTCAACCATGCCGTTTGCGATGAGCTCGGCATAGCCCGAAATCGCCGTAAGCGGCGTCTTGAGCTCATGAGTGATATTCGCCGTGAACTCGCGGCGCATACGGTCGTTGTCCGCTAGCACCGCCATTTGGCGCTTGAGTTCCTGGCGCTGCGACTCGATACGCTCAAGCATGGGGACCATCTCGGCATAGGCGTGCTCATAGCTACGGCGCGGGTGGTCCAAATCCACCTCTTGCAACGGCGCGATGATGGCACGGGACTCGCGGCGCGCCATGAAAAACGAGAGTACCGCACCCGCTGCTGCGATAAGCAGCATCGGCGCCACCATCGACAGCAAAATCGCCGCAACGCCAGGCTGGGCCTGCGCCAAGCGGACAACCTGGCCGTTATCAAGGGCGACGGCGCGATACAGCATAATCTCGTCGAGCGTAGAGCTTGCGCGCTCCGCGGAACCCGAACCACTCTCAAAGGCCTCGATGACCTCGGGGCGATCGCCATGGTTGGGCAGTGTGGAAGGCGACGCCTCGTTGTCGTAGGCAACCGATCCATCCTTGTTAATCAGCGTGATGCGTAAGTCCTCGCGATCGAGGCTACGCAAGAACGGGATGGGCTCCTGCTGCTCGTCGAGGGCGGCAGCAATGAGCTCGGTTTCCTGCGCCAGATTGGCACTCGTGGCATCCGCCAAGGTGTTTTGCACAAAGAACGCACCCAGCACCGTAAACGCCACGATAACCGCCATGGCGCAAACAAAGATCGTCACAAAAACGCGGTGCGATAGCGTTTGTTTTCCCTGGGGGGCGAAGACCACGGGTTACTCCTCCGATGCGGTGGACGCGGTGTCGTCACCTTCGGCACCATCACCGGCAGAAGGCTCGGCCAGGCGATAACCCACGCCGCGCACGGTCTCGATGGCGCTGGCATGCTCGCCCAGTTTTTGGCGAAGCGTCTGCACGTGCACGTCAACGGTGCGCGAACCGCCGTCGAAGTCCCAGCCCCACACGCTCTGCAGCAACGACTCGCGGGTAAAGACCACGCCGGGCTTGCGCATGAGATACTCAAGCAGGTCGAACTCGCGCAGGGTGAGCTTAAGCGGCTCGCCGGCAACGGTCACCTCGCGATGGCTGGGCGAGAGCACGATGTCGCCCACACTGAGCACATCGCTCGCCTGCTTGACCATGCCGCCGCGACGCAGCAGTGCGCGGCAACGGCTCGCAAGCTCCATGAGCGAAAACGGCTTAGTCAGGTAATCGTCGGCACCGCCATCGAGCGCCATCACCTTGTCGAGCTCGGTATCCTTGGCAGTAAGCATCATGATGGGCACCGTCGCCGTCAGGCGGTCGGCGCGCAGGCGACGCATAATCGCCAAACCATCGGTATCGGGCAGCATGATGTCGAGCAGGACGGCATCGGGTACCCGTCGCGCCACGGCGGCCTTAAACTCGCCGTCGCACGAAAAGCCCTCGGCCTCGATTCCCTGCTTGCGCAGCGCATAGACCGTCAAATCCCTGATGTTGTCATCGTCCTCGACGTAGTAGATCATGTTGAACCCCTTTGCGGCCGGCATGACCGCATCTTAACCCTAAAGGTACCTTTACGAGATGGTATCAGCCAAAACGTCCCGTCAAATAATCCGCTGTGCGCGAATCGGTCGGTTTTTTGAAGAGCTGAGCGGTGGGCGCGTGCTCCACCAGCTCGCCCAGCAAGAAAAACGCGACCGAGTCGGAGATGCGCGCCGCCTGCTGCATATTGTGCGTAACGACCACCAACGTGCAGGTCTCCTTGAGCTCGCAGGCAAGCTGCTCCACCACCAGCGTCGACACGGGATCGAGGGCGCTCGTGGGCTCGTCCATCAGCAGAATGTCGGGCTGCACGGCAAGTGCACGGGCGATGCACAGGCGCTGCTGCTGCCCGCCCGAAAGGCCCAGCCCCGACTCCTTGAGCTTGTCCTTGACCTCATCCCACAGAGCGGCTCGACGAAGGGAATCCTCGACCAGCTCATCCAGCACGGCGCGATCGCGCACGCCCATGCCGCGCGGACCATACGCGACGTTGTCGTAGATGCTCATGGGAAACGGGTTGGGGCGCTGGAACACCATGCCCACGCGCTGGCGAAGGCGGCAGATGTCGTAATCGCCCAGGATATCTTGACCATCGATCGCAATCTTGCCCTCGATGCGGCAGTCCTTGATGCCGTCGTTCATGCGGTTAAAGCAGCGCAGCAACGTGGACTTTCCGCAGCCAGAAGGCCCGATGAACGAGGTGATCTGCTTGTCGCGGATCTTGATATTCACGTCCTTGAGCGCATGATGGTCGCCATAGAACAGGTCGAGGCCCTCGACATCGATGCGCGTCGGCGAGGCGGCAAGATCCTGCGCCGTGGGGCGCGTCGCGTCTCCGACTTCGCGCTCGTGCGCAGCCTCGGCTCGCGCCTCCATTAGCTCCTCGAGCTCCGTGGGCTCCATAGCCACACCAGCCGTCATACCGCATACCTCCACGTCGATATCAATTCAGCAGTATCGATAGTAGAAACCGCGGCTCATACGCACGTGAGCGCATTGTCAGGTGTTTGTAAGGGCGCCTACGCTACGCGGCGGGCAGCTCGATGGTAAAAACGGTATGCTCGGGCGTCGATTCGCACGCGATGGTGCCGCCATGCGCGCATACAATCTCCTTGGCGATGGCGAGACCCAGCCCAGCGCCGCCGCGATTGGTCGCACGCGCCGCATCCAGGCGATAGAACTTCTCAAAGATCACCTTGAGCTTTGGCTCAGGGATCGGATCGCCCTGGTTTATAAATCGTACGCGCACGCCGCCGTTACCCAAACGTCTGGCCTCAATCGTGATCATCGAGCCTTCATAGCTATAGGCAACGGCGTTTTTCATGATGTTGTTGAATACGCGAGCCATCTTGTCGCCGTCCACGAGCACCGTCAGATCCTCGCAGATATCAACCTGGGCTTCTTTATGCTGTTCGTTGAGAATGGGATAGAACTCGTCGGCCACCTGTGCCAGTAAGAGCCCCAAATCGACGTAGCTGCGGGTGAGCACGATATCGTGGAAATCAAAGCGCGTGATGTCGAAGAACTCCTCGATGAGTGCATCGAGCCGGTGGGCCTTGTCGAGTGCCACGCCCGTAAAACGTGTGCGCTGCTCAAGCGGCAAATCGGGGGCCTCCTGCAAGAGCGAAAGGTAGCCCACCACGCTGGCGAGCGGCGTGCGCAGGTCGTGCGCCAGGTACGTCACCAGGTCATCTTTGCGGTGGGATTCGTCACGCAGGGCTTGTTGAACCCTACGCTCGCAATCGCGCGCCCGGTTGAGCGCGCCCTCGACCTCGAGGAAGTCGCCGTCAATGTTGTCCCATGTGTCGGGGTTATCGATCAGACGGTCCTGAATGCGGGCGGCAATCACGCGGTCGGCGTGCAGCTCGCCCTGCTCGTAACCCTGGTAGTACAGGGCGCGTCCGCAGAAGAACAGGACGCACACGGCAAGCGCCAGCACAAATCCAAGCATGTTGAACACAAAGCCGGCGTCAAAGAATACGGGCTCGCCAATACCGCCAAGCGCCATGGACCCGATCGCCAACGTAATTGTCCACGCGGCGCCGCCGATCACCACACAGCGGCGAACGATTTCGAATCGATCAATCAGCAAAAAGCCAATGAGTAGAACTGCCAGGATGCCAACGATATTGTCAATGCCGATGAGCAGCAGACTCAGCAAAAAGAGCAGCACCGTCGCTAACGCACGGTTGTCAACGACCGCCCTTACGTATTCAAAGAGTCGATCGGGTACCTCGAATGCCCGCCTATCGTCTTTTGTCATATCTACTCCCCCACCATCAAAGGCGTTATTCGATTATGTAGCCGACGCCCCAGACGTTTTTGATAAAGCGCGGCTTCTGGGCATCGTCGCCGATCTTTTCGCGCAGATGGCGAATGTGCACCATAACCGTATTGTTGGAGCCGGGCATAAAGTCCTCGTTCCACACCGCGCGGAACAGGTCCTCCACGGGCACCACGCTACCACGATGCTCGACCAGATACAGCAAGATGGAATACTCGATGGGCGTAAGGCGCACCGGCGCACCGTCCACCGTCACGGAACGAGCATCGCGGTTGATCTCCAGTCCGTCGAGCTGGATGGTCGGAGACTCGGCCACCTGCGAGCGGCTACCGTAGCTGGTGTAGCGGCGAAGCTGAGCGTGCACGCGCGCGATGAGCTCCAGCGGACGGAACGGCTTGACCACATAATCGTCTGCGCCAAGCGAGAGCCCCTCGATCTTATCCTGCTGGGCATCGCGTGCCGTCAGCATGATCACGGGATAGGTATGGCTGGAACGGATCGTACGCAGCAGCTCAAATCCATCGATATCGGGCAGCATGACATCCAGCAGCGCCAGATCGAACTCCTGCTCCAAGATTGCCTTGGCAGCATCGGCCCCGCTATAGGCAATCTGGACATCAAAGCCCTCTTTTGTAAGGTAGATACCAACCAGGTCGGCGATGGCTTTCTCGTCATCAACTACCAAAATGCGCTCGTTCATGCGTGCTCCTCTCGCGCTCCATTATGCCCGAGGCGGCGCGTGCCACACACAACAAGCGCGGGCGATTAAGTCGACCTTAAGGACCAATGTGTCCGTTCGGACGCGGATGTGGGCCACGCACGCACGCGATGATCGCCGATGCCGGCAAACGATATACTCTAGTTCCAGAAGAGACCATCCCGTCGAAAGCGAAACCTGTGAAGTCCCTCACCTCTTTTGCAAAGCGCTCAGCCCAGCTTGCCGCCGGCTTTGTCTGCGCTATCGCCCTTACCGCTGGCGTGCCCACCGTCGCCGGCGCCCAAGTGCTCACGACCGACAATGTCTGCGGCAAAACCGCCGATGAGCGCGGCATCACGGCCGAAAACCTGCCCGATATCGATGCGACCAATGCCCTCGTCATGGGCAAAGACGGCACCGTCTACTATGGGCGCGACGCCGATGAGCAGGTCAAAATCGCCTCGATCACCAAGGTCATGACCGCAATCCTAACCGTCGAGAATTGCAAGATAGACGAGAAGGTCACGGTGAGCAACGCCGCAGCCACCGTGGGTAATTCGACCGCCGGCTTGCTCGAAGGCGACGAGCTTACCGTGGAGCAGGCGCTGCGCGGCCTGATGATTCCCTCGGGCAACGACGCCGCCATCGTGCTCGCCGAATATGTGGGCAAGAAGATCGACCCTAAGACCAAAGACGCCGAGGCCACATTTGTGAAGGCCATGAACGAGCGCGCTAAGAAGCTCGGCTGCACCGGTACGCTTTTTGAAAACCCGCATGGTCTGGACTTTGATGAGTGGGCTGGCGATATGCACTCAACCGCACACGACGTAGCGCTGATGATGCAGGAGGCCATGAAAAACGACACGATCCGCGAGGTCGTAGCGAGCGAGGATTCCTGGATCGAGGTCACGGGCGCCGACGGCACCGACCATTCGCATTCCATGGACACGCATAACTATTTGCTGGGCCAAGATGGCAACATCGGTGGCAAGACCGGCACTACCGACGATGCAGGCTATTGCTTTACGGGTGCCTACAACCGCGATGGCAACGAGATCTACACCGTCGTTTTGAACTCCACCACCACCGACCAGCGCTTTACCGATACCGCAACCCTTGCCAATTGGTACTACGGTCACAAGGTGACGGTCGCGATCGCCAACACGCAGGAAAAGACCGCCAACGGCAACCCGCTTATGGCGCGCATTGGCCAAGCCGACTGGACGGATAAGACGATCGACGCCACGCTCGCCGATCCTACGGCGCAAGCGACCGTGTTTTCCCTTGCCGGCGAGGTGACCGAAAAGGTTAGCTACGACGATCTTTCGGGCACGGTGCATGTGGGCGACAAGGTGGGCAGCGTTACGCTCAAGCAGGATGGCACCAAGATCGCCGTCATGGACCTGGTTGCCGATGAGGAAGGGGCAGGGCCGAATCCCATTGAGTGGCTCCTTGTGAAGCTCGACCGCCTGGGCCGCCGCATCGACAACCGCCCGCTCACAGCCGAGAGCGAGACCGTCGCCAAGGCGCCCGAGGTGTAAGGTCGAAGAACAATACACTCGCTGAAAGGAGGTGTCCGAAAGGATGCCTCCTTTTTTGAGGGTTCGAATCCCCAGCCTCCTTTCTCCGCACCAAAAAAGGGCCCCAGATGGGACCCTTCTTTCAATTCATACTGGCGGAGAGCTGGGGATTCGAACCCCAGATGCCCTTTTGGGGCATACTCGCTTAGCAGGCGAGCACCTTCGGCCTCTCGGTCAGCTCTCCGTAACAGCCGTTCTATAGTAACCAAACAGCCAAGGATGAGCAAGAAGAAATTTTCTAATTGCCTAGCAGCCTTTCCTTCTTGAAAGCTTCGCCTACCCCAGCGAGCGGTTGAGGGAGCCGAGCTCGTCGTTGCCCATGGTGCGCCACATTTGGAAGATACAACCGCGCGCCAGGAAAAAGAAACCGTTGTCGACCAGTTGCACAGCGGCATCTGCCAGCTGATTCGTCACGGCGGACACTGGCGGCAGCTCTAGTCCAGCCTTGTGGATGGTCTCGACCGCTTCCTCGAACGTCGGAGGCTCGCTGACGCCCATCTCGTTCATAAGGCCCTGCATTTCTTCCAGCGCGCTGCTGCCCGACTCCTCGCCGCGCGGCACCAGACGGTAACAAGCCAGCGCCAGGTCGAGCTGATCGCAATTCCAATAGGCAAACGCCAAGCGATAGAACAGGTAGCCGATTGCAGAACGATCGCTGGCAATACGTAGGCCGTGGCGCGCCACCTCGATAATCTCGTCAAAGCGCTCCAGACGCGCAAGCACGTTGATGAGCGCAAAGTGCGACTGCATGGACGAGCGCGCCAGATCGTAAAGATGGCGCACCTCGGGCAGTGCTCGTTCAAAGTCCTCTTGCTCGGCGTAAAAGCTGCAGATCTCGTGCTGGGCAAAGTACAGCGCATCGGGCGCACGAAGGATTCGCACAGAGCGGTCTTCTTCCAACACCGGTAGCACCATGCGCACCAGCTGGTTATCGCAAAACTGCGTTTGAACCGGACCTGTCGCCAAAAGCTCGGCGACGGCGCACTTAGCCTCCAACTCCTCAACAAGACGGGAAAAGCCTTCAAAAGCACCTGTACGGTCGACTTTTGCCTGCTCGCGCAATTCAACAACACGGGCCACGTATGGGTCGTCGTCCTCTTCCATGACCTCCAGCTCGTCAGCCGTATCGGCAAGCAGCAGATCGCGCAGCGCCGGCGGTAGCATGCGATGGTCATCACGCGGACGAGCATGAACCTCCGCCGGCTCAATCGTCTCCGGAGCGGTTGACTCATACGCCTCAAGCACACGCTTGCACGGCATATCGTCCATGTCCATGCTCTCAAGATCCTTGGCGACAGGCACGCAATCGGCCAGATAGGCCGCGCGCCCAAAGAAATACGTTGCGACAACGCACTCGCCCTGCTCACTGTCGGGAGCAGCAATCTGCACATAGCAGCGCGTGATGCAGGTGCCCGCGGCAAAACACGCTGCCGCAAGCGTGAGCGCCACGCGCGCATCGTGCTCCGCGGCCCAGATCGTGCGCGTGTCCTCGTCCAGCTCGTGCCAGGCGTCATCTTGAGCGTCGTATTCACGTTGCGGCATGGCATCAACGACAGACTGCCCAAACCGAACGAGCATAATCCCCTCGGCAACGTTTGCCCGATAGGTATAGTCGAGCCGCGTGACCACGTTAAGCGCCTCGACAATACGCGCGAAGCGGGTACGCACATCCCACTCACCGCCCGGTTGGCAAGCCACCGTACCCGGTTCGCCCCACGGGTTATCGCTCGAGGCCGTATCGAGCAGTCGGGGAACATCGTTGGTCGTCTTAGCGATATGCCACGCATCAAAGAGCGCGCAGCCCTCAAGGCTCGGCGACGAGGCCGCGGGGACCAATCCAGCCCCGATGCGCTCAAGGATGCCGGAGAGGCGGTTGAGACGGCACTCGATGGCGAGCAGCGTGTCAATCTCGTCCTGGTCTAGCAGGCTTCGATCAAAATTGAGATAGAAAAGCTTTGAGCGATCGATGCGAGCCAGGCTCATCTCGGACTTAGCGGCGATGGTGCGCAAGCGGGGCAAGTCAATTTCACTCATAAGGGCGGCGGCATAGCGCTCGATACCGCTCGGGTTCTCGGCATGGTCAACGCGGTAGAGCAGCGTCTCGATAGCGTCAGGTAGCGGTGTCGTGTTAAAGCCCAAAAACACCTCGACCGGCTCGGGCAACTTTACGAGCTTGATCTTGTCGACAACGTTTTGCATACCCTCGTCGAGTCCGTCGGCGTCCGCCGTGCTCGCAATGGTATTTTCGGAGTCAGCGAATATCACGTAGCGCAGGAACATCGATGCCATGAACTCACCGTAAGGAAGGGAGCGGGTCGAATTCCATGTCTCGTGATCGGACTGTTCGCGCATGGGACCTTCGGGAGAGCCGACGGTTCGCGCGCGCACGCGCATCGTGCCGTTTGCTCCCCTCACCATAATCTCACCAATACCGAAGTCCGACTCGTCAAGGACCAGTTCCATGTCGGGATCGTTGGGCAGCGGAGCCTCGCTAACGGGGCGGTCCACCTTGTACACCTCACCCGAAACGCTTACGTAGCCCAAAAGCGACACATGGCTTTTGCCAACGAATTCGACGACATAACAAGATTCATGCTGATCATCGCCAAAGAGTTTCCAGACCACGCCATATGAGCGTCCCGCAGGCTGCTCGGGCATCGCCGGAAAGCGCTTCTTGGGATCGAGAAACCTGAGCTTGTATGTCGGACGCTCTGCCACGAAATATCACCCTGATCGGTCGCTTGAGAAGGAGTGGTCGCGAATAAGTCGCGACATCTACTCGGAATCTTACACGAGTCGACAGGAAATCGTCCCTTTGGACGAAAGCACTCAAGCTGGCGTAAAAGAAAAGCCCCCGTTGCCGGGAGCTTTAATCTCAAATGGTGCGGCGTATAGGATTCGAACCTATGACGTTCTGATTCGTAGTCAGACCCTCTATCCAGCTGAGGTAACGCCGCAGCGCAAAACATATAAAACCACTTTAGCTTATTGGAGTCAAGCACAATCTCAAACTTTTTTGTGGAACGCAGTTTTGTCATGCTGATCCGCATATACCGTCGTTCCCCGTACGATCGATTGGCTTTTCGATCACGTCAAACTTAGCATCAAGTTCCCTCAGGAGCGATCTCACCCGCTGGGCACAATCATAATCGGCAAACGAGATGCTCAACATGCGAGCAACCTGGTTAGATGTCCGGACCCCATAGAAATGCTCCAGGGCCACAAGCCCCTCGTGCGCCACAAACGTCTCAACCACATGCGGCGACTCCTCGTAGCACCATTGGGTCAACGGACCCTCGCTCGTCTGTCGAACCACCAGGCCACCCATGCCAGACGGCTCACACGTCACAAGCAGGTACTCCCCGCCCTCGTCGCTCTCAAACAAAACCACCCGATCATCAAACAGCTCCATCGCGTCCCCTTTCTCTCGCTCTTATTTAGCAAAAGCATAGCAGGTAGATGGCTGTATACAGAACAGTTGTTCGTGTGTTTTCTATTGAGCTGTCCGCACAGCATGGTATGGCCGCACACAAAAAGGGCACCCCAAAAAGGAGTGCCCTAGCAAATCGCTTATGCAGCCAATCTACGCGACCGGCTCGATCTTCTCGAGGCCGCCCATGTAGGGACGCAGAACCTCGGGGATCGTGATGGTGCCGTCAGCGTTCTGGTAGTTCTCCAGAATGGCTGCCATGGTACGGCCAGCCGGCAGACCGGAACCGTTGAGGGTGTGCAGATAGCGCGAACCCTTGAAGTTCTCGGGGTCGCGATACTTGATGTTAGCGCGACGGGCCTGGAAGTCACCGCAGTTGGAGCAGGAGCTGATCTCCTTGTAGGCGTTGTAGCTCGGCAGCCAGACCTCGATGTCGTAGGTCTGACGGGCAGAGAAGCCCAAGTCGCCGGTGCACAGGCTAATCACGCGATACGGAAGGCCCAGCTGCTGCAGCAGGTACTCGGCCTCGGCGGTCATGCTCTCGAGCTCCTCGTCGGACTCCTCCGGCTTAGCGAACTTGACCATCTCGACCTTGTCGAACTCGTGCTGGCGAATGATGCCGCGGGTATCGCGACCAGCGGAGCCGGCCTCCTCGCGGAAGCAGGGGGTGAAGGCGGTGTAGCGGCGCGGCAGGGTATCGGCGTCGAGGACCTCACCGGCGTGCAGGTTGGTGAGCACGACCTCGGCGGTGGGGATCAGGAAGTTGTCGCCCGAGACGTGATAGGCGTCGTCCTCGAACTTGGGCAGCTGGCCCGTGCCGAACATGGTCTGACGCTTGACGACGATGGGCGGCCACCACTCCTTAAAACCACGGCTGGTGTGCGTATCGAGGAAGAAGTTGATGAGGGCGCGCTCAAGACGGGCGCCGGCGCCACCGAGAACGGTGAAGCGGCTGCCGGAGAGCTTGTTGCCGCGCTCGAAGTCAAGGATGTCGAGGTCGGTGCCCAGATCCCAGTGCGGCTTAAAGTCGAAGTCGAACTCGCGCGGGGTGCCCCAACGACGGCGCTCGATGTTCTCGTCCTCGTCCTTGCCGTACGGCGTGGCCTCGCAAGGAATGTTGGGCAGGTGAGCCATGAAGTCGTACTGCTCCTGCTCGAGGGCGGTGCGGCGCTCGGCCAGACCGTCAATCTTCTCGTTGACGGCGCGCACGGCCTCCTTGGCGGCCTCGGCCTCGTCCTTCTTGCCCTCCTTCATCAGGGCGCCGATCTTCTTGGACTCGGCGTTGCGCGTGGCTTGAAGTTCCTCGACCTCGGTGATGACGGCACGACGCTCGTCGTCGAGCTCAAAGAACTTCTCGCGATCCCAAGACGTCTGGCGGTTAGCCATGGCGACATCGATGGCATCGGGGTTCTCGCGAACAAACTTGATATCAAGCATTAGATCCTCCGGCGATATACATTCCATTTAGGTTGCAACCTTGTACATGTATGGGCAAGTATATACTTATGAGCGTTTACGACCCAACTCAACTACGCAAGAAGGCACCCAATGGACGCAGTTTTTTCCTTTTTGTTTGGCACCCGCACCGGTTTTGCCATCCTTTTCGCCGGCGGCATCCTGCTGTTTGCGATTCTTGCCTTTGTAATGGAGAAGCGCACCCATAAGATGTATGTCGACCGCGGCCCCAAGTCCGAGGACGAAGAAGACAGCTTCTGGGACTAACCTGCCAAAAAGGGACAGGTTTATTTTGGTCGGTTTTCTCTGGGCAAACGCAAGCGCCCCGCAACTGGAATTGAACCAGTTGCGGGGCGTTTTTCGCTAAAAGGACAAAACCGCAGGAAAAACCTGCCAACATAAACCTGTCCCTTTTTGGTCGGTTTACTGGAGGGTTGCGTCGATTGCCTTGACTAGGGCGCTGCGCATGCCGGCGTCCTCGAGCGCGACGACGCCCTTGATGGTGGCACCACCGGGCGAGCACACGGCATCCTTCATCGCTGCAGGATGCTGACCGGTTGCGAGCTGCAGCTTTGCCGTACCCAGCACCATCTGGCTCACAATGCGATAGGCATCGGCACGCGGGATACCGTGCTTGACCGCCGCATCGCCCAGGGCCTCGATCGCCATGGCGACGAATGCCGGAGCGCAACCGCCCACGGTGCCGCCCACAAACAGCAGGCTCGTATCGAGCTCGACGACAGCGCCAAGCTTACCGAGCAGGTCGAGCACAACAGCACGCTGCTCGCCGTTGAGCGTAGAGGACTTCTCGCAGGCGATGACACCCTCGCCCACCGAAACCGGCGTGTTGGGCACCGTCGAGATATGCGCGACGCCCGGCAGGACCTGCTCCCACTTGGCACTGTCCCAAGTCCAGGCAACCGACAGAACGACCTTTTTGGCAAGAGCATCCTTGAGCGGGGCAAATACCTTCTCGATCATGTACGGCTTGACCGCAGCGACCACGATATCGGATGCGGCGACGACCTCGGCGGCATCGTGGCAAGCGGCCATCCCACGCACCTCACAGCGCTCAACCAGCGCGTCGTAGCGACCCGCACAGGCGCACATATCGCTCGCAGCTACACCGGCAGCGATCCAGCCATCTGCCATAGCGCTCGCCATATTGCCAAAACCGACAAATCCAATTTTCATATCACATAGTCCTTTCAGACACATTCCTCAAAACGAAAGGTATTGTCCCACGCCATTGTTTCGTATTGCCGACCTATTTGTGATACGGCTCGCCACGACTGATCTTGCAGGCACGGTAAATCTGCTCCAGCAGCACCACACGCGCCAGGTTATGCGGCAAGGTAATGCGTCCAAAGCTGAGCATCTCGTCGGCTCGTGCGCGCACGTCATCGCTCACGCCATCCGAACCGCCGATTACAAAGGCAATGTCGCTGCTGCCTCGCAGCATAAGATCGTCGAGCCTCGCCGAAAACTCCTCGCTCGAGCGCTCCTTGCCCTCGATAGCCAGCAGGATCACATGCGCTCGAGATGGCAAGGCGGCAAGAATCGCCGCCCCCTCCTTGTCGCGCGCGGCATCCACGCCGCCCGCCTTAGCCGGGTCGATATCGGCCACCTCGCGGATATCCACCTTGGCATAGGCACCTAGGCGCTTGGTGTACTCAGCGCACGCGTCCTTCCAAAAGCGCTCCTTGAGCTTACCGACGCAAACGACGGTATATTTCACGCGCGTTTACTCCTTTGACTCGTTCTGAACTTTGCCGGCGGTCAGCATCTGCTCGAACATCGAGGCCGACTGCGAGAAATCGCTCGGCAGCACGACCGTCGAGGTTTTGCCCGTGCGAGCGAACTCCGTCATCATCTCGGACCACTGCGTAAACATGAACAGCTGGTTAGCCTCGTCGTTACCGACGCCCGTCTCCTGGATGATCTCGAGCGAATCTTTGATACCCAGTGCGATGGCCTTGCGCTGGTTGGCGATGCCCTCGCCCGCCTTTTCCATTGCCTCGGCCTCGGCGGTCGCCTCGGTGACGCGCTTGATGCGGTCGGCCTCGGCGAGCTCCTGCGCGGCAGCGCGCTTGCGCTGGGCAGCGTTGATGTCGTTCATGGAGTTCTCAACCTCGGTCGGCAGTGCGATTTTGGTGATGAGCGTCGACACGAGGGTGAAGCCGTAGGCGGCCATCTGCTCGGAAACAGTAGCGTTGACATCCTTGGCGATGTCATCCTTCTTGGCAAAGACCTCATCGAGCGTGTAGACGGGGATGGAGGAGCGCAGGGCGTCGGTGATGAAGTCGCGCATCTGGTCGACGGGCTCCTGCAGCATGTAGTAGCTCTTGTAGATGCCCGAATCCGCCGGGCCAGCACCCATGTCATAGCTCACGTGGTACTGAGCGGAGACCTCAAGGCCAATGGTCACGTTGTCCTGAGTCTTAACGTCGATGCCAAAACCATTTTTCATGGTGCGCAGACTCACCGTGGCGGCCTTGCGGTCGATCACGGGTACCTTCATGTGGAAGCCCGCATTGACGATACGATTGAACTTACCCAAGCGCTCGATGATCACAGCGTGCTGCTGCTCAACGACGTAGCAGGCGTTGGGGAGCAGCAACAACAGGATGATGATGGGAATCAAAAGGCTGGTAAGGGCGGCGATGATACCGGAAAATAGCATGGTCTCTCCTCTGATAGGCACACGTTGGCATTAGGATACCCGTCCAAGGAGATCGTGCATAACAAAAAAGCTCCCATTGCTGGGAGCTCTTTCAATCCATGGTGCTGGCGAAAGGACGTCCGCGTATCCGCTTCGCGGATCCGCACCGGCTTCGGCCGCCTGCCGGCGTCCTCGCCAGCTCGCTAAAAACGCTCCGCGTTTTCTTGACGCTCGCTCCTTCGCAGGTTCAAGTCCCCGCGCTGGGCCCATAACAAAAAAAGCTCCCATTGCTGGGAGCTCTTTCATTTAATGGTGCGGGCGAAAGGACTTGAACCTTCATGGGGTTGCCCCCATACGGACCTGAACCGTACGCGTCTGCCAATTCCGCCACGCCCGCGTGCAGGAATTAGAATAACGGAGCGCCACCGCGAACGCAAGAACTATTTTTGAAAAAGTTTGCAGGCATTTTCCCAAGCGGCTTGCGCGATTGTTTCGGGGTCCTCACCTGTGCGATCGACACGGTCGTTAACCAGCGCGTTTGCCGTAATGGAGATCATTGCGGGCTCGCATTCAAGACCGCGGATGGGCTCCGGAGCCATATACGGGCAATCCGTCTCGAACAAAATTCGATCGAGTGAGGTTGCCGCAAATGCTTCGCGCACGTCGTCGTTGCGCTTAAAGGTGGCCGCACCACCATAGGCGATATAGCAGCCCAGCTCCACAAAGCGCTCCATCGTGGCGCGGTCCTCGCCAAAGCAGTGCAGCACACAACCGGCCTGGGGCACGCCCACCTCGCGAAGCACGTTGTAGGCGTCCATGTGCGAGGTACGCTCCTGGTCCGAGTCCTCGTGCCGCAGGTGCAGCTCCACCGGCACATTGCGGCGCACGGCAACTTCGAGCTGACGTGCCATGCAATCAATCTGCACGTTATGGGGTGCCGGCGCGATGTCGTCGTCGTAATCCATGTGGTAGTCCAGACCGATCTCGCCAATACCGGCGCACAAAGGGTCATCAAGCGCAGCAACAACCTGCGCGTGAATGTCGTCGGTATAGTCCGGCGCGCCATACGGATGCACGCCGGCAAGATACTTGATCTGCGGGATACCCTGCATCGGCAGAATCTCGCGCGTCAGCCAGTCGCTATAGTCCGTCACACTGCGCTTGTCGGCGATGGGGTCGAGCATCGTCACCAATAGCTCGACGCCCGCGGCCTTGGCGCGCAGGAGCGTCTCGGGCACCTCCTTGCCCCAGAACGAAAGCAGATGCGCATGCGTGTCAGCAAGCGGTGCCAAGGGCACGGGACAAGCAACCGTCTTCTTTTTCTTGGTAAACGTCACACGTTCGGCATTAGGCATCATGGATTAGCTCCTGGGCCAGACGGACAAAGTCGGCAACATCAAGCGTCTCGGCGCGCGTGGTGGGTGCGATACCGCAAGCCTCAAAGGCGGCATCGAGCACGTCCTTGGCAAAGCCGTTGGCGCTCATGGAATTGCGGATGGTCTTGCGACGCTGAGCAAATGCAGCGTCAATCACACGGGCCACAAATTCGCGATCGAGTCCTTCGGGCACCACACCGTCAACACGGTCGATACGCACGACGGCCGAGTCCACGTGCGGCGCCGGCATAAAGCAACGCGGCGGCACCTCAAAGCGACCCGTCACCTGCGCATACAGGCCAAGCTTTGCCGTATAGCCGCCATAGGTCTTGTTGCCCGGCACTGCGGCAATGCGATCGGCAACCTCCTTTTGCACCATGACGACGGCGCGCTTGAGCGCCGGCATTGTCTGGAAAAATTGCAAAATGATCGTCGCCGCCACGTTATAGGGCAAGTTCGCGACAAATACCGTCGGCTCACCGCCCGCAGCCTGCTCAATCTGCTCCGGGCCCACCTTAAGCGCATCGCCCATGATAAAGCGGAAGTTGGCATAGTCGGCGGCGTGGGCATCGAGCACCGGCTCAAGCTCGGGATCGGCCTCAATGGACGTAACGCACGCCGCTTCCTGCAGCAACGCAAGTGTCAAAGTACCGCAACCCGGACCCACCTCGAGTACGCGCTCGTCACCTGCAAGCTCGGCAAGCTCGCAGATACGCTCGATCACATGATTGTCGATTAGAAAGTTCTGGCCCAGGCGATGCTTGGTCGCAAGGCCAAACTCCTCCAGCAGCTCCCTGGTGGCCGTGGGGTTTGCCAAAGGCGAAGTTGTCATGGTTGCCTCCTTAGCATGATGGCGGCGTCTTGAAACGAAAGGGCATGGACCGTGGCGGCCATGCCCTTACAGCTAAACAGCAAATTGCCGATATGGCGCTCGCGCGGTCTCTACGCCAGACGCGGGAACAGCGGATCGCCCTTCTCGACGGGCTGACCGCCGGCAAGCAGGCCCCAAGTGCAAATGCCCTTGAGGTCGTCGCTCGCGGCCTCGCCCTCACAGGACAGGCGGCGCAGGGCCTCGGCAGAGGTCTGAGGCATGAGCGGCATCAGCAGGTGAGCGGCAATGCGGATGGCCTCGAGCAGGTTGTAGATCACAAACGCCAGCTCGTCAGCCTTGGCCTCGTCCTTGGCAAGTGCCCAAGGCTCGGAGTCCTCGATGTAGTGGTTGGCGGCGTGGATGAGCTCCATGACCTCGTCCTTGGCTCCACCGTAATCGAGCACGTCCATCTTGGCCATGTAGCGCTCGACCAAACCGTCGGCAATCTTTGCCAGCGGGTTATCGAACGCGTCGGCAGACGCCGGTTTAGCCGGGGCGCAGCCGTCAAAGTACTTTGCGCTCATGTTGAGCGAGCGCGAAATGAGGTTGCCCCAGCTGTTGGCCAGATCGGCGTTGTAGACCTGCTCCATACGATCGAAGCTGATGGCGCCGTCGGTGCCGGGGACCACGTCGGTCATAAAGTAATAGCGGTAGCCCTCGACGCCCAGCATGTCGATAACATCCTGCGGAGCGATGGCGTTGCCGCGGCTCTTGGACATCTTCTCGGCCTTGCCGGTCTCGGCATTGCGCACGGTCAGGAAGCCGTGGGCAAAGACATGCTCGGGCAGGGCCTCGCCGATGGCCATGAGCATGGCGGGCCAAATGACGCAGTGGAAGCGGATGATGTCCTTACCCACGATGTGGAACTGCGCGGGCCAGCGATAGGCCAGCTCGGCACGGGCCTCGTCGGTGTCGACACCGTAGCCGACAGCCGTCATATAGTTGAGCAGTGCATCGAACCACACGTAGGTCACGTGACCCTCGTCAAACGGGACCTGAATGCCCCAGTCAAAGCTCGTACGGCTCACGGAAAGGTCGTTAAGGCCGCCCTCGACAAAGCTACGTACCTCGTTCATGCGGAACGCAGGCTCGACAAAGTCGGGGTGCTCGTCATAGAGCTTGAGCAGCTTGTCCTGGAAGGCGGAAAGCTTAAAGAAGTAGGACTCCTCCTGCACGCGCTCAAGCGGACGGTGGCAGTCGGGACACAGGTGCTGGCCGACGCTGCCGTACTCCTCGTCGCCCTTCTGGACCTGCGTATCGGTGAAGTAGGTCTCGTCAGGCACGCAATACCAACCGTCGTAGCTGCCCTTATACAGGTAGCCGGACTCCTTCATGCGCTCCCACAGGTACTGCACGGCATGATGCTGGCGCGGCTCGGTGGTGCGGATGAAGTCATCATTGGAAATCTCGAGCTTGCTCCAAAGCTCCTTGAAGTGCGGAGCCTGGCTGTCGGTCCACTCCTGCGGCGTCATGCCATGCTTGGCTGCGGCCTCGGCGACCTTCTCGCCGTGCTCGTCCATGCCGGTCAGGAACTTGACGTTATAGCCGGCGGAACGGCGATAGCGAGCCTGAACGTCGGCGATGATGGTGGAATAAGCCGTGCCCAGGTGTGGATCGGCGTTGACGTAGTAGATGGGCGTCGTGATAAAGAACGAAGGCTTGCTTTGATCCATGGGGTTTGTCCTCCAGAAAAACGTTGCATACAGAGGATGATTCTAGCGCAAGGGCTGGATATCCTCCATCTATTGCATATCGAGCACCATGGCATAGACATCGCGCTTGCGGCGCGAATACTTCTGAGACAGGCGCTTGGCCACCGCAGACGCGGGCTCCCCCTCCTCGAGCGCGGCGCGGATATCCTCGCGCAGGGCCTCGTCGGGATCCGCTGCCGCGGCGCCAACCGGCACGATACCGGCCTCCTCATCCTCGCTCGGCGACGCGATGACCAGCGCAATCTCGCCCTTTACCTCGCCGCGAGCACGCAGCTCCTCGGCAAGCTGGGCAGCGGACCCGCGCAAGACCTCCTCGTGCAGCTTGGTGAGTTCGCGGCAGACGGCAACCTCACGCTGGGGAAAGACCTCCGCCACGGCCTCGAGCGTCGCCACGATGCGATGTGGAGACTCGTAGAAGATGAGTGCGCCGGGCACCACGGCAAGGCGCTGCAAACGGCGCACGCGGTCGCCGTGCTTTCGGCCCAAAAAGCCCTCGAAGAAAAAATGCTCGCAGGGAATGCCGGACGAAACGAGCGCCGTGACGCAAGCAGAAGGCCCGGGAATAACTTCGACGGGCACATCGGCCTCACGCGCCGCCTCGACCAGCGCCTGGCCGGGATCGGACACGCTCGGCATGCCGGCGTCCGAGGCAAAAGCGAGGGTCTCCCCCGCCAGCAGGCGGTCGACCAGGCCGGCAGCGCGGCTAGCGATCACATTCTCGTCGCAACGGACAAGCGGCTTGGAAATGCCCAGGTGCATCAGCAGCTTTGACGTCACACGCGTGTCTTCGCAGCAGATGACATCGGCAGCGGCAAAGGCCTCGCCAACGCGCGGGGACAGGTCACCCAGGTTGCCGATGGGCGTGCCGACCACATAGAGTTTGCCCGTATGGGCGCTGTTTTGCGTCATATCAACCTATTCAATCATGCCGCGCTCGAGCGTACCGAGCGCCGCGCGGGCGTCCCATGCTGCAATGCGCTTCTCGGTCTTCCACGTTTGGAAGAACCAACCGGCAGCCGGCGCAAACGAAGCCAGCTGGTTGGCGATAAACACGCGCTCGTAGGCATTGCGGCCCTCGGGCGTAACCGACGAGTTGGCAAAGATCGCCGCGCCCGACCATTCGCCCACCAGCACGGGGAACCCAGTCGAAATCGCTTCTTTAAGCTCGCGCTTGTTACGCGAAATCGCCGTCGTCAGCCCGCGAGGGCTCGTGATGTCGAGCGCATACTCGTCGCGGTAATGGTACAGGTGAAGGTCCATGTAGACGTTCTTGTACTTGGCGCCGCGCATAAAATGCTTCCACTCGCTGGGATGCCCCGACGACGAGAAGACGACGATCTTATCCTCGGGCATATACGAACGGACGAGCTCGTAGGCATCGCGATAGAAATTGCGCAGGTAGTGAGCAGGAATGCCATCCGTCATGGTGAAGAGGCTCTTGCGAACGCTCATCTGCGGCGTGTCCAGCAGCTCAATGCCCAGCAGGCTCTCGGCCTCGCCATAGCGATCGGCCAAGCGCTCGAGCACGTCGAGTGCGACATGACGGCCGTTGGTGGACGAATGCCACTCGGCAACAGCCTCCGGCGTGGTGGGCGAATCGTTGGAATCGCCCTGGCCACCGGGCACGGTTGCCAGATCGAGCAGCACGCGGATGTCGTACTTGGCAGCCCACTCAATTGCGCGGTCGATGTAATCGACAACCGATATGTAGGAGGCATCGGACTCCTGTGAGCCAAAGGCATACCAGGGCACCGGCAGACGCACGGCATTGAGACCGATCTGCGCCATGCGGCGAAAATCGTCCTCGCTCACAAACGTCTCGTAATGACGGCGCATGCGCTCGTTATAGGCAGCGGTGCCCATGGCCTCCTGCAGCTCAGCTGCATTGGATGCTCCGGTCGCCGCATAGAGCGACGGGGTCACCCAGGGCTCGGGAATAAACCAGCCAGAGAGATTAACGCCGAGTATCCTCTCCATCACTGCCCCCTTCGGATCGTGCAGGCCGAGCCTGCATCGTATTGCATAGGAAAAGTATCGTTTTGAGTATACCCGCGTGTGCGGACAGACGACCGAACGGTCTGCAAAGTGACGCGAAAGTGGGAGGAATGTCTGGGACAGGTGGGCACGAGCTGGTGCGCCGAGATGTGCACGCACGTCGGAAGTAAGCGCCGGAAAGCGCATCCCGTTTTTCGCAAAAGACTGGGATGCGCTTTCCGTTCGAGGCCTCAACCGGAAAATGCATCCCGTTCTGAGCGCGGGATCTGGGATGCAGTTTCCGCCAAAGGCTGCAAAAGGAAAGCACGTCCCATTCTGACGCCGGATTCCGGGACGCAGTTTCCGCAGAGCCCTCGATAAAAGAAAAGGACCCCTTTGCAGAGGTCCTAGTCAATTCAAGGTGGCGGGGAAGGGAATCGAACCCCTGACACGAGGATTTTCAGTCCTCTGCTCTACCAACTGAGCTACCCAGCCATTTGAGGTGTGCCTTGTTTCAAGGCTTGATTAGTATAACCAAGGACGCGTTCCGGTCAACCGAGAATTTTAAAAAAGTTTTTGAGCACAGCCTCGGTTCTATAAATCGGCACGTCAGAGACATCAGCCGGCAGCAAGAAGTTTTTCGCTCAGAGCCGCACGGGCAAACTCACTTGGCGTCATCCCCTCGGCAGCCGCCCGTCGACGAATGGCCTCCTTCATTCCCAGAGGAATCTTGACTGACAGCGTTGCCGTCCCCTCACCTGAGAGTGGGGGCCGTCCATGCACGATCCCACCAACGGTGTGTTCGCCATCCGGAAACTCTCCGCGCTCGTACGACTCGCACCACGCGTCAATCATTTCATCCGTTACAACCTGACCATTAGCGGCCGTATACGTCTTGCCCATCATCGACCCCTTTGCCGAGCCTGTTCAATCTCCTGCCAAAATTTCTTCTGGACTGGAGACAAGGCATGAATGATAAGCCACCCACGGACAAGCTCGACCGCGACAAGCTCCACGCTTCGTCCGTCTGGGAGCCATCCAATCGCAAGCCATCTCGGCGGCTCGTCCTTCGACTCGCGACGAATGCACTCAGTAACCGCAAGCCAAGCGCTAAGCACCTGCTTTTCCGTCAGGTGCTTTTTAGCGTTGGGATGGATCTCAACATCCATGCATCTTCTCCTCCATCTTACCCAATTTCGTATGACGAAAGTCCGCTGTCGCCAATTCTTAAGCCGGCACGCGTTGGAGAGCAGGGATCGAAACAATGATTGAAGGACGCTCTAGTACGGCCCAGGCGCCGGGGCAGGAGCACGTGCGCCAAGGACGAACGCTTTCGTAGCGCGCGAGGATATTGCCGTCGCGATCGATGAAGGCGATGTCGATGGGATAGGCCATAAAACACGTATGGACCGAAGAGCAGCGTGGAAACGCCATGACGAGCGGCAGACCGTTGGCGGCAACCGGACACCGTCCCAGCATGCCGCGCAGGCGCACGGCAAACGACTCCGCCACCACAAACTCGGCCGGCGTCCAACCCAGCCTGTTGAGCGCCCGCGCGTACGCGATGTAGGACGAGACCGCGGTCACATGACCACCCCCGGACGCCATGGATCGACCGTCACCGCGCGCTCGTGCGACAACGTTGTCGGCGCCCCCAGCGTAACGCCAGCGATGCTGAGAGAAGTCGGCCACGGCTCATAGTGCATGGTGCAGGTGTAGGTCCTAAACGTACCGGATAGGGAGAGCAGGCCACCATCCGATGCCTCCGCGCCTTGCTCGCTCGACACTTCGATCTGCAAGCCATAGCCTTCCATGGCATTCAGAATTTGAGTCTGAACCGTCGCCGAGGCATCGGCAGAGCTTTCGTCGCCCTCCCCCTCCGACGCCACGGCGTGCGCCAACACGATGTCGGGCACCACGCGGTCGAAGCGCGCGACAGCGCTGGCAAAGATCATGACGTTGTACACGATGAGTGCCAGCACCAGCAAAACGGGCGTAACCACTGCCATCTCCACCGTCGCTTGGGCGCGCTCCTCGCGCAGACGCATGCGGATACTCATTACGACCCACCGCCCAGAGCGCCAACCAGCGTGGCGACATCGACGGTGAGCGGGATGGAGCCGCCGCCGGGCAGAGGAATCTCCGCAAGCGTGAACACCGTGCCGCTAATGGTGCGTTCGACTTGATATTCCAACGCCTCGCAAAGCGCCTTGGGATCGGTCACGCCCAACGGAATACTTCGCAGCTTGTCTTGCGCTTGAGAGAAACCAGCAATGTCAGACCCCGGACTCTTAATGACGTTGGCGGAATCGGTCAGCACCGGCTTTCGCAGGCGCAAGTCGCACGGCTCCAGACCCAACGCCGCCACGGACGCCGAAACGGTATCGCCGAGCCACGATGCGATGGAGCCCAACGCGCCGCTGCCCCCTCCTAGGCCTTTAATCATCTCGTCCATAAGTTCGTCGGCCGAACCTTGGATGTCTCCGTATCCCACAAGCAGCCGTCCCCAGACATCCATGACGCCATCGAGTACGCCGGCAACGCCACCCGAGCGTTCCTTCAATGTCGAGAAAAATCGCGAAAGCACGTTGTTTTGCGCCGTCGCCCCATCGGGCGCCAGCACCGCGGCAGAGATGGCACCGCGATCGCCAAGCCTGACTGCCGTGTTAAACGAAGAGTTGAGCTCATCGGGGCTCGAGATGGCACCCGAAACCGCAAAGGCAACCACGCCGTTGCGACCGGGCGGAGCGATACGCGGACGCTCACCGGAAAGTTCTTTGATGGCGGTATCGAACGCATTGCCCGCACGGTCGGCTTCGTCCTCGGTCTGACGCTCGAGCTCGAGCTCCTTGTTGCGACAGTCGACGTAGTCCTCCAGGGCGTCTTTAAACTTGTCAAAGTGATACTCGAAGCCGTTTTCGATAGAGGTTGAAGGCGCCGCAACAGCACCAAGCGACAAAACGCCAAAATGGCATTTGCTGCATTTATCCTGTCCATCGTAATCGGCAACCGAAGCAAATCCGCTCGGCGTCCCTTTCTTATAGTTGGGGCAGGTCGTCCCGTAATGCAGATACGCCTTGTCATCGTTTACGCTCGTCGGCCACACCGCATCGGTATAGAGTTCCGTCGCCCGAACCTCATCAGAGTTGCGCGGCAGCAGCGGAATATAGGAGGAAACCCTGTCTCCGTTCTCGGTTATATATGCCCGATCGACCTCCGCGTTCGCATAGGTATAAAACGCCTTACGCGCCGCAGACTCTGCCTTCATCTCGACACTCGAGCCGCGGGGCTTCTCATTTGTCAGACGCCAATGGTAGTAGTCCTTCGCGCGATCAAGGGCAACTTGGGGCTCCCACGTAACGCTCGATGAGTAATGCGGATTTTGAACACCGGAGAGATCCGTTAGGCTTTTCGCACGCTCCCACATGCAAGAACAGCTGCCGACCGAGCCCTTGTCAGACCCACCACAATCCGCCAGCCAAGCGCGCTCCTTTGCCTTCGCCGTCTCCTCCGAGGCCTTCCGCAGCTCCTCGGCCGCACGCTCTAAATCATCTGATGTGTCTTTAATGGTATCGGTCGAGATCTCTGACCCTTTGAGCGCAGCAAAGTCCGACTCGGATGTCCTGGGCACGGCAAGCGCCGTACCGGTATAGGTCACACTATCGGTATCCTGCGCCGACACCGCCTGCGTGGCACGCGCGGCGATCAGATACGGCAGAGCCGTCTCGATTTTCTGTAAGCCTTCCGATGCGCTTTTGGCAAACTTGTTGCGCGTTTTAATGATCTCGATCCCGGTGTCGACCATATTGCCGGCAACCGGCTCGGCACCCGGGATGAGGATGGCGACCAGGCCCGTCCCGATCGTGGCAAACCCCGCCAGCCCCAGACTCAAGATACTCGCATCAACCACCGTGGCAGCCGTGTGATAGGACGACACTACGTTGGCACCCGCCAGCGCGCCGCTATCGGCCGCCACCTGGGTGTCCCCGGCACGCGACATGCTCCATATCGCCGCGGTCGACGAAAACAACAATGTGAGCACCACTAGGATGACCACGGCAGAAGAAAGCGTGGTATAGGCGCCGTCTTCGATAAACAGATCGACACCGGCTCGACCCATAAAGCCGCCTCGCTTGCGATGGCAGCTCGGACGGTGCGTCAAAACGCGTCTAGACCAGAAACGCTTAATCCCATGCAGCAATCCACGAATCATAATCTCCCTCCAGCCATTCGGGACGCGATTGATACGAGACATCGACCTTGAGCTCAACGTAGCCGCCCTCGGCGGTACCACCCATAGCCTGCGCAAACGCACCGATCACAGGCAACGGCTTGACCTCGCCGGAAACGGACACGGACGAGGCGCCACCCGCACCGACCCGGCCAAGCTCGATATCCCACGACAACGGCCCGCCGGCATGAAAGATCGAAACGTTGGGCACTGCGGCAAGTCGGCGGCGGGTGAACTCCTTAAGATCGTCGTCCTCCGCCGTCGTCGTGGTCATGAGCCGCGCGGTCTCGGCGGCGGCAGACTCCATGACCGCGCGCGTATAGAGCAGACACGCCGGTTGCAGTGCGAGAAGGATGAGCGTCAGAAACGTCGGCAGCAAAAAAGCGGCCTCGACCGTAGACTGCGCCCGGTCCTCGCGCGCGATATCAATACAGCGCGATGTCCTCAGCACCCGCAGCAGCGTCGACAACCGATGTCGAGGTGACGCCGTGAGACGCCGCCCGCTCGACCAGCGCCGCCAAGCGCCCATCGGTGCCAGCACGCCAAAGCCCCGCAATCGCCAGCACGATCGATAACAGCGCCACCGTGACGATGGCGTATTCGACCGTCGCCTGGGCAGATTCCTCACGCAGGACATCATGCATTTCACGATCCCTCCTTTGAGTCCGTTGCCTGCGGGCTCAGGCGCACGGCGCGCAGACGACACGAAGCATCGCCAGTATCCGCGGCAACCGTCACCATATCGACCCAGCCGCGTCCGTCGCGCACGATAGCGCCCCACACGTTGCCCTTGATATCGAGATAGCCGCTCAGAGCAAGTTGTGCCGTGGGTACCTCGCGATAGGCACGCAGCATATCCGCTGCCGCTTCGGTCATCGGTCGGTCCTCGGACCATGCAAGCCGGACCGCAATCGCGTTGCCCTCAGGCGAATCCGTCGCAGTGCCAGACCGCTTGTCGAGCGCCCGCAGAAAGGTTTGCGCCGTGACAGCGACATCCGAATCGTCCGCATCTCGCATCTCATCTTTTTGAGACGCCACCGCCGAATCTGAGCCCAAATCGGAGGCGGTCCCAGGACGCTGCTGCCGCGCGGCGTTAAGCCCCCAAAGCACCACCGCTATCGCCACGGTCAGGCAAGCAAACACCAGCAGCACCCCGATGGGGCGCTCGCCCTCTACAGGCTGTTGATGCCCTCGCTGATCGCATCCCATAGCTCTTTAACCTTGCCTTTAAATGCAACGATGGCAATAATCGCGATCACCACAAGTACGCCCACTAAAATGGCGTACTCGGTGGTACCCTGCGCGCTCTCCTCCTGCAACAGCTCCTTGGCATGCTGGCGAGTGTGAATCGCCCGGCAAAAAGCCCAGCTCCAAGCCTTGTCAGCAACTTCGACCATCGTGTTCATGTATTCCTCCCTACATCATCCCGCCTGCTCCCAGCAGCGGGCCCAATATGGACAGAAGCAACGCCGGCAAGATGAGCGTGCCGGTGGGAATCAACAGCTTGACGGGCGCACGCTCGATCTCGCGCTCGACCGCGGCGCGATGAGCCGCACGGATCTCGCGACTTTGAGCGGCCAGCGTCTCGGCAAGTGGGGCACCCAGGGCGAGCGCCTGCCCCACCGTGATGGCAAAGGTCTCGAGCGCTCGCACGTCCAGATCGCGCGCGGCGGCCAACAACTCGTCCTCACGCGTGCCCACGCCCACCTGCCACGCCATGCAGGCGCGCTCAAGGCGAAGAGCCAGCACTGACCGGCGGTTGGCGCAGAAAATCTCAAGCGCCGCATCAAACGAAAGACCGGCCGAAAGACCCAAGCGCACAACATCGATCATCTCGGACACTTCGCCGAGCGACACTCGCGCCGGGCCGCCCGCTCCAACCGCGCCCTTCACTCGCGCGGTCAGAGCATCGACCACCGAGCGACCAGCGGCAGCGACCAGCACCGCCTCGCGCTTGCAGGCCCCTGCGATCTTGCGTGCATCCGCCCGATCAAAACCCGTCGCGACAAATACACTCAGGGCGCACAGGCAAGCCGCAACTGCAACCGAGGCGCTCATAGCTCCACCCGCATAATGCGCCGGATAACCACCAGGGCAACGGCGTTGAGGGCAAGACCCAGCACCACAGCGCCCGCGCCGGCAGGCGTCGCAAGACCGCGACGAAAAACTGCCGAAAGCAGCGCCAACACCGCGCACATGCCCGCCGGCATCGCCGCGACCATATGCGCAGACATGCGAGCCTGCGACGTCTTAACATCCAGGCGGCGCTTGAGCTCAATGCGCTCCCCCACCATGCTCGACGCCTCGGACAGTAAGTCGGCAAGCGGAGCGCCGGTGCGCTGAGACACCTTAAGCGCCAAGGTCACAAGCGAAAGACCGGGGGCGTCGATACGCACGAGCAAGTCATCGAGCGCGTCGGTCGCCGAGATGCCGCAATCGATCGCCGCCGCCACCCGCAAAAACTCGTTATGCACTGGCTCTTGCGCATGAGCGCCCACAAAGCGCATGCCCTGGGCCAGCGAATGTCCCGAGGCAAGCGACATGGAAAGTGCGGTAAACGCCTCGGGCATTGCCTCTTCTGCATCGTGTTGCTCGCGCCGGCTCTCAAAGCCATCCCGAGCGGCACCAACGGCAAACGGAGCAACAAGTCCCAAGGCAAATCCGAGGGGCGATAACGACACCATCGTTAGTAAAACGCAGCAGACACCGCTCGATAGCAGCAGAAACGCCAAACATCCCGAAGCATCCTCGATCACGAGGCCAAGGCGATGCGCCGGAGCCAGCGATGCCCACGAACGGGCGATCTTTTTCAGCAGATCGTTTTTCACCAGCTCACGCGGCAGCTTCTCTGCCACCGTCTCGAGCGCCTGACGTGCCAGCTCCGCCGGCGGTACCTGCGGCACACGAGGTTCCGCCCCGCACGCCGTCGCGACAGAAAGCCCTGCCAAGCCCCCTACGACGAGGGGCACAGCGATCTCCATTCGTCCACCTCCTCTTGTGTGAGCGTCCCCGACCGCAGGCCTTCTGCGATAAACGGCGGCTCGCGGTCAAGCGTCCAGGTGCGCTCGGCGGCATCGAACGTCACATAGCGCTCGAGCTCTACGCCGCCCGATGCGGCGCGTCGCACCCCCGAATACGAGGAGACGAAGCGCCTGCCATCGGCGTGGCGCTCGGACATCACGATACCGTCGAGCGCCATGGCAATCTGCTCCTCGATGAGCTCACTCGGCAGGTCGATGCCATAACGTGCAAGCAACGTCAGACGCACCACGGTCTCCTGTTCTGAACCCGCATGAAGTGTGGTGAGCGACCCGTCGTGGCCCGTGTTCATGGCCTGCAACATGTCGCAGCACTCGGCACCGCGCACCTCGCCCACCACGATGCGGTCGGGGCGCATGCGCAGGGCATTAGTTACCAGGTCGCGGATCGTCACCGCGCCTTCACCCTCAATTGAAGCCTCGCGCGCCTCTAGGCGCACCACGTGCGGATGATGCGCAAACTTGAGCTCGGCAGAGTCCTCGATCGTCACGATGCGCTCGCCGGTGGAAATCTCACATGACAACGCGTTGAGCAGGGTGGTCTTACCAGATCCCGTGCCTCCCGCAACCGCCAGGTCCTGTCGCAGCGACACCGCGCACGACAGCAGCTGCGCATACCAAAGCGGCAGCGACCCCAGCCCCACAAGCTCGTCCAGCGAGCAGATACGGTCCGAGAACTTTCGGATGGTGAGAATCGGTCCGTCAATCGCCACAGGCGGAATCACCGCGTTGACGCGATAGCCCGTTTTGAGGCGGGCGTTGACGATGGGGCTGCGCTCGTCGATACGGCGGCCAAGTGGCGAGATGATGCGGTCGATAAGCACACGGATCTGTTCATCATCCTCAAACGCATGCTCGATGGGGTACAAGACGCCGCCGCGTTCAAAGAAAGCCGAGCGGCAGCCGTTGATCATGATCTCGGTAACGGTGTCGTCCTCGATGAGCGGCTGCAACGGCCCCAAGCCCACCACGTCATCCAAAATCTCGTCGATGATGGTTTCGCGCTCGGGCGTCGCGAGATCGGTCGGCTCCTCAACATTGAGCGCCGCCTCCACCGCAGGACGCAATTCCGAGCGGGCAAGTGCCGGGTCGATATAGGCGCTGATACGCGCCACTTCGTCGTAACCCATGCGGTCCATCACGGCGCGCTTGGTGCGTCGTTTCACCGCGCGGCGACGCCCCGCATCTACAGGCGCTGCCGCCGCTGCAGCGCCGGCAGCCTTAATCCTCGTTTGCAGGCTCATCGCTGATCACCCTCGCGCAACCAGGGAAGGCGGATACGCGGGCGTTCGGTACGCGTTGCACGGTCGGCGACCATATCGCCCCAAGGGCCGACGGCGCACCCCAGTTCCACGAGCATCTCGCGCGTGGCCTCGCGCATGCTAGTCGCAAAAGCACTGGTCTGCCCCACCGCCTCGTCAGCGCGTCCAAACGCCATGAGCGCGGCGAGATCCTGCCCGCCATCGGCGATACGAATCTTGGAGCTCAACGCACAGGCAATCTCAAAGCGCATGGCGACGTCCTCGTCTGCCCCGCGCGCACCGAACCGGTTGAACACGGCGCTCATGCGCGTGCGCGGCACACCTACTCGACTTGCCAGTTCGATGACGCGCGACGCCGATGTCGCGGACGACACCGCCGCATCGCCAACGACCAGGCAACGGTCGCTCGCCGCCACCGCAGCCGCCACGGCGTCGCCCCAAAAGACCGAGGTATCGATAAAGACCACGTCGGATTCGCGACGCAGAACATCAAGCAGTAGCTCCACCGGACGCGCCATGAGCTCAGCTTGCTCGGGCGCCGCGACGGGACCCCAGAGCGTAACGCCCGGCGCCACGCGCATCGATGTGGCTACGATATCCGGCTCGGTGAGCGTGCCCGCCGCCGACGGCTCGATAAGTGCCGCCATATCGCGCGGAGCATCGACGCCTAACAAGTCGTAAAGGTTTCCAAACATCAGGTCCAGGTCGAGCACGGCGGCACGCAAGCCCAACAGCGACGATGTGTGTGCCATGGTGGCAACGATCGTCGACTTGCCGCAACCGCCCGAACCCGAAATAGCGCAGATGACCGGAGCTCGATGCGGCGGAGCGGCAGCGTCTGCCGGCGGCATCGGAGGCGGCGGGGCGGGCGTCGGTGGCAGCGCCCCCGTCTCCCCCGCCGCAACCACACGCTGCGTCCAAGCCGGCATGGCAGCTTGTTCGGTCTGCGAGGCAGGCTCGTTCTGCGCAATCTGCTCATGCTGCATTAGCGACAACTCGCCGCACCCGGCAAAGCCCTCAACTTCGTCGAGTTCATCCACCAGATTCACGCCGTGCACGTATCCCATATCTACAGCCGGGGAGTCGCCAGCATGCTGCGCCGGCCCTCCAGCGTCATCGCATACAAGGGGGTTCCGGGGGCGCCGACCATGCTCGGCTTCCGCTTTTCCATAATCATCAACACGCGGGCCTCTTGTAGCGCGAGGCGCCCCGGGTTCCCTATCAACAAAAGCATCGGGCTCAATCGTCATGCGCCGATCGGAATCAACCGCTCCCTCGCCCGCGCGCCCGTTGCCGCATATACTGTGTGCAGCGATGACCTCGGTCGCCCCCGCGCGAAACAGCCCCTCGATATCCGACGGATCGAGCGCTTCTATCAACACGACCACGCGACTCACGCGGCCTTCGGCCGTCAGGCGCGCAACAGTCTTGCGCACATCTTCGGTATCAAACAGAGACGCCGCGATGATGGCAGCCCCGCGGCGCGACGGAAACGCCCGCGCCATGGAAACCAGCCCGTCCAGGTCACCCACGCGAAGCACCTGTGCACCCGCATCACGGCCCTCGACTTCCCGCTGCAACAGCCCGTAATCGCCGCACGCGCAGCACGCAAGCCAGATCGCCTTCATCACTCGTCGCCTCCGCTCTTTTTGCCGCGCGCCGTGGCGGGAATCGTCAAGCTGACCGTTCCCTTGCCCGAGGCTCCCAGCAGTTCCTTGACGTCTTCGGGGTCAGCCGCCAGCGTCACCCATTCGATCTTGCCCTCGCGCGTGGCACCGGAATCCTCACTGGTATCGATCACGTGCGCGCCGCACAGCCGATCGGTCACGCCGTCCTTTTGCACGTACACGTCCACGTAGCTGCCCACGCCCGTGGCACCGCCGACCGAGTGCTCGGCATCGACCGCCACCGAAACGGCAACCTTGCCCTTAGGCACCTCGAGCTTGCGGCTCTCGGCCTTGGTGTAGACATTGCAGATCACGGCGTTTTTGGGAATACGCGAAGTCGTCACGTCGCCGCGCACCTGGCGCAGCTCGGTCGCCGCGTCACGCGGCAGCAGACTCGTCAGCCATTCCTGGGTTATGACATTGGTCTCATCGAGGGTCTCACCCACATCGATATCGCGCGCCGCGACGCATACCTCGACGCGATCGCCACCGTACTTGGCCAAGGTCTCAGCCTGGACCTGTTCGGCTTGCGAGCGGATCGACGAGCCGTAAACCATGCAGAGCAGAGCAGCGAGCACGCCCGCGACCAGACTGATGGCGATGCGCTTGCTCTTGTTCACGGCCGCTCCTCTCATGGCAGTGCCGGGCGAATGCCCGTACCACCATTGTCTGGGCGGCCAGAGTGCAAAGCGGCGCAATCGCAATCTTGGTTTTCGATGTCAAACCAATCGCTGACCAAAAGCTGACCAGCCCGTCAAGCTCGTGGCAAGGTTTTGGTCAGCACGTCAGCAAACTGCATGTTTCGAGGCTTTTCCGCAGCAAAAAAGCCGTCTCCCGAACAGTTGGGAGACGGCTGTCATAGGAAAAATCAATTACAGATGGACATCGGGATCGAGCATTTGAGCGCTCACGCGCATGGATGACGCCAGATTTTGGAAAGTTTCCAGACGCAGGCTGTCGATCTGCCCGGCGTCCTCGGCCTCGCGAACGGCGCAACCCGGTTCGTGGGTATGCGTGCAGTCGCCAAACCGGCACGCACGCGATGCCTCGACAATCTCGGGGAAGGCGCGTGCCAGACCCCGCTCGTGACCCACGAGCGGCAAACTGCGCAGACCCGGGGCATCGGCGATCACGCCGGCGTCGCCCGGCAGCGCCACCATCACGCGCGCGACGGTAGTGTGACGGCCCTGGTCGTCGCGTTCGCGCACACCGCCGGTCGCCAACGTATCGTGGCCCAGCAGTGCATTGAGCAGCGTCGACTTGCCGGCACCCGACTCGCCCAGAATCATGGCGCAGCTCCCGGCAGGCACGCAGGCACGGACCTCGTCCAGACCGCGGCCCTCGGCAGAAGACGTCAAGATCACGCACACGTCCGGACCCACCAGACGGCGCACGCGGTCCAGATCGCGCTCGAGCTCCCCGGCATCGCAGCGGTCAGCCTTGGTGAGCACCACCACCGGCTCGGCATCGCAGTCGAGCGCCAACACCAGCGAGCGCGCCACACGGTCGAGCAGCACCTCGCCGGCACCGAGCGCCTGCACGATTAGCACGCTATCCACGTTGGAGCAGAGCACCTGGCGCTCTCCGCGGGCACGGCCGCGCCAACGCTCAAAGCTCGTACGGCGCGGCAGTACGCATTCAATCACGCCCATATCGTGCCCGGGAGCGCGGCGCACCGCCACACGATCGCCCACGGCAGGCAGCAGGACCTCGTCCCCACCGCGCGACTTGGCAAATCCCACGGCATGCTCGGCGCGGAAGGTATCGTCGGCAGTCGCCACCAGCGGAAACCCACGATCCAAGCGCACCACGGCGCCAAGCTGCATCTGCTCGGGCTCCTCGGCATGTGCGCAGAAATCATCAAAGGCAGCCTGCTGAGCTTCATCGACCGGCAGGTCATCGAACGCCGGAACGTCCTGCAGCGCGTCGAGTCCCGGCACGCTCGCCAGCAGCTCCTCGGCAGACGCGGGAGCCTCGGTCGCGAGCTTCCGACGACGATCGCGCTTAGCCCGCGCCCCCGTCGTCTTTTTCTTCGCTTTAGCCTTAGCCTTGCCCACAAGCGCCTCCCAGCACCATAAATCAAAACTGAGCAGGTATTTTCCCACAAAAAAGAGTCGGCCGAGCAAATGCTCGACCGACTCACACACTTTCCCTCAGCCTTTATCATCCACACGGGAGAAAAGTCAGCAACGTCACCGCAGGGCCCGCCCGCCGAGAGGGGTTTCCAAAGGGCA
>UREM01000020.1 GCA_900546775.1 uncultured Collinsella sp. | reverse complement strand
CATGATTGGTTGTTGAGCGTTGGTCAAAATGGTTGTTTTTACAGTAGCGCTAACACCTCGGCCCTCCCATGCCGCGGAACCTCGACCTGAGCCCCTCCGGCGCGGTGGTGAGCAGCGACCTCGCGGTGTTTATCGCCGAGGTCCGCGCCTTCACCGCCCCGGAGCGCGCCGCGAGCATGCAGCGCACCCCGTCGACCCACCCGTCCTGGCTCTTGGGGGTCCCGAGCTTCGAGCCGGACATCGCCGCGCGGGCGGCCCTCTCCGCGTCCGCCTCGTCGCACTTTCCCTGCCCCGGGCGCCTCCTCTGCATCCTCGCCGGGGAGAGCGCCTCGCGCACGGGCATCCCCAGCGACGCGAGGTGCCTGGTGAGGCCCGCCCCGTAGGACGACGTCCCCTCCATCGCGACGCAGGCCGGCTCCCCGGCCGCCGCGATCGCCCCGGCGAGCGCCTCGTAGCCCGCCGCGTCGGCGGGGAACTGGCGGGACAGGACCTTGCGGCCCCTCCAGTCGAGGACGCACAGCCAGTGCGAGTCGGCGTGGGTGTCGACCCCGCAGAAGACCGGCCCGCGGGCGCCGGGTGTCGATTCGGTTCTCATGTCTCGCTCCGTTCTTTCCGTGCTCGCCTGGACCGGGCAGACGGCACACTGACGGGGCGCGATAGAATGCGGTTGTTCGGGTCCGCGGTATCGCTCCATGCTCCTATTAGGTCATGCGGCGGTCTCGGCTCGCCGCGGCCCGCGCGGGACATGTCAGGAAACGAGGGCAGCCCTGTGGGCGCCAGCGGAATGTGGGGTCACCGCGCGGTCCGCATCTGATGGTGTCGACGTCAATGGTATACGGGTGCATCATCGACGTCTTCAATACAGACAATATCAGTGCGGAATGTTTTCAGGGGTTAGCCCGTACGGCCTTCTACTGCTACGAAGCATTCAGAGCATCTGGAGTGGACGGCGGCTTGGCTACGAGCTGGGGCTGAGGATCTGAATGGATGGGTGTCATTGCTGGGAGCGCAGGCGTTACTGGTGATGATCACTTTGGGACTGGAATTTCCGCCTGCTAGCAAAAAGGCCTCCTGAGCTGCTGCTCAGGAGGCCTTTCGTTCAATCGCAAGCGAACGCACTAGTTATTCGCGGTCAGACGCTCGACGTCGTGGGCGATCATGTATTCCTCGTCGGTGGGGATGACCATGACCGTGACGGAAGAGCCGGCGGCGCTGATGACCTGCGGGCCGTTACCCACGGCCTCGCGGTTCTTGTTGTTGTCGATGCGCACGCCCAGCCACTCGAAGCAGTCGCAGAAAGCCTTGCGGATCGACCAGTCGTTCTCGCCAATGCCGGCGGTAAAGGTAATGGTGTCCACGCCCGCCATGGAGGCAATCATGGAGCCGGCCTGCTGCATGGCCTTGTAGGCGAACATATCGAAGGCGAGCAGGCAGCGCTCGTCGCCCTCGGAGGCGCGCGTACGGATGTCACGGGCGTCGTTGGAGATGCCCGAGATGGCAAGCAGACCAGACTGCTTGTTCATCATGTCATCGACTTCCTGGTAGCTGTAGCCGCCCTCGCGCTGCAGGTAGCACACGGTAGCCGGGTCAATGGAACCACAACGGGTGCCCATCATCAGGCCGTCGAGCGGCGTGAGACCCATCGTGGTATCGCGGCATACACCGTCCTCGATGGCGGCGAGCGAAGCGCCGTTGCCCAGATGACACGAAAGCAGACGGTGGCAGCGCGAACCCAGGATCTCCTTGGCCATCATCCACTCATAGCGGTGGCTTGTGCCGTGGGCGCCGTACTTGCGCACGTGATACTTGTCACGCACGTCCTTGGGCAGGGCGTAGGTGTAGGCGACCTCGGGCATAGTCATGTGGAACGAGGTGTCGAAGACGGCCACGTTGGGCAGCTCCGGATACTTCTCGCGACAATACTCGATTGCCGCTGCCTCGCCGTAGTTGTGTAGCGGGGCAAGCGGTGCCACCTCGAGGATCTTAGCCATGACCTCATCGTCAACGACCGCGGAATCGTCAAAGTACCAGCCACCCTGAACAATACGATGCCCAATGCCATCGATTGTAAAGTCGGTCTTCTCGAGCTCTTCGAGCACGCGTGCGATAGCCGAACGGTGATCCGGGAAGGGGGCCTCCTCGGTTTGCTTGGCGCCACCGTTCTCGGAGTGGCCAAAGATGCCCACGTCCGAACCGATACGTTCGCAGTTGCCCTTGGCGAAAACCTCGCGGGTATCGGTATCCAAAAGCTGATATTTAAGGCTTGAGCTACCGGCGTTGACAACAAGTACGTTCATGAGACTCCTTTGCAGTGCGATACGGTCGGCGCAGACCCCTTAAGGCGGCCGCATGTTAATAAGAAGTTATCACAACTTAATAAATAACTATCAGGCATATCGCCCAACGAGCACAAAAGAGGGGCCGAACGGCGCTCGGTCGTCCAGCCCCTCCCCTTTTGCAATTACTTGCCGTTGACGATGCGCTCGACGTCGGAAGCGATCATGAACTCCTCGTCCGTGGGGATAACGAAAATCTTAACCTTGGAATCCTTGGCAGACAGGCACCAAGCGCCGTCACCACGCAGGGCGTTGCGGGCATGATCCATCTTGACGCCCATAAAGGCCAGACGGTCGGCAACGCCGGCGCGGACGGCCGGAGCGTGCTCGCCGATGCCGGCGGTAAAGACCAGGGTGTCCATACCGCACATAGAAGTGGCCATCTCGGCAGCCTTGGCGGCAATCTTGTAGACAAACATGTCGAAGGCGAGCTGAGCCTCGGGGTCGCCAGCGGCAGCGAGCTCCTCGACGTTGCGGCAGTCGTTGGTCTTGCCGCCGGTCACAGCCAAAAGGCCGGACTTCTTGTTCATCATCTCGTCGACCTCGTCGAAGGTGTAGCCGCCCTCGCGCTGCAGGTAGCACACGGTAGCCGGGTCGATGGAGCCGCAGCGGGTGCCCATCATGACGCCGTCGAGCGGCGTCAAGCCCATGGTGGTGTCCATGCACTTGCCGTCCTCGATGGCGCACAGGGAAGCGCCGGAGCCGATATGGCACACGACGACCTTGCGGGCCCCGCCGTTGGTCATCTCGGCGACCTTCTTGGAGATGTAGCGGTAGCTGGTGCCGTGGGCGCCGTACTTACGGATGTGCAGCTTGTCGCAAACATCCTTGGGCAGAGCGTAAGTCTTGGCGACCTCGGGCATGTTGAAGTGGAAAGCGGTGTCATAGACCGTGACGTTGGGCAGGTCGGGATACTGCTCCAGGCAGTACTCGATAACGTTGGCCTCGGGGTTATTGTGCAGCGGGGCGAGCGGAGCAACCTCGCGGATCTTGGCGAGGACGTCCTCGTCGACGAGGGAGGAATCACCGAAGTACCAACCGCCCTGAACGATACGGTGGCCGATACCCTCGATCTTGACGCCGTTGGCCTCAAGGTCCTTCAGGACGACCTCGATGGCGACCTTGTGGTCGGGGAACTCGATGTTCTCGGTCACCTTCTTGGAGCCGTTGGCAGCGTGGGTGAAGGTGCCGCCGGTAAAGCAGACGCGCTCGCAGGAGCCCTTTGCGGACACCTTGTGGGACTTGGTATCGATGACCTGATACTTAAGGGTCGAAGATCCTGCGTTGACGACCAGAACGTTCATGTGTCTCCCTACTAACAGGCGGTGTGGCGCCGCCAGGTTACATACGCTTCAATAATAAACCCAAACGCCCTCGCGCTCGGGTTTATTGCGTTGATATATAAGTTATCGGTGCCCAAATACTCATGACCTTTGGCGTGTAAGACGAAAGAGCGCGGGGATATACACAAGGGAAGAAATCCCGAGCGCGACAAGCAATACGACTCGAATGCCCGCAACGCTACTCAACACAGCGTTGAGCAGATAGAAAAGAACGGCACCCACCGCCACCATCTGGCTTTGAACCGAAATCAGTGAACAGCGCATCGAAGAATCGGCTGCCTTTTGAAAAATTGAGTATTTAATTGGAGCAAATAACGAGTACGCAACCGTCTGCAGCACATAGAACACGGGCAGCAAATTAGCCGGAGTAAGGGGAATCAAAAACAAAGCTGTCAGGAAAAGGCGCACGATGCCGCAAATACGCGCAAAGCGGCCCTTGTCGACATGAGCAATCGCACAGGGCACAATAAGTCCCATGGAGGCCGAGACAAGGAGCTGGACCGCAATGGTCACACCCGAAGCGACGGCATTCATTCCGCGACCCGCAAGCAGCAGTGAGAAAAAGTCTTCCAGGGCGACAAAAGCAAATGCCTGAGAACAGTCCATGATGAACGCTGAACGAAGAATGCCATTACCCGCAATAGCGGCACCGATCATCTTCGGGCTAATCCCATGTTCAGGTGTCGTCGCAGTGCCCCCTCTTCGCATCTCAGGAATGCAGACAACGACAAGCAACGTCAACACCATTGCGATGATATCTGCCGAAAGACCAATGAGATATGCACCGACAGACGAAATGAAACCGCCCACGCAAGCGGAGATGGCATAAGAGGCATAGAAAACAAATCGCTCAACGACATTAAGTCTTACGAGCTGGTCCTGAGAGACGCTGTCAATGTAAATCGCTTCGATGGATCCGCTCACACACGCAACGGCAAAACCCTTGAGAGCGAACGCACCGATTAAAAGCAGGGGAGAACGGACGAGAAGCAGGGCGGCGTAGTATCCAAGCATTCCCACGACGCCAACGAGACCGCTTGTCTTTCGTCCAAACCTATCAGCAATATAGCCAGTGGGAACTTCAAGGATGAACTTGCTCACTTGATATGCAATCATCATGCTAGAAATCGCCACCATCGAAAGTCCGACGAACTCAAGGTAGACAGTTAGAAAATACAAGATGGTGCTGAAGTTCGACAGAAAAACGAACGTCATATAAAGCAAAACCGTACGGTTTTTCATGCTCCGCCCTCCAAGAGTCAGCAATCTAAATCGGAATCTTGGAAAAGCATGAGGGCAAAGCTGTCAGCTATGTGTTACAAGGCGTCAATAATCACTTGATGCCTCGAAGCCAATTAATCTCACGAAGCAAGATGACGCAATAGGTGCAGAAAAACCGTCTGGTGTCGATCAGTCCAGGAATTTTGCCGATAGCAAAAGTAGATAGGCAAGGTTACATCACGCGAACCTTCAATGGAGCACTCACTCACTTCTGACCCATCCGATGCGAGAGAGGACCCAGACAAACTCAATATCAATCCCCCGGCTTGAAGAAACTCAGTCTGAGCCCTGCTTCCGTATTCAACATCACGGAAGCGAAAATTGACGAGCTGGGCTTCGGGACATTGATTGATTGCATTGAGACAGGGTGACAAATTAATGGGAACAGCGAGCCGGCCGCCCAGTAACTCGCGAATGGTCATGGCGCCCACAGATTGATGACCCGCTGGGCATGAAAGAACCTTGAGCTCCTTTTCACCCAAGTATTTCGAAGAAAGGACACTGTCCCTTGGTTCCTCAAATGAGATGGCCGCATCCGAAATACCAAGCACAAGTGATTCAAAGCATGTAGCCGTTGGCTGATGCCACACATCAAGGTGAATCTGAGGATGCGAGCGTTCAAACGAGTCATACCAGTTTTCGGCAAAAAGGCGCCCCCGCCCATGAAGGCAGGGGGCGTAAAGACGAAAGTGGCCATCGGGCGAAACGCCGTCGCTCCCCGATTGAGCGTACTTTTTGAGATCGTCGACTTGTGCCAGGATCACGCGTGCACGACGCGCAAATTCTCTGCCCGCCGAAGACAAAACAGCCTCCCCCGCCGATCGGTCGAGCAAAACAATCTGATACTCAGATTCCAACTTTTTGATTGCCGACGAAACAGCCTGCGGACTCACATGAACGGCGCGAGCTGCTTTGCGCACGCCGCCATAGTTCGCTACCGCTTGAAGGTATTCGAGTTGAGAAAGCTGCATAGATTACTCCAAAGGCAGCCAAGTCGACGGGCTACGCGCCCTCAGATGAGGTTCTCGTCCAGGTTTTTGCCGCCGAGGACGTGCATATGGAAGTGCATGACGGTCTGGCCGGCGTTGACACCCTTGTTGGAAATGACGCGGAAACCGTCCTCCAGTCCCTTGGCCTTGGCGACCTCCTGGATGGCGTGAGCCATGGCGCCCATGGTCTCGGCAGGCACGTTGTCGGCGATGTCGCTGTAGTGCTTCTTGGGGATCACGAGCGTGTGGACCGGCGCCTGCGGGTTGAGGTCGTCGAAGGCGATGACCTGGTCGTCCTCATAGACAACGGTCGAGGGGATCTCGTGGTTGGCAATTTTACAGAAGATGCAATCGCACATAGCTGGTTCCTTTCTTACAGACCAAGGTAATTATATTTGGTCGAGATGCTTAGAACGAAAGGTTATCATCGGTGTTGGCGGCCTCGCCGTCGGCGAGCACGTCGTTGCCGTCGACGTCCTTAAGGAGCACCGAGACCTTCTGCTCGGCATCGGACAGGCGGGGGTGCGCAGGCTTTTGAGGAGCTCGACGCCGCGGGTGTAGCTCTCGAGCGACTCCTCGAGCTCCATATCGCCCGACTCCAGGCTGCGGATGATGAGCTCCAGCTCCTGCGAGGCCTGCTTGTACGTAAGCTGCTCTACCGGGGTCTTCTCTGCCATATCTGTTTCCTTTCCTAAGGGTCTATCACTGCGAAACGCGGTCTACTCGACCGTATCGACCGTTGCTGCCACGTTGCCGTCTGCCATGCGCACGCGAATGGCGTCGCCAGGCTTAAAGGTCTTGGCACTCGTAGCCACACCATCATCGCTGTACGCGATGGAATAGCCGCGAGCAAGCACTTTGAGCGGCGACAGGGCATCGAGCGACGCTGCCGCACGGCTCAGGTCGGACGCTGGCTTGCTGAGCATCGTGCGCCCTTGATGCTCTAGGCGGGAACTCGCAAGCGTGAGCGCATGGCGCTTACCATCGAGCCCCGAGGTGCTTGTAATCAGACGCTCGGGCAAGCGCTCAAAGTTGGAGCGGAATGTCCCGACCGAGCGTACTATGGCGCCCGACAGGCGATCGGCAGTCAGCGCAAGCTCCGATTCGCGACGCTCGACCATAAATGTGGGGTCGTTGAGGCACGGGCGACACGCAGCGGCATCGAGCGCATCACCCAAGCGAGCCGTATAGGTATCCCAGGCACGGCGACCGCGCTGATCGAGCATCTCCAGGTCGACCTGGGCCGACCCAATCATCGATGCCATCGCGGCACCCAGACGCTGATGGCGCGCCTCGAGCACATCGGCCAACTCCGTCATAGCCGGCGCCACCGATTCTGCCGCCGCCGTGGGCGTGGAGGCGCGTCGGTCGCTCACCATGTCGCAAATCGAGGTATCGGGCTCATGGCCAATGCCGGTCACCACGGGCACAGGACAAGCCGCCACCGCGCGGGCAAGCTCCTCGTCATTAAAGGTCATGAGGTCCTCAAAGGAACCGCCGCCGCGCACCAGCAAAATACAGTCGGGCGCCGGCGTAATGGAAGCGGCGCGGCGCAAGCCCTCAATGAGCTCGGCCGGCGCACCCTCGCCTTGAACCTTGGCGCCCACGCAAACGAGCTCGACGAGCGGGTTGCGACGACGCAACGTGCGCTTGACGTCGTCGATTACGGCACCCGAAAGCGAGGTGACGACCGCCACGCAGGAGCAGAACACCGGGATGCGGCGCTTGCGCGCTTCGTCCATCAGGCCCTCGCGGCGTAGCTTTTCGGCCAGTTGCGCCACTTGTTGACGCAGCAGGCCCTCCCCCGCCAACGAAAACGAGCGGGCAACAAAGCTCATGCGGCCCGTGGCCTTATAGAGATTGAAGCTGCCCTTAAAGCTCACCTGCATGCCGTCGCGCAAATCGAAGGTGCGCTTGAGATAGGCGCCCTTCCAGATGATGCAGTCGACGGCGGCCGAGTCGTCTTTAATCTGGAAGTAGCAGTGGCCGCTTCGGGCGTTGGGACCACGGAAACCCGTGACCTCGCCCAGGACACTCAGCTGCGGAATGGCATCGAGCGCACCGGCGGCGATCTCTACCGCCTGGCTCACGCTGAGCTCCTTACGCTCCTGCTCGTCCGAACCGTCGAACTCGGCGGAAACGGCATTGCCGGTTAGATTCCAGCCTGCCACGCAGCCTCCTTTCGTCATCGTGCACAAGGGCTCCGGCCCTGCGCAAATTCAAGTCCAACACATAGTACAGCGCCGCGAGGACACGAATCCCCGCGGCGCCTGCCTGTCCCATTTGTTATCGGTTGGAGTTTCTGTTGTAGCGAGCCATAAGATAGAGCAGCTGAATAATCGAGGTGAGCGCAGCGGCAACATAGGTAAGCGCGGCGGCCGTCAGCACCTTCTTGGCACCGTTGACCTGCTTGGAACTCATGCCCGACTGCTCGATATACGCCACGGCGCGGCGGCTGGCGTCAATCTCGACCGGCAGCGTAACGAGCTGGAACAGCACGCTAAACGAGAAGAAGATCAGCGCGAGGGTCGTGAGTCCCGCGATGTTCATAAACAGGCCCAAGAGCAACACGATGGTCCAGGTGTTCTGGGTAAAGTTGACGACCGGCACGAGGGCGGTACGTACCTTCATCATGGCATAGCCGCTTTGACGCTGCGTGGCATGGCCTGCCTCGTGACAAGCGACAGCAACGCTTGCGACCGAGCCGCCCGAACGGTTGGAATCCGACAGATACAGGTTGTTGTCCTGCGGGTTGTAATGGTCAGTGAGCTCACCGGCGACACCCTTGATACCCACGGCATTGCAGCCGTTGGCGTCAAGCATGCGGCGAGCGACCCTGGCGCCCGTGTCGCCGTCCGAGCGAACCTTGGACCACGTCTTGTACGTCGAATTGATATAGCTCTGCGCGGCAAGGCCAAGCACCGTGCAGACAAGCACAACCAGCAGGTACAGCGGGTCGATACCAAAGCCGTATCCATAGTAATAAGGCATGCGAATTCCTCCGAATCGAGTTACACGTTGGAGGCATTCTACCCACTCAAGCGGCTAGGCTTCCTTACAGGAGCTCGATTTTGCCGTCCTTCACGGTGAGCCCCATATTGCCGGAAAGCAGATCGTCCAGGCGCGAACCCACAAGCTCAAAACGCCAGCCTTCGCGCAGGGGGCTTTGCTCAGGATGCTCGATGTAATCGGCCAGGTCATCGCGCGAGGCAATGACCGAGGTCGCCACCCCCGAGCGCTCGGCAACCAAGCGAATAAGCGCATACATCAGGTCCGTCACGCTCTCAAGCTCCGGCGAAATCTGGCGATGCCCGCGCACCATGAGCGGCAGGCGATCGTGCGGGCAGCTCGCACCGCGCTTGATGGCCATGAGCGCGCCGTCCACGTCGCGCTCCCCCAACTGGTCGGTACCGCGAATGCTACGGAACTCCTCAACGCGCACGGGATTGCGCTTAACGAGCGCCAGCAGCGTATCGTCGGACATGACCCACTTGCGCGGGATGTTGCGGCGCTCGGCGCGGTCCTCGCGCCAGGCGGCGAGCTCGCGCGCGATGCCCAACTGGTGACGGCTGCACGAATTGATGCGTTTGACCTTACGGAACGCCTCGTGGCGATCGGCGCGATAGTGCGACTCGTCAGCCAGCGGGCGCAGCTCGTCGAGCACCCAGTCCACGCGGCCCAGCTCGCGCAGGCGGCTCATCATCTCGGTATAGGCGACGATCAGATACTTGACGTCATCGATTGCGTACTCAATCTGCTTATCGGTCAGCGGGCGGCGCGACCAATCGGTCAGTGACTCGGTCTTGGGCAATGAGACGCCGCAAAACGTCTGAACGAGCGCGCCGTAGGAAATCTGCTGGCGTTCGCCCAAAAAGGCGGCGGCCACCTGCGTGTCAAAAATCGGACGCGGCAGCACGCCCACGGTATGGAGCATAACCTCCATATCCTGCGAGCAGGCGTGGAAGACTTTGGTCACGCTCTCGTCGGCCATAAGCTCGGCCAGCGGCGACAGGTCGTCGATCACCAGAGGGTCGACCGCGACGCTCTCGGCAGGGGTGGCAATCTGAACCAAACACAGGCGCGGATGGAACGTGCGCTCGCGCAAAAACTCGGTATCGACGGCAATCGCGTCAAACTCACGGGCGCGCTGGCAAAAGTCGAGTAGAGCCTGATGTGTGGAAATGTACATATCAACCCATCGAATAAGGTTAGGCCCGAAAAACACGGGTAGGATATCGGCATTGCCTTACAACTATACTCGGTTAGTCACAGAACGGGAACGTAAGTATGCGCTGCCTTATCATCCACAACCCGGCATCGGGCCCCAGCTCAGATGAAATCTACGCATTCACGCACGACCTCGCGCAAGGCGGCGACGAGGTCGTGATGCGCTTTATCGGCGATGGCATGGAGCCCGAGGACGCCGTGGCAGACGTGCGCGAGTTTGATCGCGTGGTCGTTTCGGGCGGCGACGGCACCGTCTCCAACGTGCTCGATCAGATGCGCGGATGCGGTGTCCCCACGCTCATCTTCCCCTCCGGTACGGCCTGCCTGTTCTTCAACAACATCGGCAATGCCCCTGAGGCGGCGGCGCTCGCCAAGGCCTGCCGTGCCGGTCGCACGGTCAAAGTCGACATGGGCGAGCTCTTTTGGCTCGACGAGGACGGCAACGAGAAGCGCCACGGCTTTATCATCATCGCCGGCTCGGGCTTCGACGCCGAGATCATGATGAAGGCCGCTCCCACCAAAAACGACATCGGCGAGATCGCCTACTTCCTCTCTGCGCTCGCCACGCCCAACCCCACGGTGGCGCACTTTACGATTGAGCATGACGGCATTGTCGAGGAGCTCGACGGCATCTGCTGCATGGCCGGCAACACCTCGGTCATCCAAAACGACATCAACCTGTTCCCCGACTGCCGCATGAACGATGGCATGGTCGACATTGCGGTCATAGAACCCGTGCGCACCGTGCAGCTGCTGCCTACTGTGATCACCGCTGCGCTTGACCCCGCCGGTAAGGTACTCGGGCGCCCACAGTTCAAGATCATCCAGACCAAGGAAGCCAAGATCACCTGCACCCCGTCACTGGGCATGCAGTTCGATGGCGAGATTATCTCCAGCAATTCGGGCGTCTTTGGAGCCCGCGCGCTTCCGCAATGCCTCGACCTCATCGTCGACGAATTCTCACCGCTCGGAAAATAGGAGGACCCCATGAACGACAATCCCCTGATCGGCTTTATTGTCATCGTCTTGGCCATGCTCGTCGGTTACGCCATCAACGTGATTCACCGCCGAAAGAAGTAGCCACCGCTCTTTCACAGCACGCGCAAACCCGGACCCCTCATCGGCATGACACAACGTGGCGGCGAGGGGTCCATCATTTTTTGCGACACTTTACTTAGCTACATCATTTGCTGGCGATATGCAGATTGAATTACCTAGTAAATGAGTACATTTAACCGTTCATCGCATTTTTCACTACGCTTATCGAGTAAAAATCTTTCATAAATGTATATTGTTTCGAATTCGTTACGCTTGGGGAGAGTATTTATTGGCTGAAGCCCTCTGGAGACAGAGGGCTTTCGCACGCTGGGAGGGAACATGAGTAAAACTCATCCCGTCAACGCGCTCAAGAAGCTTGGTATAGGCCTTGCATTTGGAGCTGCAACCATCATGTCCATGCCGACCTCTGCACTCGCTTGCACGCAGGTCTACATGGGCAAAAACCTTACGGCCGACGGCAACACGTACTACGGCCGTTCCGAGGACTATGGCCCGCGCTATCTTAAGCACTTTGGCATTGAGCCCTCTCACGGCCCGGGACATACGTACAGCTCGGACGAGTCTTCGTTCATGTACACCTCGACCAAGACCACGTATCGCTACACCTATGTACGCGACCATCCCTCCCAGTGGGACAACCGCTGGGATGCCTACTCTGAAGCAGGCATCAACGAGAAGGGCGTATCCTGCTCCGCCACGCTAAGCACCAGTATGAATGCAGATGCCGAGACAGCAGACCCCCTGACTAACACCGGCATCGGCGAGTACAACTACGCCAGCGTCATCCTGGGCGAGAGCGCCACGGCCCGCGAGGGCGTCGAGCTCCTCGGCAGCCTGATTGACGAGCAGGGCGTCTGCTCCAACGACCAGATCATCATCGCCGACAACAACGAGACCTGGCTGTTTGCCGCGCTTTCCGGTCACCAGTGGATCGGCATGAAGCTCGCCGACGACGTCGCCTCGATCAACCCCAACATCGGCAACCTCAACTACGATGTCGACCTCAACGACCCCGAGAACTGCCTGCACTCCGAGGGCATCGAGTCCATGCCTAAGGAGAAGGGCTTTGCCGAGTACACCGACGGCAAGTTCGACGTCGCCGCAACCTATGGCGAGACCATTCAGAATTCCGGTATGCACCAGTGGACCCGCTACGTCCAGGGCCGTAACTACTTTGGCAACGAGCTCCAGGAGGGCACCGACTACGAGATCGTCAAGGACGAGCGCGAAGAGGCTCGCGCCACGACCGGCGCCTTGGTCCACGAGATGCAGCCGCTGTTCTTCCAGCCCGGAAAGACAGACTGGACTACCTTTGAGATGATTCGCTCTCTCGGTAACCGTGGCGAGAATACCCCGGGCCTTAACGCCAACACTGACGGTGCCTATGCCATCGGCACCGAGCGCAACACCGAGATTCACGTCTTCCAGGTTCGCAACGGTCTTGATCCCCAGGTTGCAACAATCCAGTGGGAAATGCTCTCCCGCGCCGCGTACTCCGTCGCCATCCCCTTCTACTCCGCACTGCTCACCGAGGTTAGCCCGTATTTCAGCGACCAGACCGTCTCCTTCGACCACTGCAAAGAGACGGACGTCGTGTACAACGAGGAGCCCGAGAACTCAATCAACTACGTCCTCATGGACATCAGCTCGCTCTGCTTTGAGAACCCTGACACCCTTGGTATCAGTGTCCGTGCCTACCTCGATGCGCTCCAGAACGAGCTCATCGAGCAGAACAAGGAAGTTGACGCCGCCATGCTGGCCGAGACGACCCCCGAGGGCCGCACTGCCCTGGCCAACAAGGCCGGCAAGGCTGCTACCGAGAACACCTACGTCAAGTGCAAGGCCCTGCTCCAGGAGATGCGCGCCTATCAGAAGGCCGAAAACTTCGACCAGCCCTTCACCCCGAGCGACCTGAACACCGAGACCAACGGCCTCAAGGTGTCCATCACCTACGCCAAGGACGCTCTTGCCACCGACCCGGTAACCCCGGATCAGCCTGGCACCCCCGAGCAGCCTGGTACTCCTGAGCAGCCCGGTACCCCCGAGCAGCCCGCTAAGCCCGAGCAGCCCACCACCAAGCCCGAGAAGCCTGGCAAGTCGGACACCACGACCACGGTAACCACCAACAAGACGAACACCAAGGGCGGCCTGCCCACCACCGGTGATCGTTTTGATGGCCGCGTGGTGGCTGCATTCGCCATCGCTGGCGTTGCCGTCATCTCCGCGGGCGGTTACTTCCTCTACCGTCGCAATAAGGAGTAACGTCTTAGCTGAGCGGGCGAGGCAGCAATGGCGGCCTCGCCCGCTTAACCCGCCTTTTTGACCGACGGGAAACCCACCTGAAATCTTTTTAAAAAAGATTTCCCCGCACACACTTCGCTGTGCTATAGTGCAGCGCAACAGCAACTAGGTGCGACCGCGCCACGGCATCACGAAAGGAGCCACCAACATGAAGAACACGATGAAGTCTCTCAACAACTGGTGGTGGCGTGATGCGAATACGATCGGTCGACAGTGAGTCCCTCACGCCTGTTTTTGCGCTCTAGGTGATTGGAAGGCCTCCGGTTTCGACCGGGGGCCTTTTTCTATCTCGAGCCCGATCGCATTCGCATCACGCGCCTCCGCTTTTCTCTTGCAATCCCCTTCCGAAAGGATTTTCACCATGTCTCAGAACACCACCGCCACCCAGCCCCGCACCGTCCAGACCGCCGACCGTGGCAAACTCGATGTCCGCGCCCTCGTCCTGCTCGCCATCCTGCTCGCCGCCGGCTTCATCCTCAACTTCACCGTCGGCAAGGCAATCTCGGGCATCTCGGGCGGCATGATCAGCCCCGAGTTCATCATCTCGGCCTTCTGCCTCACCATCCTGGTCGTTCGCCCCAACATCGGCCAGGCGCTCGTCATTGGCCTCATCTCGGCTGCCGTGATCCAGATCACCACCACCTCGCCGTTCGTCGATTTTGCCGCCGAGGGCATCGCCGCCATGCTCATGGCCGGCATCGTCAACGCCGCCGGCAAGAACGGTCAGGTTAAGCCTGCCGTCGCCATCGTCGCTACCTTCGTGACCACCTTTGTCTCCGGCGTCATCTTCATGGTTATCAAGATGGCCATGCTTGGCGTGGTCGGCGAGCTCGCCGCCGCTATGTTGCCCGTCGTCGCCATGACCGCCGTCTTTAACGCCATTCTGGTCGGCGCCCTCTACCTGCCCATCCAGAAGGCCCTGAAGCTCAACTAACCCACAGTGACCCATCGGTAAAGACCGTCCCAAACAACTAGCTCTTGGGGACGTTCTTAAACGACTAGTCATTAAAGAACGTCCCCAATGACTATGAAAGGTATCCATGGAAACGATCATCAACGTCGACGATGTCTCGTTCTCCTATGGCACGCAGACCGAGCGGGCGCTCAGCCACATCTCGCTCAGCGTGAACAAGGGAGATTTCATCGGCATCATCGGGCCCTCGGGCGCCGGCAAGTCCACGCTTGCCGCCTGCCTGTCGGGTGCCCTGCCCCACCACTACACCGGCACGTTCTTTGGGGCCGTCATGGTAGACGGCCACGACACCTGCGAAGCCTCGCTCACCGACGTGTCGCAAATCGTCGGCAGTGTGCTGCAGGATATCGACACGCAGATGGTCGCTTCGGTCGTCGAGGACGAGATGCTCTTTGGCCTCGAGAACTTTGGCGTTCCCCACGACCAGATCGAGCGGCGCGTGAGTGAAACGCTCGAGACCGTCGGCATCAGCGACCTGCGTGACCGCGAGATCGCCACCCTCTCGGGCGGACAGAAGCAAAAGGTGGCCATCGCCGCCATCCTCGCCATGCGTCCGCGCGTCTTGGTTCTCGACGAGCCCACCGCGGCACTCGACCCCGCCAGCTCCACGTTGGTCTTCGAGACGCTGCGTGAGGCAAACCGCGCGCTTGGAATCACCATCGTCGTCGTTGAGCAAAAGGTCGCCCTACTCTCGGAGTACTGCAACCGCGTGCTCGTGCTCAACCATGGCGAAATCGCGCTGCAGGGCGAGCCACACGAGGTCTTCGCGCATACCGACGAGCTCCGTGCCATCGGCGTCGACTGCCCTCGCGTCACGCGTATCTTCAATAGCCTCGAGGCCGATGGCCTGGTAAGCGGTACCCCTTGCTTGGATGTCGATGAGGCCGAGCGCCTGATTTCGGGCATCGTCGACCCCGCGCACTCGGCCATCGAAGCCCAGGCGCCCGCCGGTTCCCCACATGCACCGTCGTTGCGCCCTCATGCCAAGGACGCCGGACCCGTACTCACCTTCGACCATGTTGAGTTTGCCTATCCCAATGGCGGAGCCGCCGTACACGACCTTAACCTGACCCTCTATCCCGGCGAGCTCGTGGGCATCGTCGGCCAAAACGGTGCCGGCAAGACCACGCTCACCAAGCTGCTCACAGGCCTGCTTAAGCCCGCCTCGGGCAGCGTGCGCGTCACGGGACTGGATACCGCTGCCGTTCCCACGAGCCGTATCGCCCGCGAAGTCGCAACCCTCTTCCAAAACCCTGACCGTCAGATCTGCAAGGACACTGTGCTCGACGAGGTCGCCTTTGGCTTGGAGCTTGGCGGCATGGACCGCGCCGAGGCTCTGCGTCGCGCCCAGCTCGTCATCGACCGCTTTGGCTTGCCGGCCGACGAGGCGCCCTTCTCGCTCTCGCGCGGCCAGCGACAAATGGTGGTGCTTGCCTCCGTCGTAGTGGTTGAGCCCAAGATCGTTGTGCTCGACGAGCCCACGAGCGGCCTTGATTACCGCGAGTGCATGACCGTCATGGAAACGGTGCGCACCATGGCCGAGCGCGGTTGCGCCGTTATCATGGTCTGCCACGATATGGAAGTCGTCTCGGATTTTGCCAAGCGCATTGTGGTAATGGCCGACGGTCGCATCCTCGACCGCGGCCGCACGCACGAGCTATTCTCGAACATCGATCTCATGCGGCGTGCCTACGTGGAGCCTCCCCAGGTTATTGAACTCTCGCGCCGTCTGGCATCTTCCGTCTCGCCCGCTTTTGCGCAGGTGAGCGAGGTCACCGATGTCGTTCGAATTACCAAGGAGATGGTCCACCGTGGTTAACGTCATCGACTACATGCCGGGCGATACGCTGCTGCATCGCCTGAATCCCGTCGTCAAACTGGGCCTCGCCGCCGCCATCATCGTCGGCATCTTCTTGTCCGACACCTACGTGGCGCTGCTGGGCTTTTTGGCACTCACCCTTGCGCTGGGTGCCTATGCCGGCGTCGTCGACCGTCTGTTCTCGCTGCTCAAGTTGCTGATCCCGCTCGCGCTTATCATGCTGGTGCTCCAGCTGGCCTTTATGCGCGATGGCAACGTGGTGTGGGGCTTTATCACCGACACGGGCCTCATCACAGGATCGAAGGCCTGTCTGCGCCTACTGGGTGTGGCGTTACCACTCATCCTCATACTCATGGTGACCAAGCTCAACGACCTTGCCAACGCCTGCGTCGAGGTGCTGCACGTACCGTATCGCTATGCCTTCACCTTTACCACGGCGCTGCGCTTTGTGCCGGTGTTTGGTCAGGAGATGAACGCCATCATGGAGGCGCAGACCGCACGCGGCGTCGAGTACGACACCAAGAACCCCATCAAGAAGCTTAAGCTCATGCTGCCACTGTGCGTGCCACTGCTCATCTCGAGCGTGGGCAAGACCGATGCCACCGCGCTTGCCGCAGAACAGCGCGGCTTCTATCTGCGTACACGCGCCAGCTCGTACAAGCGCTACCCCATCAAGGGCCTGGACATTGCCGTGCTCATCGTCAGTATCGCCCTCATCGCCATCGGCTTCCTGTTCTAGTTCACGACCGACAGCAACCACCCAACGCAAAAGGCCTCGGCTCGCACCAAACGAGCCGAGGCCTTTACTGTTTCACCAGATAAAACCTACCAAAATTAACCTGTCCCTTTTTGACAGGTCGGAAGCTAGAGGCGGTAGGGGGCGCCGCTGCGGATGATGGATTCGCGCACCAGGACATCCATGGCGTCGAGGGTGATCTCGGGCATCTCTCGGTACTTTTGCAGCACCGAGAGCTCGGTGCAGGCCAGAATGACGCGGTCGCAGCCGCTACGGGCGAACTCCCACATCACGCGGTCGAACTTATCTATATCGGGCTCACGTCCGGCCTTCACATCATCGTAGATAAGCGACATCACATCGTTCTGACGTTTCTCGCTGGGATAGACAACCTCGACACCCGCAGCCTCGCATTCGCGGCCATAGACGCCCGCGCCCACGGTGCCATCGGTTCCCATGATACCGATCTTGTGTACCGGCTCGGCCGGCATACTCAGGTTGGGGTCGAACTCGCACTCCCCCATCACCGCACCCGCAAGGGCATAGCGAACCGACTCGCGCGGCATGTGGATAATCGGCACCTTCGTAAACGACTGGATCTGGTCGTAAAAGTAGTGTGACGTGTTGCAGGGAATGGCAATGTGTGCACAGCCCAACGACTCGAGTGCCTGGGCACACTCTTTCATGGTCGTCAGCAGCTTGGCATGCTCGCCGGTCTTAATGGCCAGCGTGCGGTCGGGCATGGTCGACTTGGAGAGCACCACCATGTCGATATGTTCCTGATCGCAGGCAGCAGCCGTGTGGCGCACCACCTGGTCGTAGTAATACGACGTGGCCTCGGCGCCCATGCCGCCGATAACTCCCAGCTTTTCCATCGCCGCCTCCTTGGTGACGCTTGCGCAATTGCGCGTATCATACCCGCGCCCGCCCGATGTAAACCGGACGGGCGCCGCACTCATCTACTTGTAATACGTCTTGAACAGCTTAAAGTGGCGCAGCTTGGTGTGCCACATGCGCAACCAGCGGTTAAAGACAAAGTCTCCCTTCATAAACGAGGGATCGGCGCCCTTGCCCTCCTTGGCAAGACGATGCACCTTCGCGCGAAGCTCGGGATCCTTGACGTATTTGTCGACGACGCCCATGGGAACGACCATCCACAGCGCCTCGTCCTGCGCCGTCACAAACTCCGGCTCAAACGGGCGGTTGAGCACATACTCGTCCACCACATACTTGGCAACGTTAAAGCCGCTGTTGGTTACGTAGTAGTTGCTGCGGCCCTGGCGGGTGTTGAAGTCAAAGAACTTAAACGAGCCATCGCGCTCGTCGTACTTAACGTCAAAGTTGGAATAGCCCACAAAGTGAAGGTCCTCGAGCAGCTTGCGCACGCCACCCATAAGCTCATCATTGGGCTCGGTGATGATACAGGCGTGATTACCGACGCCATGGGGCTGATGCTCCTCGAGCAGCACGTGACCAAGGCACATCATGCGAACCTTGCCGTTGCGGTCAGAATAGCTGGTGAGCACGCGCATGTACTCGTCGTTGCCGGGCACGCGATCCTGCAAGATCAGATCGTCGGTGTAGCCGCTGGCATACGAATCGCGAATGACCTGTTCCAGCTCGGCGCGGTCGGCAATCTCATAGGCCTTTTTCTGGCCCTCGAACTCATGCTGCCACCACATGATGCCGTCGGAAGGCTTCAGGATCATCGGGTAAGGAAAATCGATCTGGTCGAGCACCTCGGCAGGTGCCTCGCCTTGGTCGTTCAGCATCGCCATGGTGAAGGTAAAGGTATGCGGATAAGGCACGCCATGCTTCTCGCACAGCTCGTAGAAGATCTCCTTCTTCTGGCACTGCTCGAGCATGCTGTAGGGCGCGTAGGGAGCGACGATGTTATCCGCCAGCTCATGGGCATCCTTGGCCTGAGCCACGAGGGCAACATAGTTGTCGCCACAGCCCACAAGGACAATCGTCTTGTCGGCATGCGCTTGGGCAATGCCGTTGACGGTCTTGAGCATCACGGGCATGGTGTCGATATCCACGTTGGGCGTGTAGTCGATAATCTGGCTGCGGTACGCGGGACCCGTCTGGTACTTGCCAAAGACCAGACTCTTGACCTGGTACTCCTCGTAGAAGGCGCGCGCCACCGAATAGGCGTTGATGTCGCCACCGAGCAGCACGGGAATGAACTCGCGCTCTGTAAATTGCAATGCCATGGAAACTTCCTATCATGAACTGCCCACACAACGGGCGGTCTTTGCGCAACTGATTTATTCTAGCGTGCCAAGCCGCCGGCGCCCAAAGCTCCACCGTATCTATGGCAATCGGCGTAATCGTCCAGCACGAAGGCCAGCACGAAGACGGCGCTCACCGTTGTATGACAACGGGCAATGAACCTACCATTGTTGTAGGATTCAACATGTTGCCCGCCCCGTCGAAAGGTGCACCGTGCCCCAGGCTCATCCGATCAACAACCCCATCATTGACGCCGCCAAGCGCGAACTTGCGGATCGTGCCCAGACGGCAGCTCCCCTACGCACCGCAAACGACGCCTACAACGGACCCGCCCACATCGTCTCAATCAACACGTCGGAGCACAAAGGCACGCGTAAGTCACCCGTCGCCGACGGGCACGACACCGTCATCGAGCAATTTGGCCTCGCCACCGATGCGCACGCCGGGCATTGGCACCGCCAGGTCTCCTTTTTAGCTGCAGAGTCCATCCAGACGGCGCAGGCGCGCGGGCTCGACGTACACGAGGGCGACTTTGGCGAGAACTTCACAACCCAGGGCATCAACCTGCTCTCGCTCCCCTTGGGCACACAGCTCAAGCTTGGAAGCGACGTGCTCGTCGAAATCAGCCAAATCGGCAAGGTCTGCCACACCCGTTGCGCCATCTACTATCTCGCCGGCGACTGCATCTTTCCCCACGAGGGCATTTTCGGCGTGGTGCTAAAGGGCGGAGAGGTCCATATCGGCGACGATATCCAGGTAGTCAAACTCGGCGACGGCACCTGTTCGTTCACCCCCGCCGAGGCGCTCGAAGAGATTGAGCAGGCTCGCCAGGAGGGCACGCTGTAGTTGTAAAACCCCACGTTGAGATAGCTTTTACAGCCCCAAACTCCTCTTAAACAGGCCCCGTAACGTTAAAGTTGAACTCTATGGTTTCTCAACAATTCACCATTCCCGCAGGTCAAGGCCAAAGCCTCAAGTTCAACTTGACCCTTTGGAACCTTTAAGGTTCAAGTTGAGGTCGAAAGCAGTAGTAGAATACCGTTCGAACCATAACCTACGATTGATTGCAGAGGGACTGGATGCAGCATTCGAATCATCGCACCGCAGCGCTCATTGCGTCGAAGCCGGCTCGTATCATCACGAGCGCCGCGCTCGCCGTTGCGCTGACGGCCACGCCGATGCTCTCCCCCGTTGCGGCGTATGCCGCCTCGCAGGCAACGCAGGACCAGCTTTCCGCAGCCCAGCAGAAGATCGAAGCCGCCACGAGCGCATACAACGACGCCCGCACCAAACTCGATGACCTGCAAAAGCAGATTGACTCCAATGAGGCAAGCATCGAGGAAATCGAGGCTAAGCTTCCCGAGCAGCAGGCCAAGGCAAGCTCCGCCATGCGCGATCTGTACAAGTATCAGAAGGGCACCAATCCCATCGTGAGCTTCCTGGTCAACGCGCAGAGCCTGGGTGAGTTCATCACGACCTGCAAATACACCAACCAGATCACGAGCTCGAGCGTCGACGAGATCGAAGAGCTCAATAACATGCAAACCGAACTCGAGCAGAACAAGGCCGAGCTCCAGCAGGCCAAGTCACAGCTTGAAGCGGAGCAGAAAAACGCCGAGGATGCGCTGGCGCAGGCCCAGCAGCTCCGCAGCGAGGCACAGGCAAAAGCCGAGCAGGAAAATGCCGCCGAGCTCGCCAAGCTTGAGGCCGATAAGGCCGCTGCCGCCGAGAAGCTCTCGGGCGAGGGCGTAAGCGGCAGCAATTCCAGCAGCCAGGCCACCAACACCAACACCACCATCGACACCACGGTGAACAACGCCAATACCGGTAGCTCCGATTACGATTCGTTCATTAATGAGTGGACGAGCCGCATCGACAATTATCTCGCCGGCTCCCCCATGGCAGGCCAGGGCTATAACTTTGCCGTCGCCGCTTGGAATACCGGTGTCGACCCCCGTTGGTCCCCCGCCATCGCCTGCATCGAGAGCACCAAGGGTGCTTATTGCGCCAATTCTTACAACGCCTGGGGCTGGAGTGCACGTGGCGGCGGTTGGCGCAGCTTTGGCAGCTGGAGCGAGGGCATCTCCGCTCACGTTGCCTATCTGGGCGCCAACTACGGCTCCACCCTTACCCCGGCAGCGGCCAAAAAGTACTGCCCGCCCACGTGGCAGGACTGGTACAACAAAGTCGCCGCTCAGATGAACCGCATCTAAGTGCAACTGCAAAGGGCCCCAATGGGGCCCTTTTCTTTTAGGAAGCGGAGGTATCGACGACGCCGGTCGCATTGGCAACCGCGACTATGACGATCATGCATAGGAGCAGCACACCCAATGCCTTGAGCCAGAGTTTCGCGAGCTTCTTGCCGCGATAACTGTCGAGCAGTGCGAATCGCCGACGAAGACGGCGCTTATCGAGCAGCGCAAAATGCATAAGCACCATAAGGCCATCGACAAAGAAAAAATACTCGATTATGAGAAGCCACGTCGGGTAGCTTTGGTTTGCTCCCGTGGGGTGAAAGACGGCAAAGTGACTTCCGGCAAAGAACACAAGCAGCGAGAAGCAGACGAGCGTATTCCAAATGCGCCCCAGAGACTCCGGAACGCGAGAGAGCAGACCGCATGCAGCGGAGGCGGCAGGCCTAGGATGCCCTGCGGGGTTCTTGAGCCCTTGGGGCGTCAACACCGTCTCCGATGCCGGAGTACGGACAGGCGCAGGCGCAGGAGGCCGCACGGGGCGACTCAGGTCGTATGCCGCGCGCGTCGCCCGTCCCAACGCTTCCGCACTCGCAAAACGTTTGGCCGGGTCGAGCGCCATCGACATGCAGATGACATCGGCAAGTGGAGTGGGAATGCCGCGCGCTTCGCATTGCTCGCGCATGTCGAGCCCTGGTTTAGGGTCGACTCCCGTCAAGCAGAAGAACAACAGGGCGCCAAGTGCGTAGACGTCGCTGCGCACACTCGTCTGCCCAAACCCATACTGCTCGGGCGGCGCATAGGGTCGCGTGCCAAACTTGACGGTGTCGGCGTCGGCGCCATCGCGCCAAACGCGCGCAATTCCCAGGTCAATAATCACCAGCGACGAAAACGTCAGACCGTCATCAGGCGTATAGTTGGCACCTGTCACGATGATATTCGACGGCTTGAGGTCGCGATGAATCACCGGCGCCGACGTCTCCCCCGCTATTGCAAAACCGGCGTGGAGCTCGCCCACGGCATCGCATAGGGCAGGATACAATTCACGCGCATAATCGGGGGTGGCTCCCAGACGGTCCACCAGCGTCCCGAGCGTCTCCCCTTCGATGTATTCCATAACCACGTTGAGCTCGTCGCCCACACGACGACAATCGACGATTCTGGGCAGGTGCTCAAAACGCCTGCCTGCCCGCTGAGCGGCAAACAGACGCTCGTATGCCCCACCGATTTGAGCCGAAGCATCGATGCGTTTACGGACAAAGGGGCCGAGCGAACCACCGCCGGTTCCTTCAAAGTACACGAGCTCGGTTGTTTCAACGGACGAGCGCTTAAGTACACGCTCCACGCGATAGCTGTCGTCGCGATCGAGCGACGCCAGGTGCTCGGCAAGCGCTGCGGTCAGCTCGTCATCGGAATATGTTGGGGTCTGAGTATCCATAGCCTCCATCATAGCGCAGGGCGCAGACACCCCATGGCATCCGCGCCCCGTTCGTTTGCATCGTTGTTCGACAGCTCCGCCAGCTCAGATATCAGCCGCTAACTCACCGTCTCCTCGCCAAAGCGATACAGCTCCTCGTTGACCTTTTGGAGGCTGCACCCGCGATCGATGCAAAAGATGATAATCGCATCGCGGCGGTCCTTGCAGTTTAGGACGCTTACCCCGGCAGCCGTCAGCGCACGGTTGGTCTCTTTGAGCGTCAGCGCCATCGCAAAGGCAATCTGCAGCACCTTATTGCGACTCGGATGACGCGCACCGGTAAAGATCTGATAGCCAAAGGTCTCATTGAGATCGGCCATACGAACCACGCGCGAGCGCTCCAAGCCCTTTTCCTGCAGCAGTTGCTTCAGGTAGTCCGAAAGCGACGGGGCGGCAAAGTCGTGCTCCCTGATATAGCCATCGATGTTCGGCGCGTCGAGAAGCTCATTGAGCAACTCGTCAGTCAGCTTTTTATCGGGCATACGACCTCACCTCCCCCAGTGCATGCAACATGCTAGAAACCGCTTACGTCCGAACGCTCCCAGCTAGCAACCTGGTCGGGAGACACCGTACCCAGCGCCTCGAACTTCCAGGAGCCGCCCGCCTTCAGATGATTGGTGTTTGCAAGAGCCGTTCCAACCTGGTTGCCATCGGCATCATACAGAACATACTCAATCTGAATGTAGCTCTTTTCCTTGTCCGTGTTATTGGTCAGCGTGCCCGTGATCTTATAGGCAAACTGATTGGAGGTGTCTTCAGCCTCATCAGCAATGGTATACGGTTCTTGCGGTTCTTTTTGCTCCTCAGCCTGCTGTGTCGCCTCGGCAGGCTTTGCCGAATCGCTCGCAGACGAATCGGTTGAATTGCCACCCATAGAGCCCACGGCACCGACGATAACCAGCACCACGATGACGCCTAGGACAATCTTGCCGATCGGCTTCTTTCCCTCTTTTGCCATTATTCATCCTTCCTACGATCCGGCTACCGTGCCGGCACACAGCACATCGTAGGAAGGATTGAACTTGAATTCATTAGCTGAGAGCTAAGGCTGCCATATAGAAGAGCATGAAGCGCGTGTCCATCGCCGATGACACCTCGAGGCTTGTCAACATCGATTTGAACTACTGGTTCTACGGCTGCAGCGCCTTGCCTCGATTTCCGACATAGCGAACCTGCGCGGCGTGGTCCATGCGGACGACGACGCTCTCGAGCATGCTCTACACGCTCGATGCTCGCACGAGCTCAACAAGAATCCAGGTAGATGCGGGCTGAGAGCCACCCAAGGGTCACATGGACTCGACCACATTCAACAACCGCAAGGCCATCGTGGGCGGCAATGACACGGCCTGCGACTCAAAGCAGACGATGCGCGCGATGTGCCGAATAGACCGCGAGGAGCAGGCGGGATACCTCATAACAGCCGGGCAGCCCCTACGGCATAGACTAGGCGATGGGGTGTGGGGCATGTAGCAAGGACTAAAGCAGGTCGCTTTCCACCTCAACGTCTTCGATGCTTTCGACCTCCGCTTCAGTGGGCAGGGTTCCATCGGGGTCCTCGCCCTCCATGAACATCCTGATGGCGTTCTTAGCAATGATGCTCGTCGATGCCACGTCCACACCGCCGCCAATCACGCCGCCGGCGAGAGGCAGCATTTTCCCGAGGTTAATGATGCCTTTCTCGCCGAACTTCGTGATAAATCTGAAGCCGACCTTCTGGTTGATCTTCACGAGTGCCGCCCCGGGAATCTTCTTGATTGCGACCTCAAGCGATTTCGTCCCAGTCTTGATGAGCCCCATTTTGACAAGATCACTCGCCGTCGTACCCGTGAGACACATGTAAATCATCGTCTGAACTTGGTCGGACGTAACGTCATAGCCACCCATCTTCGCGATGCAGGCGATCATGCGCATCTGGACGTACATGACGCTGCTTATGTTCGCGGGAATTGCGACTGGAAGCGTAATCAAGCCCCCGAGCCCGGTGACGAAACCTGAGGTTCCACATTTCATGATCTGCCACTTTGCGAGTGCCCTTGCGGCATCATCGGGTGACTTCGCCTTTCCCGCGTAGTCCTCAACCATCTCGTCGACCGAGCGACTCACCTTAGGGACGCCATTCAGTGCGCTCCTGTAGATGGTATCGAGCAGCTTGCCGGCCGATTCCTCATCGATGGGCATCTCCAAACCTTTGGCCTTTCCAACCGTTTCTTTCTCTCCCGTCTTCTTAGCCATGGCTCTTCCTTTCTCGCAGCTTTGCTTTCTCAATAACCCTTGCAAATTCTGCGAACCATCCATCAATCTTTGGGCATTTTACCTCGCGTTTTATAGCAATGATTCAGCTTTCAGCTAATTTGTGACCGCAGCGGATGATGGGCTCGTTAGTTGGCCTATGTCCTGTTGGGGAGTCCTTATGGAATCTATTGCGATGAGCTGGCATGGGGGCTGGCGATTGCGGCCTGCCTCCCCGTGTTGCTGGCGGCGGTGCTCTCACGCCAAACGCTTGCACATCCGGATTGCTACACAACGAATGAAACTTTTGATGTGGGGCGCGGTTCATTCAGAGTCCGCCCCCTTGCTTCATCCTCAAGAAGCTCGTCGAAGCCTACCCCACCGTGACGGATTCCCCGGTAAAGGTGCTCACAAGCAACAGGATAAAGAAGGACAAATAGCTGATACTCAATAGGTAGGCGACGACTAAAAAGATGGTCCATCCTACATTGGTCTTACCGTCGGCGCGGCGCTGTTCACGACTACGATAAAGCCAAATCGTCACGCCGATGGCGGTGATAAACAGTACGAGTGCCGCCGCAGCCAGCCCAGCAAGCACAAACATCACGCCAATGCTCACAGCGATGACCGGAAGCAGTAGCAAACCGCACCCGCATCCACCCGGACTATATACGGAAGACTGTCGGCGTCGCCTCATCGCCACCCCCATAATCTTTGAGCACTACAGTGCGATGGCCTGCTGGACAGGAACGATCTTATCCAGTTCCGGTTCGATGCGCCTCTTCTCCGCCTCGAGATCAAACGCTATCTGGGCGCGCAGCCAATATCCATCCGTCAGGCCAAAGTAGCGGCAAAGGCGAAGGTCGGTGTCGGCCGTCACGCGACGTTTTCCCAAGACAATCTGCCCGATACGCTGAGCCGGAATCCCAGTCTCTTTCGCAAGGCGATATTGAGAAATGCCCATGGGAACAAGAAACTCCTCTTTGAGAAGCTCACCAGGAGTCACCGGCGACAGCAAATCGGCCGAAGCCTCATCACTTGTGATAATCGACGATTTCGACATTCCAAGCCATCTCCTGTCTCCACTCAAAACAGACCCGATAGCGCTCGTTAACACGGATGCTATATTGACCGGCACGATCGCCCTTCAAAGCTTCCAGGCGGTTGCCCGGTGGAACGCGAAGATCATCAAGTGAAGCACAAACCTGCAGTTGGCGAATCTTCCTCAACGCAACACGCTCAAAGGGCACGAACCTCCTGACCCGCACACCCATGGCAAAGCGTTCGGTATCCTCATCTTTATACGATGCAATCATAGTATCGCCTTACGTTAGTAACGTCAAACGTTTCTATAGACTTACATCTCTATTATATCGTACGTTTGTTCGTGTTTTCTAGAACAAATAGTTCTTCAGGCCTTAGTCAAGCGAAAGCAATCGTTTGTAGACATCGAGGCCCTTGAGCAAAATTTCCTCGTCAAAGAGCATGGCGTCAGTGTGAAGGGCGCTCATCGCATAAGCTGGGCAGCCGTCTGCGTCGATCGGGTTTTCTTGCGCCTCTGGCACGCCCGTGCCCAGCAAGAAGAACACGCCCGGCAGATGGCGCTGATAGAACGCGAAATCCTCGGCAATCAGCAGCGGCTCGTCCACGAGCTGTAACTCGGGCAGAGCAGGCGCGATTCGGGCAAATAACTCGGGGTCGTTGTCGACCGGCGGATAGCCCTCGGCAAAGTCGAGATCGTACGTGCAGCCCGTTGCAGCGCATGCCTCATCAAGCACACGACGCACGCCTTCGCGCGCGCGGTCGAACATGTCGTCCGTAAACACACGTAGGCTGCCGGCAACATGGGCCTCCCCCGCCACCGCATTGCAGACGGTGCCGGCCTGCAGCAGGCCGAACTTACCAATGCAGGGCTCGTCGACACCCAACTCGTCCATGAGCTCGCGCTCGGAAACCAAGAACTTGGCAGCCGCCAGCGCCGCATCGTGCGACTCCTCGACCGGAACGCCATAGGTCTTAGCGATATGGATGCTCGCGCCATGGATATGAATGTGCGTCTCGCTTGAGCGCGCCAGCAGCGGACCGGAACAGCTCGCCAACGTGCCGGCGGGCAAATCGGGCCATACGTGGAAGCCAAAGATGCGATCCGCCCCGTAGCGCTCGAATACGCCGCTCTCGCACACCGTCTTGGCACCACCAGTCGTCTCCTCGGCCGGCTGAAACACAAAGAGCACATTGCGCTTAATGGCGCCCGGCTGCTCACGGATCGTACGGTCGACGAAGGTTGCCGCCGCAAGCGCCATGGCCATGTGTCCATCATGCCCGCAGGCGTGCATCTTGCCAGGATGAGACGAGGCGAACACCGCCTCCGTCGCCTCCGCAATGGGCAGCGCGTCCATATCGGCGCGAATCGCCGTGGCATGCGTGGCGCCCGTGCCAGCGTCAAAGAAAGCGCAGACGCAGCTGGGGCACGGATGGGTCACCTCGCAGGTGAGCGGTGCCAACACGCCCTCAATATAGGCGATAGTCTGTGGAAGATCAAAGTCGAGCTCCGGGATGCGGTGCAGGTCGCGACGATAACGACGGAGTTCTTGGAGCTCGGTCATAGAGAATCCCTTCGTAAGGCACATCTGTTGCAACTTATTGTGATACAGGATTGTGGCACACATGTTTCTAGCATGATGCTGCATTTTTTAACCGTTATATACGAATACTCTTGTTTGGTAAAGTGCAACGTGGTAGGGTCTTTACCACTTGATAGAGGCGCGGGCACGAAGATCCGCGGGCGAGTCGGCAGACTTTGACCCCGTGGGGAGGCGAAACCCGCCGAACTGGGTTTTTCAGGCACGAAAAGCCTGGTGGGCCTGTGGGAAACACCCGCAGGACTGTCTGCAGCAATGCGGGAGCGCTATCCGGACATGGGGTCCACGCTATGCGGATTCGATGCGCCGATGGCGCCGTCTGGATAGCGAGGTTTACGGGACATGGCATTGACCCCCAACGAGGCATATGCGGCCAAGCGGCCGTTTGTGGACAAGGAGACGCTCGAGCATATCGTCGAGCAGTTCCCTACGCCGTTTCATCTATACGACGAGGCGGGCATCCGCCGCAACATGCAAGAAGTGCGCGACGCCTTTGCATGGAACCCGGGCTTTAAGGAATACTTTGCCGTCAAGGCCAATCCCAACCCGGCGCTCATCTCCATTCTCAACGAATACGGCTGCGGCTGCGATTGCTCGAGCTATACCGAGCTCATGATCGCCCGCTCGCTGGGCATCACGGGACACGACATCATGTTCTCGTCCAACGACACGCCGGCAGCGGACTTTGAGCTCGCCGACAAGCTGGGCGCCATCGTCAACTTTGATGACATCAGCCACATTGAGTTCTTTGAGCGCGTTGCAGGCCCCATCCCCAAGACGGTCAGCTGCCGCTTTAATCCGGGCGGCTTGTTCCAGCTCTCCAACGGCATCATGGATAACCCCGGCGACTCCAAATACGGCATGACCACAGAGCAACTCTTCGAGGCCTTCCGCATGCTCAAGGCCAAGGGCGCCGAAAACTTTGGCATCCACGCATTCCTTGCCAGCAACACCGTCACCAACGACTACTACCCCAAGCTCGCGCGCATCCTCTTTAAGCTTGCCGTGCGCCTGGAGCGCGAGACCGGCGCACATGTCGCCTTCATCAATCTGTCCGGCGGCGTCGGTATCCCCTATCTGCCCGAGCAGCAGGCCAACGACATTCACGCCATCGGCGAAGGCGTACACGCGGCATACGACGAGATCCTGGTTCCTGCCGGCATGGGCGATGTGGCCATCTGCACCGAGATGGGCCGCTTTATGATGGGGCCCTACGGCTGCCTGGTCACCAAGGCCATCCACGAAAAGCAGATCTACAAGGACTATATCGGTGTCGACGCAAGCGCCGTCGACCTGATCCGCCCTGCCATGTATGGTGCCTACCACCACATCACGGTGATGGGCCAGCCGGGTGGCGCCGACAAGACCACAGCGCCCGTTACGGACACCTACGACATCACGGGTAATCTGTGCGAGAACAACGACAAGTTCGCCATCGATCGCGAGCTGCCGCATATCGACATGGGCGATGTGCTCGTGACCCACGATACCGGCGCGCACGGCTACTCCATGGGCTACAACTACAACGGACGCCTGCGCTCCGCCGAGGTATTGCTGCGCCCCGACGGATCGGCCGACCTCATCCGCCGCGCCGAGCGCCCGGGCGACTACTTTGCCACACTCGACGTGCTGCCGTGCGGCCGCGAGCTACTAGCCAAGTCGCGCGCCGAGAGTGCCCGTCGCCGCGCCCGGGACGAACGCCTGGCCGTCGCCGCTCAATGGAACAAGCGCATCCAGATCGCGGAAGCGAAGGAGAAGAACATGGATATCCGCAATCTCGAGGGCTCAATCGTCGCCCTTGTCACGCCGTTTAAAAAGGACGGCAGTGTCGACTTTGACGCGCTTGAGCGCCTTATCGATTTCCACCTGCAAAATGGCACTGACGCCATCCTCACCCTGGGCACCACCGGAGAGAGCGCCACGATGACCGATGACGAAGACAACTCCGTCGTCGCCGCCGTTGTCAAGCATGTTGCAGGACGCGTCCCCGTCATCGCCGGCTCGGGCTCCAACTCCACGCAAACCATGCTCACCAAGTCGCTCACTTACCAAGGCCTGGGCGCCGACGGCCTGCTGCTCATTACCCCCTACTACAACAAGTCTAACGAAGAGGGCATCTACCAGCACTTTAAGACCGTCGCCGATGCCGTGGACATCCCCTGCATCCTGTACAACATCCCCGGCCGCTGTGGCTGCGGTATCAGCGAGCGCAACGTAGAGCGCTTGGCCGCGCACCCCAACATCATCGGCATCAAGGAGGCCTCGGGCAACGTCGCCTACGCGGCCAAGATCGCCCACCTGCTGTCCGATGACTTCCGCATGTACTCGGGCGAGGATGCACTCACCGTGCCGCTCATGAGCCTAGGCGCTTCGGGTACCATCAGCGTGTGGGCCGACGTACAGCCGCAGCTCGTGCACGACATGTGCCGCGCTTATCTGGACGGCGACGTAGCGCGCGCCCGCGATATCCAGATTGCCGCACAACCGCTCATCAACGCCCTCTTTAGTGAGGTCAACCCCATCCCCGTCAAGGAAGCGCTCGGCCAAATGGGTATGATCGAGGCAAACTACCGTATGCCGCTGTGCCCCATGGCCAACGACACGCGCTCCGCACTTACCGATGCTCTGAAGGGAGCTGGTCTGCTTGATTAAGACCGTCATTATGGGAACGGGCCGCATGGGCTCGCTCATCCGCACCACCGCCGAGGGCGTTGTCGACGCCGCCGGTCAGCCCGTTTTTGATATCGTCGCCCAGATCGGCTTCGACTTGTCCGAGCTCGAGAATGCCCCGGCAGCCGACGTCATCATCGACTTCTCGAACGTTGCAACCTTCGATGCTGTCGTCGCCTATGTCGAGCGCACGGGCGCGGCGTTGGTCTCGGGCACCACGGGCTACACACCCGAGCAGATGGATCGCCTGCGCGAGCTGGGTCAGTACGCCCGCGTCATGCACTCCGGAAATTACTCCATCGGTATCGCAGCCCTGCGTCATCTGGTGGCCCAGGCCACACGCGAGCTGCCCGGCTTTGACTGCGAAATCGTCGAGACGCACCACAACCAAAAGGTTGATGCCCCCAGCGGCACCGCCAAACTACTGCTCGACGCCGTCGTCGAAGCTGAGCCCGAGGCAGGCTACCACCCTGTCTATGGCCGCGAGGGCATGTGCGGAGCGCGCGAACCCAAGGAGATTGGCATGCACTCGCTGCGCGGTGGCACTGTCGCCGGCGTGCACGAAGTGAGTTTCTTTGGCCAGGACGAGGAAGTCACGCTCACGCATCGCGCCACGAGCCGTCAGATCTTTGTCAACGGCGCTCTGGCCGCCGCTCAAAAGCTCGTCGTCCGCGACCCTGGCTTCTACACCTTCGACCAGGTCATGTTCGCCTAACCAGCTATCTACCGCACCCACGCAAAGGAGAAACAGCATATGAGTAACGCAGCCGAGATGGATGCACAGGAGATTATCAATTACATCGCCACCGCGCCTAAAAAGACGCCCGTCAAGCTGTATGTGCGCGAGAAGCCCGGCATGAAGGTTGCCTGGGGCGATGCGCACGTCTACGGCGGCCGTCGTGGCAAAACCGTCTTTGGCGACTGGGAAGAGCTCAAGGCCATCCTCGATGCCAATGCCGACTCCATCGACTATTACGACGTCGAGAATGACTGCCGCAACTCCGCCGTCCCCATGCTCGACCTCAAGGGTATCAACGCCCGCATCGAGCCAGGCGCGATCATCCGCGACCGCGTCGAGATCGGCGATCGCGCCGTCATCATGATGGGTGCCATCATCAACATCGGCTCCGTCATTGGCGAGGGTTCCATGATCGACATGGGCGCCGTGCTGGGCGGCCGTGCCACCGTGGGTAAGAACTGCCACATCGGCGCCGGTACCGTGCTGGCAGGCGTCGTTGAACCCGCAAGCGCCACGCCCGTCATCATCGAAGACGATGTCATGATCGGCGCCAACGCCGTGGTCCTGGAGGGCGTGCGCGTAGGCAAGGGCTCCGTCGTTGCCGCCGGCGCCGTATGCGTCGAGGACGTCCCCGCCGGTGCCGTCGTGGCAGGTGTCCCCGCCCGCGTCATCAAGATGCGCGATGAGAAGACCGACAGCAAGACCGGCCTGGAAGAGGGCCTGCGCCAACTTTAATAGTTACGGCGTTTTACCAAACGCCGTAACGACTCGACGCTGCAAACGCCCCTAGGCGGCAATCTGACGTTCAATCGTCGGTCGCGTACCAAAGTACGCTTCCCTCCTCTTTCACGTCACCTTGCTCGCCTAGGGGCGTTTTCGCTGACGTATGCTCAGTCTGCAACTCAATTCAGCTCCAAGCAAAAAGGCCGAAGTCCCGAAGGGTTTCGACCTTTGTTTTTCTGCAGCGTCCAAGCGCAGTTTATCTATTCTCGATGCTGCCGATGTTTTTGAGCTCGATGGAAATGAGGCCATTGGGTTCGTTGACGAACTCGATGTACTCGGAGTTCGAGCCCATCTCGGCCGGAAAACTGATCTCGATGCCCGTATCGGTACGAATCTTGTGGTTGCGCACTGCCGCACGCTCGACCTGCTTGCGCTCCACGGGCACACGCTCAGGTACCTTCTCCTCGGTCAGTGCCGCGCGCACGCTCTCCTTGATAACCGGTTCGTCCTCAAAGACCTCATCGACGATATCCCAAGGCGGCAGTTCCTCGTCATCCTCAACCTTCTCGGCAACGGCAGCCTTAACCTTAGCGAGCGCTACAGCCGTGTTGGCGCCGTGCTCCTCGGCGACTTCCTCGACCACACGCGTCACGGTGTCGATGACCTCCTTGCCCGATACGCCCGTGTCGCACTGCAGCAGGCCATCGGGGATAAGCATACGGTCCTCGCCGGCAATCTTGCGCTTCTTATCCACGTAGCCGATCTCCATGGTACTCGCGCGCACGATGGCATAGCTCGGCACCTTTTGCGAGGGGTTCGGCAGAATGGCGTAGTGGCGCGCGATGTCATTGCGCACCTCCCCCTCCTCGCGGCCCACCTCGTGCATAAAAGCCTGCTTGGAGCCCAGCAGCATCACGGCAAACCAGCGGGCATCCTCATCGTCGTCAAAATCAGCCACGAGCACGTCGGTGGACTCGGCTTTCTCGGCTTTGGTGAGCTCGGAGGAGATAAACTCTGCAATCTGCTGCGACAGGTCCACGAACTCGCGCTCGCCAAAGAAATAGCCCTTGAGCTCGCCGCCAAACGCAGAGTTCTCGGCAAACGTGGCGCGTTTATTGTCGGCCGAGGTACGTGCGCGGCGCAGATGCGTGGTCACGAAGTTGCGCACGGTACGACTCTCGATATCGAGCTCGCGCTGGCTCATGACGTTGACGGCAGAGTCAAAGTCCAGGATATGCAGAATCGCGTGATTGATTTTCATATACGGCATTCCGTTCTAGATCGATTTCGGCACGAACCAGTATAGCGGTCGAGCCCTCCCCGAGCGCATCGAAGATTGGTGCATCTGGGACAGGTTGCTTTGCACCAATGGCTAGCGCAGGAGCTCGGACTGCCAAGCCTCGAGCTGTTCTGCCAGACTCTTACCGGCAGCGGACATGTCGATCTGGGGTCGTTTGGGCAGCAGTGCGCACTTAAGGATTGCCACGATGGTCTGCGAGACAAAGCGTCGTGTATCCTTGTCGAAACCTTGCGCAGTCTGGAGCATCACGGGCAGGCTCTCGCGCAGATTCCCAGCGATATCCGCAAACCGCTCAGCACCCGTAGCCTCAAACACGGAGAACAATGCATCTACAAAACGCTCGCGCTCGGCAGGCCCCACTGCAAGCAGCATCTCGCGAATGGAGCCATCAACGTATCGAGCACCGGCGGACAGGCGCTCACAGTACACGAAGTCACGACCATCAACCACCCAGCTAAAGGGATTGTGCTGCAGCAGGCTGAACTCGGTGCTCTCAACGATGGCATAGTCCTCCTGCGTCTCGAACATCATGCCAAAGATCGACGACCGAGGTAGCGTCTTGTCGATTCGACCGGAAAGATCGGCAAAGGCGTTGCCGTTCAGAAACTCCTCGACGAAGCCCGGACCATCATGGGAATACACCCGTTCGATTCGCTCACGGGCAACATCGGAGCACATCGTCGCACCGTACACCGCAAGGTTTCCACCCTTGGAATGACCTCCGCACAAAAGCGGCCCGTCAATCGCATCCGCCGCCTCGTCCACATAACGTACCGCGGATTCCTGGGCCGGCACAGGACACCGGAACGCCATGTTAAAGTCCTCTTTCCAGCCCACAATCGTGCTGTCGGTCCCCCGGAAGGAAAGATAACTAAACCCCGTCGGAAACCGGAACGCCATGGCTGCAAACTGCTCTGTCGCTACCACATCGCTCACGGCACGATAGCCGCAAACGTGCACGCCACGGTAACGAGGGTTTGCTGCCACGGCCTCCAACAAGGCCCTGCTCCCCTCTGGATCCCACAAGTCGTCAATCATGTCCCGGTAGCACTCGGCACGCAGCAGTTCGCGTACGTCTAGGCCCTGCCAGTTCGTCAGCTCCGCCATATCACCCGGCAAACGCAAATAGGACAACCACGCAAAGACCAGGCTATCCACCGCGCAGAACGACCGCTCCTCAAACGGATCAAACACCGTCTGGGCATATGTCAAAAAATTAGGCGAATCCGACATGGCCCTCCCATCAACTATGGTGCATTGGGGTCAGGTTACTTTGCACCAAAAAGGCGCCCGGGCCGTGTGGACCCGGACGCCTTCATTGTAGCTTTTCGCTCTAGCGAGCTTGATTTAGCAGGAGAAGTCGACGCTGTCGATGATGTCCTTGAGGGCCTTGGCGGAGGCGGTGAGCTCATGCTGCTCGTCATCGTTCAGCGGCACGGGGACGCGACAGACGACGCCGTCGCGGCCAACGACGGTCGGCATAGAGATGGCAAGATCGGACAGGCCGTACTCGCCCACCATGAGCGAGGAAACGGGCAGAACGGTCTGCTCGTCACGCATGACGGCAGTGCAGATGCGTTTGACGGCCATGGCGACGCCGTAGTAGGTGGCGTGCTTCTTCTCGATGATGGTGTAGGCGGAGTTCTTGACGTCCTCGGCGATGCGCTTCTCGGCAGCCTCATGCTCCAGATGACCGTGAAGCTCGCAGAAGGTGTTCAGCGGAACGCCGGCAACCTGAGCGCTGGACCAAGCGACAAACTCGGAGTCGCCGTGCTCACCCATGACATAGGCCTGGACATCGCGCGGGTCGACCTCGACGTGGGCACCAAGCATCTGCTGCAGACGGCCGGTGTCGAGCACGGTACCGGAACCGATGACGTGGCCCTCGGGCAGGCCGGACATCTTGATGGCGGCGTAGGTCAGAACATCGACCGGGTTGGAGACGATGAGCAGAATGCCGTCGAAGCCGGATTTCTTAATCTCGGGGATAATGGACTTAAAGATGCTGACGTTCTTGTTGACCAGGTCCAGGCGAGTCTCACCGGGCTTCTGGGCAGCGCCAGCGGTGACGACGATCATGGCGGCGTCGGCGACATCGGAATAATCGCCGGCGTAGATCTTCATCGGCTCGGCAAACGTCATACCGTGCGCGATATCCAGGGCCTCACCCTCGGCGCGGTTCTTGTCCACGTCGATGAGGACCATTTCGGAGAACAGACCACTCTGCATCAGCGCGAACGCCGAAGACGAACCAACGAAACCGCAGCCGACAATAGCGACCTTCTTCTCGTTAACCATTAGAAACTCCCATCTCTCTCCACAAGCAAGCCGCCCGGGAACGACCCGAGCGGCTTGCCGTAATCCCAATACATCCAATCGGGACTTTGATTATGCTCCTATTCGCAGCCAAAAATCGACCGTTTACCGAAATTGTTTGCAGAAATCGTAAAATAACTGCACGAAATCGGTTTCGAGCTATTGACGAGTCGAAACAGGTTTCTAATACAGACCCGCCTCGCGGATGGCCTCGACAGCCAAAGCAATCTGATCGGGCGGCAGGACCAGCGCCATGCGCACGTGCCCCTCGCCCGAAGGACCAAAGCTCGCGCCCGGCGTCACCACAACGCCGGCCTTCTCCATGAGCTCCTCGCAAAACGCCATGGAATCGGTGCGACCACCGGGAAGCTTGGCCCACACAAACATAGAGCCATGCGCGTTGGGACGCTCCCAGCCCAGGCCCTCAAGACCGTCGCACAGGGCATCGCGGCGCTCCTGGTACTTCAGACGCTGCGCCTCGACCTCATCGCGCGGACCGTTCAGGCAGGCGATAGCAGCCTTCTGGACCGGGAAGAACATGCCAAAGTCGATCTGGCTGCGCAGCTTGGCAAAGGCCTGGACAACGTCCTCGCGACCGACCAAAAAGCCGATGCGAGCACCGGTGACGTTAAACGACTTGGAAAGCGAGAAGAACTCCACGCCCACCTCGAGCGCGCCGGGATACTGCAAAAAGCTTCCGCCCGGCTCGCCGTCAAACACGATATCGGAATACGCGTTGTCATGGACGATGAGCAGGTCGTGCTCGCGGGCGAAAGCGATGATCTCCTCGTAGACCTCGGGCGTGCCCACCGAGCCGACCGGGTTTGCGGGCAGCGACACGATCATATACTTGGCACGATCGGCCACCTGGGGATCGATACCCGCCACATAGGGCAGGTAATTATGCTCGGCGACCAACGGATAGTACTCGAGCTTGGCATCGGCGATCTTGGCGCCCGCCTCAAAGACCGGGTAGCACGGATCGGGAACCAAAATGGTGTCACCCGGATCGAGCAGGGCCAGGCCCAAATGGCCCACGCCCTCCTGCGTACCGTTGCACGACTGCACCATGGACGGCGTAATGCCCGAAACGCCAAAGCGGCGCTCGTAGTAATCACATACGGCCTGCTTAAGCTCGGGCAGGTCGCGCAGGGCGTACTTCCACATCTCGGGGTCCTGGGCCGCCTTCGTGAGCGCCTCGACCACGTGGTCGTACGGCTTAAAATCGGGCGTTCCCACGCTCATGTTGTAAATGGTCTTGCCCTGAGCCTTCAGCGCGAGAAGCTTGTTGTTGAGCGAGGCAAATACCTCCGCGCCAAAGCGACCGAGACGCTGCGATGCCTGCATGGTGCCACCTTTCGATATAAAAAACGCGGCGCTCCGACAAGAGCGCCGCGCGATACGGGCCATCAGATTGCAAAAGTGTACCGCTTGCATCCCCTATATTGGTTCAATTTAGCCAACCTTAGTCAATGGGATTGAGCGCGTCGATCTGTGCGAGCCACAGACGCGAGCTGGCGTCGCTCGGCATGCGCCAATCGCCGCGCGGGCTAAGCGTCACCGAGCCCACCTTGGGACCATCGGGCAGGCAGCTGCGCTTAAACTGCTGAGCAAAGAAGCGACGGTAGAACGTACGCAGCCACGTGCGGACGGTCTTGGCGTCGTAGACGCCCTCAAAGCTCTTGAGCGCCATGCGGTAGATCTTGCCCGGCTCAAAGCCAAAACGCAGCAGGTAGTAGAGGAAGTAGTCGTGCAGCTCGTACGGGCCCACCAAATCCTCGGTCTTCTGGGCAATCTCGCCATCGCCCGTCGGCGGCAGAAGCTCAGGGGACACCGGCGTATCGAGGATGTCGAGCAAGACCTCGGCAATACGCCCGCCAAAGACATCGGCCGCATAGCGAACCAGATGACGCACGAGCGTCTTGGGCACGCTCGCGTTGACGGCGTACATGCTCATATGGTCGCCATTGTACGTAGCCCAGCCGAGCGCCAGCTCCGACAGGTCGCCGGTGCCGATGACAAAGCCGCCAGCCTGGTTGGCCAGGTCCATCAGAATCTGCGTGCGCTCGCGCGCCTGGCTGTTCTCGTAGGTCACGTCCTGCACGGACGGATCGTGCTCAATGTCCTTGAAGTGCTGCTCCACGGCCGCGTGAATCGAAACCTCGCGGAAGCTCACGCCCAGGTCGCGCGCGAGCGACTCGGCATTGGACTTAGTGCGATGCGTCGTGCCAAAGCCAGGCATGGAGACCGCCGTGATACCCGTGCGCGGCAGCCCCAGTGCATCGAAGGCACGCACCGTCACGAGCAGTGCCAGCGTGGAATCCAGGCCGCCCGAAAGACCGATGACTGCAGCCTTGGTGCCCGTATGGGCAAGGCGGGTCCTGAGGCCGGCGGTCTGCAGGTCAAGGATGGTCTCACAACGCTCGGCCAGGTCGCCATGGTCGGCCGGCACAAAAGGTGCACGCGGGAAAACGCGGTCGATATCGCAGGCATCGCGCAGGACGGGTTCTTCGGCCAACACGCCCTCAAACGAAAACTCAACAGTCGTGGCCTCCGGCGCATCGTCGGCGCGTGTCCACGTCGTCGAGCGACGGCGCTCGGCAACCAGACGGTCAAGATCGACGTCGGCGATGGCCATGTCACAGGTGAGAAGCCTGGTCGCGGCAAGCTTGGAGCCGTTTTCGTAGATAAGGTTCTCGCCCGCAAAGACCATGTCGGTCGTGGACTCGCCCTCGCTCGCGTCTGCGTAGGCATAGGCGCAGTACAGGCGTGCGCTCTGGTTGGAGATGAGGCTGCGGCGGTAATCCGCCTTACCGATAATCTCGTCCGAAGCCGACGGATTGAGGATCACCGTCGCACCGGCAAGCGCCATCTCGGTCGAAGGGGGCGCCGGCACCCACAGGTCCTCGCAGACCTCAACGCCCAGCACCATATCCTCGGCACCTTCATCACAGCAGCGGTAGACAAGCCCCGAACCCAGCGGAACCGGACCCCGACCGGCAAACTCGACCCACACAGGATCTGCGGGCGCCGGAGCAAACCAGCGGCGCTCGTAGAACTCGCC
>UREM01000019.1 GCA_900546775.1 uncultured Collinsella sp. | reverse complement strand
TCAAGCCGCACTTCAAAGGGTTTGTCCCTTTGGTGAAGCGTTGACGGGAGAGGGCCCGTTTCCGGTGTAGGCCGGCGCTTCGCACTCCGCCATGTCAGAGGTGTCAAACCCCGCCTCTGATGTTGAAGGGAGCATCCATGCTTCTGGTCGCTAACGGTTCCGTCTTTACCCGCAACGCTCAGACCCCGTTTATTCCAAACGGTGCGGTCGCCATTGACGGAGATACGATCGTCGAAGTGGGCCCCGAGTGCGAGCTCAAGGTCAAGTACCCGGATGCCGAGTACGTCGACGCCCAGGGCAACCTCATCATGCCCGGACTCATCAATTGCCACACCCACATCTACTCGGGTCTGGCTCGCGGCCTTGCCATTAAGGGCTGCAACCCCACCAACTTCCTGGAGAATCTTGAGCAGCAGTGGTGGAAGATCGATGACAACCTGACGCTCGACGGCACCAAGGCCAGCGCCTATGCCACGATTCTGGACTCCATCCGCGATGGCGTCACAACGATCTTCGATCACCACGCGAGCTTCTGCGAGATCCCAGGCAGCCTCTTTACCATTAAGGATGCAGCTCAGGAGCTGGGCATGCGTTCATGCCTGTGCTACGAGGTCTCCGACCGCCGCGGCCAGGAAAAATGCGACCAGGCCATTGCCGAGAACGCCGAGTTTGCCCAGTGGGCCGCCAAGGAGCGTCGCGATAACGACAATCACATGATCGCCGCCATGTTTGGCGGTCACGCCACCTTTACGCTTTCGGACGAGACCATGGACAAGATGGCCGAGGCCAACAACGGCCTGACCGGCTTCCACATCCATGTGTGCGAGGGCATGAATGACGTGTGGGACTCCCGCCTCAACCGCGGTGGCATCAGCCCCGTCGAGCGCCTGCTGCAGCACAATCTGCTGGGTCCCGACACCATGCTCGGCCACTGCATCCACGTGACGCCCGCCGAGATGGATATCGTCAAGGAGTCCGGCACCTGGCTGGTCAACAACCCCGAATCCAATATGGGCAACGCCGTGGGCTGCGCCCCCGTGCTCGAGTTCTTCCGCCGCGGCATCCCCGTGTGCATGGGCACCGACGCCTACACCCACGATATGCTCGAGAGCCTCAAGGTCTTCCTGATCATTCAGCGCCACAACGCCGCTATGCCAAACGTGGGCTGGTGCGAGGCCATGACCATGCTGTTCGAGAACAACGCCAAGATGGCCAGCAAGTACTTCGATCGCAAGCTCGGCGTGCTCGAGGCCGGCGCTGCCGCCGACGTCATCGTCATGGACTACAAGCCCTTTACGCCGCTGAGCGAGGAGAACATCGACGGCCACATGCTCTTTGGCATGATGGGCAAAAACTGCCGCACCACCATCATCAACGGCCGCGTCCTGTACAAGGATCGCGAGTTCGTTGGCATTGATGAGGACAAGATCAACGCGTGGACCATGGCCGAGTCCAAGAAGCTCTGGAGCACGCTCAACGATCGCACCTACTAATTCACAAGTAGATTCACGCGCGTCGGATGTTTCGCCGCATCCGACGCGCGTATAGGCGGCCTCCGCGGGGTCGCCGGCGCTGTGCTAGCGCTACACCGTATTTGCGCCCGCCGCGCGGTCTCGCCGGGCGTTACAGAGAGGAGCTCACTATGAGCGACATCATGAGGCCGATCCCGTTTTCGCAGCTGATGAACTGGATCATCGAGGAGCACAAGACCCAGGACGCCATCTTTGGCGTGCGCAAGATGGTCACGACCAACCAGGAGGGTGCGCTTCCCATTTTTGACGAGCGCATCGAGACTCCGTTTGGCCCGGCCGCCGGCCCCAATACGCAGCTTGCCCAGAACATCGTGGCATCCTATGTGGCTGGTTCTCGCTTCTTTGAGCTCAAGACTGTTCAGGTTATGGACGGCGAGGAGCTTTCCCGTTGCGTCAACAAGCCCTGCATTGTGGCGCAGGACGAGTGCTACAACTGCGAGTGGTCGACCGAGCTCGAGGTTCCGCAGGCCTTTGCCGAGTACGTGAAGGCATGGTTCGCCTGCCACCTGATCGCTCGCGAGTACGGCCTGGGTAGCCCGGACGGCTTTGTCTTCAATATGTCCGTGGGCTATGACCTGGAGGGCATCAAGAGCCCCAAGGTCGACGCCTACATCGAGGGCATGAAGGATGCCAGCGGCTCCGACGTCTGGAACGAGTGCCGTGCCTGGGCGCTTGCCAACCTAGACAAGTTTGAGCATGTCGACGCCGCATTTGTCGAGTCCATCCCGGCGCGCGTCTCCAACTCCATCACCGAGTCTACCCTGCACGGCTGCCCGCCCGCCGAGATCGAGCGCATTGCGACCTACCTCATCACCGAGAAGGGCCTCAATACCTACATCAAGTGCAACCCCACGCTGCTGGGCTATGAGTTTGCCCGCCAGCGTCTGAACGAGCTGGGCTTTGACTACATCGTCTTCGACGATACGCACTTCCGCGAGGACCTGCAGTGGGCTGACGCCGTGCCCATGTTCGAGCGCCTGATTGCCCTGTGCGCCGAGCGCGGCCTGGAGTTTGGCGTCAAGCTGACCAACACGTTCCCCGTCGACGTGACGAGAAACGAGCTGCCCTCCACCGAGATGTACATGTCGGGCCGTTCGCTGTTCTCACTGACCATCGAGGCCGCCCGTCGCATTACCGAGCAGTTCGATGGCAAGCTGCGCATCAGCTACTCCGGCGGCGCCACGGTCTACAACATCCGCGCCCTGTACGATGCCGGCATTTGGCCCGTCACCCTGGCGACCGACGTGCTCAAGCCCGGTGGCTACGAGCGCTTTAGTCAGATGGCCGGCGAGTTTACCGACCTGGATGGCAAGCCGTTCGCGGGCGTCTCTCTCGAGGCCGTGACGGCGATTCAGACCGACTCGCTCACCAACCCGCTCTACAAGAAGCCGCTGCGCCCGCTGCCCGATCGCAAGGTCGCCGGCAAGAGCCCGCTTTCCGACTGCTTTACCACGCCGTGCCGCACGAGCTGCCCCATCCAGCAGGATATCCCCGCCTATCTGGCGGCTGTTGACGAGGGCCGTTACGAGGACGCACTCAACATCATCATCGAGCGCAACGCCCTGCCGTTCATTACCGGCACCATCTGCCCGCATCCCTGCGGCCGTGCCTGCGAGCGTGCATTCTACGAGCCCGAGGGCGCCCAGATCCGCGCCAGCAAGCTCAAGGCCGCCCGCGAGGCCATGACCGCCGTGCTGCCCAAGCTGCGCGCCCAGGCCATCGCCAACGACGGCGAGCGCAACGTTGCCGTTATCGGCGGCGGCCCGGCCGGCCTGGCGACGGCGTTCTTCCTGACGCGCGCCGGCGTGCCCGTCACTATCTTCGAGACCCGCGACTCTCTCGGCGGCGTGGTCCGTCACGTGATCCCCGAGTTCCGTATCGCGAGCGACGATATCTCCCACGATGCCGAGCTCTGTCTGGCCTTTGGCGCCAAGGTGCAGCTCAACGCCCACGTGGAGTCCATTGGCGAGCTCAAGGCCCAGGGCTTTACCGACGTAGTCGTGGCCACTGGTGCCTGGATGCCCGGCTCTGCGGGCTTGGGCGAGGGTGCCGAGCTCGACGTGCTGGAGTTCCTCGAGGCCGCCAAGAAGGGCGAGAAGCTCGAGCTGGGCGAGGACGTCGTGGTCATTGGCGCCGGCAACACCGCCATGGACGCGGCCCGCGTGGCCAAGCGCCTTGCTGGCGTGAAGAACGTGCGCCTAGTGTATCGCCGCACCAAGAAGCAGATGCCCGCCGACGAGGAAGAGCTCGATCTTGCTCTTGCCGACGGCGTTGAGTTCTGCGAGCTGCTGGCGCCCAAGGCGCTCAACGGCGCCGTGCTGACCTGCGACGTCATGGAACTTGGCGAGCCGGATGCAAGCGGCCGTCGCAGCCCCATCGCCACGGGCGAGACCGTCGAGCTTCCCGCCACCACGGTGATTTGCGCCGTGGGCGAGGGCATCGATGCCAGCCTGTACGACGCCGCGGGCGTCGAGCACGACCGTCGCGGCCGCCTTGCCGCCACCTCCACCGGCGTCGAGGGCGTTTGGGCTGCCGGTGACTGCCGTCGCGGTCCTGCCACCGTGGTCGAGGCTATTGCCGACGCCGCCGAAGTTGCCCGCGCCATCGCCGGCGTGGACTTTAACAAGTACGTCGACTGCAACGAGCAGGCCGGCCGCGAGGACACCTGCTACGAGCGCAAGGGGTCGCTATGCCGTGACAAGCGCAACTGCACCAAGACTCGCTGCCTGGGCTGCGGCTCGGTGTGCGAGGTCTGCTGCGATGTGTGCCCCAACCGCGCCAACGTTGCCATTAAGGTGCCGGGCCTGGCCAAGCATCAGGTCGTCCACGTCGACGGCATGTGCAACGAGTGCGGCAACTGCGCTGTGTTCTGCCCCTACCAGGAGGGCCGTCCCTACAAGGACAAGCTCACCCTGTTCTGGAGCGAGCAGGACATGGAGAACTCCGAGAACGAGGGCTTCCTGGCCGTGGACGAGGACCACTTTAAGGTCCGCGTCGCCGGCACGGTCCGCACCGTCTCGGTCGATGCCGTCAACACCGGCCTTCCCGAGGCCGTCCGCCTGACCATCAGGGCTGTGCGCGACAACTATCCGTACCTCCTTAAGAAATAGGCGAGTCTCTTATGGCCAAATCCATTCAACATAACGTGGCCTACGTTGCCTGCGGAAGCGGTTGCGCCTCCGCAGGCGGCGACGCCCGCTGCAGCGAAGGCTGCATTGGCTGTGGCGCCTGCGTCACGGCCTGCCCCCACGGTGCCATTGCGCTGGTCGATGGCATCGCCCGCGTGGATCGCTCAAAGTGCACGGGCTGTGGCCTGTGCGGCATGGCGTGCCCGCAGCGCGTGATTGCCTTCGTTCCCGGCTACCAGAACATTCTGGTGCGCTGCAACAACACCGACAAGGGCGCCATTGCGCGCAAGATCTGCGACACGAGCTGCATCGGTTGCGGCATGTGCGCCAAAAAGTGCCCTGCCAGCGCTATCCGCATCGAGGACAACTGCGCCCATATCGACGGCGCGGACTGCCTGTCGTGTGGCATGTGCGCTGTCGTCTGCCCGCATGGCGCCATCCACGACCGCACCGGCATCGCCGCCGGCGTGTAGAAGGGAATCACCATGGCACAGGAATTCACTTTTACCGTTAACGGCGTCGAGCGCACGACGACTCAGAACAAGCCGCTGCTCCGCTACTTGCGCGACGACCTGCACATCCATTCCGCTAAGGACGGCTGCTCCGAGGGCGCCTGCGGTACCTGCACCATCCATGTAGACGGCGCGGCCGTCAAGGCGTGCGTGCTAACCACCGCTCTTGCCGCCGGCCGCAACATCGTGACTGTTGAGGGCCTGCCCCAGGACGTGCGCGAGGCCTTTGTGTACGCCTTTGGCGCCGTGGGCGCCGTGCAGTGCGGTTTTTGCATCCCCGGTATGGTCATGGCGGGCGCTGCGCTCATCGCCGAGGATCCCGAGCCCACCGAGGAGCAGATCAAGTACGCCATCCGTGGCAACGTCTGCCGCTGCACCGGCTACAAGAAGATCATCGAGGGTATTTCGCTGGCAGCTGCGGTGCTCCGCGGCGAAAAGCAGATCGACGAGGACTTGGAGCGCGGCGACGACTACGGTGTGGGCAAGCGTGCCTTCCGTATCGACGTGCGCAAGAAGGTACTCGGCGAGGGCAAGTACCCCGACGACATCGACGAGCTCGATCAGCCAGGTCTGACCTACGCCAGCGCCGTGCGCTCCAAGTATCCGCGCGCCCGCGTGCTCTCCATCGACACTTCCAAGGCCGAGGCCCTGCCCGGCGTGGTGGGCATCCTGCGCGCCGAGGACGTGCCGGTCAACCAAGTCGGCCACCTTATCCAGGACTGGGACGTCATGATCGCCCAGGGCGATATCACCCGCTGCGTGGGCGATGCCATTGTGCTGGTGGTTGCCGAGGACGAGGCGACGCTCGAGAAGGCCAAGAAGCTCGTAAAGATTGATTACGAGCCGCTGGAGCCCGTGCGTAACATTGTCGAGGCCAGGGCCGCCGACGCCCCACGCCTGCACGACAGCTTCTTTGCCTTTGGCAACACGGTGGAGCTCAAGGACAACGTGTGTCAGAGCCGCCACGTGACGCGCGGCGACGCCGCCAAGGCGCTGGCCGAAAGCGCGTTCACCGTGACGCAGCGCTTTACCACGCCCTTTACCGAGCATGCCTTCTTGGAGCCCGAGTGCGCCGTTGCCTTCCCGTACAAGAACGGCGTCAAGGTGCAGTCGACCGACCAGGGTGCCTACGACACGCGCAAAGAGTGTGCCCACATGTTTGGCTGGGACAACGAGCCCGAGCGCGTGGTCGTCGAGACCATGCTCGTGGGCGGCGGCTTTGGCGGTAAGGAGGACGTTTCGATCCAGCACCTGGCCGCGCTTGCTGCCTATAAGCTCCAGCGTCCTGTGAAGTGCAAGCTCACGCGTGCCGAGTCGCTCGCGTTCCATCCCAAGCGCCATGCCATGGACGGCACCTTTACGCTGGGTTGCGACGCCGAAGGCAACTTTACCGGTCTGGACTGCGAGATCAACTTTGACACCGGCGCCTACGCGTCGCTGTGCGGCCCGGTGCTCGAGCGCGCCTGCACGCATGCCGTCGGCCCCTACAAGTACCAGAACACCGACATCCGCGGCTTTGGCTACTACACCAACAACCCGCCCGCCGGCGCGTACCGCGGCTTTGGCGTGTGCCAGTCCGAGTTTGCGCTCGAGAGCCTGATCGACCTGCTGGCCGAGAAGGTCGGTCTGGACCCGTGGGAGATTCGTTATAGAAACGCCATCGAGCCGGGCGAGGTTTTGCCCAACGGCCAGATTGCCGACTGCTCCACGGCGCTTAAGGAGACGCTGCTCGAGGTCAAAGATGCCTACTATGCGCATCCCGGACACGCCGGTATCGCCTGCGCCATGAAGAACGCCGGCGTGGGCGTGGGCCTGCCCGATGCCGGCCGCTGCAAGATTCGCGTCGAGAACGGCGTGGCCGTGGTCTATGCCGCCACGTCCGACATCGGCCAGGGCTGTAACACCGTCTTTTTGCAGGACGTTGCCGAGGCATGCGGCCTGCCGCTGAGCTGCATTGCCAACGGCGAGTGCTCCACCGAGAACGCTCCCGACTCCGGCACCACGTCTGGCTCGCGTCAGACGGTCGTGACCGGCGAGGCCGTGCGCGGTGCCGCCTTCCTGCTGCGCGATGCCATGGTTGGCATCGAGGCCGGCAAGCCTGCGCCTACCGCCCCGGTGAGCGCCCATGGTGACGGCGTCAAGATCGAGTACGACGACGGTCGCGCCTATCAGCTACGCACACAGGAGCTCGTCGCCGGCCAGGGCATGCATCCTCAGGATCCCGCGGCCGCCATCAAGGCGCTCGAGGGATGCGAGTTTGGCTACGTGTATCTGGAGCCGACCGACAAACTGGGCGCCGACGTCCCCAATCCCAAGAGCCACATCTGCTACGGCTTTGCCACGCACGTGGTCATTCTGGACGATGACGGCCGCGTGAGCGAGGTCTATGCCGCGCACGATTCCGGCAAGGTGGTCAACCCCATCTCGATCCAAGGTCAGATTGAAGGCGGCGTGCTCATGGGTATGGGCTATGCGCTCACCGAGGACTGGCCGCTTAAGGACTGCGTACCCCAGGCAAGGTACGGCACGCTCGGGCTGTTCCGTGCGCCCGAGATTCCGGATATCCACGCCATCTACGTGGAGAAGGACGAACTGCTGCCCGTGGCATACGGCGGCAAGGGCATCGGCGAGATCGCAACGATCCCCACGGCGCCCGCCGTGCAGAATGCCTACCGCGCGTTTGACGGCAAGCTGCGTCCAAATCTGCCCATGGTGGATACGCCGTACAGCCGCGCTCGTCACCGCGGGTAGAGTAGAGCGCGGACGGCCATTACTGACGGGCTGTTCGCGCTCAACATCAACTACATATGCTGCGTCTTTGGCCCCAGCTCCATCGCGAGCCGGGGCCTTTTGTTTGGAGCGGAGGGCGCATCCCGGAATTGGCGCTCAGAATGGGATGCGCTGCAGAGCCTCAAATGGAACATGCGTTCCAGGACCCGCAACGGCGCCGCCGCGCAATTTTGTGTCCGCACGGGCAGCTACACTTGCTGTGATATGACCGTTCGAGAAACGAGCGGCAAGCAACGGAGAGAGGCCCTAACCGTGTCAGCTGAAAAGATGCCGGGTGTCTCGGCTATCGATACGACGAACTTTGCGCGCCAGATCGTGCTGGACTTTGAGTTTGCGCCGGTGCCAAAGCAGCGTCAGCGCCGTGGACTGTGCAATGAGATTATCGAGGCCGGCGCCGTCAAGCTCGATTACCACGGCAACGTTATGGGCGAGTTCTCGCAGTTTGTACAGACGGAATTTACCGAAGGCGTTGCGTTTCCCGTCCGCGAGCTTACAGGGATATCGACCGTGGACACCGCGATGGCCGATCCGCTCTACACGGTGATCAAAAGGCTCAGCGATTGGATTGGTCGCTACTCCGCTCAGATAGTTTGCTGGAGCGGGACGGATCGTCGACAGCTTTTGACCGAGTGCCAGGCAAAGCACATCGACCTTGCCGCATTTCCTTCGGACTGGGCCGACCTGCAGGCGTTTTACACCTCGATTATGGACGTGGGCAGCCATGGGCGCGTCTCGTTGGGCGACGCGGCGACGTGGTCTGGCATCGAGTTTGACGAGTCGACGGGGCACGCCCACAGCGCTCTGGCCGATGCGCGCGTGACCGCCAAGCTGCTCAAGCAGATGATGGACGGGGACTACCGCGTGAGCCCGCGCGCCCAGGAAGTCCGCCAGCGGTGGGGGATGGGCGAGCGAGCCCGGATGCGCCTTTCCGACAAGTGCCCCGGGTCGAGCGACCTGCTGCTGAAGCTGAAGGCGGAGGGGGTAGGCCTTTTGAGAACGCCATTCGGTTTGGCATGGCAGCGCTGTAAGCGCGACTCCGCCCTGCTGTTTGAATCGAAGCGTCAATCAGTATGACGAGTGGCTCGGTCCGCCTACCTGCACTTCCGCAATCCCGCCCGCTGCACTCAGCAGCTCGTACTCCCTTTGGCTCCACTGACGCAGCTCGGCTGTGCGTACGGCGTCGCGACACAGGTCCAGAAACACCTCAGCGCCCTCGCAGAAGCGCTCGCGGGCAAAGGCTCCGGACCCGCTTGCGACACACGCGCCGTCGGCAAAGAGCTTCCAGCTAGACGGCTCGCGCGAGTCGTCTCCGAGCAGCTGAATCTGCAGTACGTGCGGATTGCCAGCAGCACAGAGTTCCTCCTCGAGCTTCTGTATGGTAAAGCGCATCTGGTGGGAGAGGCCGCTCTTCACCAAAGCCGAGGTGTAGCCGCTCGGCTCGTCTAGAAGATGCATTCGTTTTGGCTTGACGATCAGGTTGTGGAAATTGCGCTCGCTGCGCACGGAGAAATTGTCCATACGGACTCCTTTCATCGATGTTGGCAGGGCCACCGTGCCTCTTGGCCGGTTGGCGTCGGGATCGTGGAGCCAACTCTCTACCCCGACTCTGGATAAAACGCGCCCGCTCCTTGCGGGCAAGAGGAAGTCTATCAACGTGTACGGACAGAAATCAAGCGCCGCCTGCGAAATGACGCGTGAACGGCGTTGGTTTCCCAAGTGATTATTCGGCTTTCATCCAGAAAAGCGTCGAAATCAGCCGTGTAAAAGTACGGAAAAGTGTCGAAATAGGCACCTTAAAACTTCGGAAAAGTGTAGCTGGATGACAAAACAGCACTTAGAAGCCGGTGTTGGATGCGGGATCCTGCGGCCGCCTTCAGCCCTCGCTACTCATCGTCCCCGTCGTTGGGGTCGCCCTTGAGGGTGTTGATGTCCAGATACTCGTTATCGTCCTCTTTTTGCTGGGTCTCCGACTCCGCTTGGGTGGGGCCGGAGAACAGCCGGAATCCCTCAAACGCAATGACACCGAGCAGGGCAATGACAATGGCGATAAAGGCAACCTTGACTGCCTGCGGAAATTCCGAAAAACGCAGCGCCTTTTCCTCGGCGTAATAATCGGCGAAGCGCTCTTCGCCCGTGCTTTTGGTATACGCCGGTGCGGACGCGGCCTCCGGGTCATATTCCGGTGCAGGCGTGGCGGCGTACGGATCGTTGAGATAATCGCTCGATGCAGTGCCATAATCCTCGGTCTCGATGCGACCGGTGCCAGTATAGCTATCGGAATAATCGGAATATGCCGCACCGCCCTCATAGTCCGCGGCGCTCGTGTTGGCGGCAAAAAGCGGGTTAACTGGAACGTCGAGCGCCGGCATGCCGGTAGAGGTCTCATCCAGATCGGCTGCAGCCCAGGAAGCGTAGGCAACCTGATGGGCAACGGGCTCATCGAGCCTTGTGACCGGAGACTTGCGTGCCGCAGGAACGGGCAACTGCTGGGCGCTGTACATAACGGTGCTGTCGGCCGATTTGCTCCGCGTCGCCGCAGCGAGAAATGCCGCCGTCTCGGATGGGTCGCTTGCGGGGCGGGGAGCGGGCGTAGACGCGGGCGTCGAAACAGGCGGCTGCGCAGGAGTCGGCGCAGATGCGGGCTTAGGCGCAAGTGCGGGATTGGGGCTTGACGGGCGAGCCCCACCGCCCATGAGTTCGTCGGCGGTCCACGGGCGATCATCCATCACGTCGTCAAGGCTCAGCGAAAACAGGTCGTCTTCACCCTCATCGAACATGCGGTGCACATGTCCACCAATTGCCGGAATCAATCCGCGACCGGTGCATGATGCCTTGCTCAACGCCATTCTGTTCCACCCTTTCGAAATACTAATGACATCGATTATATGGAACTTTCCAAGCGGCTCGGTCTTGGATTCATGCTTTCCAGAACTCGCGCCCAAAAGGGGAGGGGCAATCCAGGCGAGTGCCTACTTGTCGCCGGCCGCCGCCTTGGCCTCATTGAGGTAGCTATAGAAGCTGTACTTAGAGATGCCAAAGAACTCGCAGGCGCGCTCGCTCGACTTGGAAATGAGGAAGGCGCCGCGACGGTCGAGGTAGCCGATGGCGCGAATGCGCTCATCTTTGGTCATAAGTGCCGCGGGCTTGCCCACAAACTGCTCGCACTCGTGCAGCAGGTCCTCGAGCAGGTCACCGATGTTCTTGGTAATGGGCTCGGGCTCGGTATAGCCCGTGCCGCCGGTGCCGGTAAAGGCGTCGAGCGAACGCTCAAAAGCCTTCATAAGCGTAATGTCAAAGTTGATGCCCAAAATGCCGACGGGCTTGCCCTCGTCGTTGCGGATAAAGATGGTCGAGGACTTGAGCAGCTTGCCGTCGGTGGTTTTGGTGAGGTACGGCTCGCGGTCGTGCACGTCGGTGGTGCCCTCGTGCATGGACTCAAACACAATATGGCTGGGGCCGTCACCCAGTTTGCGCCCGCTGACGTGGCCGTTTTCGATCACCACGATGGAGTGGTCCACGTCCTCGGTCTCCAGATCGTGGACGACGACTTCGCAGTTGGGGCCAAATTGGAGCGCCAGGCCGTGTGCAAGGCGCTTATAAAACTCAATCTGTGCGGGGGTCATGGGTGCCTTCCTAAAAATTAGTTTGGGCACACTTTGCCATAAACCACACTTGTTCGCAAATAACGAAAGCGTCGCTGCGTTATGTGACCGTTCGGCGGCGAAAAGGTACCGATTACGGCAACAAACAATTTGTTAGGTTTACCAATCAAAAAGTGTGATAGAACAGTGTTAACAAACTTTTTGTTTGGCATCCACATAAAAGTTCAGTCGCATGAATGGGAATGGGCTGAAACGCGTATGCGGGGGCCGGCAAGAGAGGACTTAAGGAGTTCACCGTATGGCCGATAAGATCCAGTGGGCGGGCAACACGATGCCCAAGAGCGATGACAAGCACTTGGGAATCATGAGCCTCGACCACGTGAAGAAGGCCCGTGCCTTCCACCAGTCGTTCCCTCAATATACCGTCACTCCGCTTGCCCGTCTGGACGGTCAGGCTGCGCGCCTGGGCCTGTCCAACCTGTGCGTTAAGGACGAGAGCTATCGCTTTGGCCTCAACGCCTTTAAGGTCCTGGGCGGCTCGTTTGCCATGGCCAACTATATTGCCGACGAGATCGGCAAGGACGTTGCCGACTGCACCTTCGATTACCTGACCTCCGATCAGCTTGCCAAGGACTTTGGCCAGGCTACCTTCTTTACCGCCACCGACGGCAACCATGGCCGCGGCGTGGCATGGGCTGCCAACAAGCTGGGCCAGAAGGCCGTCGTGCACATGCCCAAGGGTTCCACCAAGCCCCGCTTCGATAACATCGCCGCCGAGGGCGCCACGGTGACCATCGAAGAGGTCAACTACGACGAGTGCGTGCGCATGGCCGCCGCCGAGGCCGACGCCTGCGAGCGCGGCGTCATCGTTCAGGACACCGCCTGGGAGGGCTACGAGAAGATCCCGTCCTGGATCATGGAGGGTTACGGCACCATGGCCTCCGAGGCTGCCGAGCAGCTGCGTGAGATGGCCATCAACCGCCCGACGCACGTGTTTGTCCAGGCTGGCGTGGGTTCGCTCGCTGGCGCCGTGGTGGGCTACTTCACCAACCTGTATCCCGATAACCCGCCCACCTTTGTCGTGGTCGAGTGCGCTCCTGCCGCCTGCCTGTACAAGGGCGCTGCCGCCGGCGACGGAGATCCGCGCATCGTGGACGGTGACATGCCCTCCATCATGGCCGGCCTGTGCTGCGGCGAGCCCAACATCTTGGGCTGGGATATCCTGCGCAACCACACCACCGCCTTCGTGTCCTGCCCCGACTGGGTCACCGCTCGCGGCATGCGCACCCTGGGCGCTCCCGAGAAGGGCGACCCGCGCGTCATCTCCGGCGAGTCCGGCGCAGTGACCACCGGTCTGGTCGAGACCCTCATGCTCGACCCCGAGTACGCCGAGCTCAAGGAGCTCATCGGCCTGGACAAGACGAGCTCCGTGCTCTGCTTCTCCACCGAGGGCGACACCGATCCGGATCAGTACCGTCGCATCGTCTGGGAGGGCGAGTATCCGACCTGCTAGCAGACTGACCTGTCCGGAGGCAGCCGGAGGACTTTACTCCCTGCTCGGACAGTCCTGCTCGCACGGAGAGCACATTAAGTGCTCTCCGGCTCGTGCGGAACTCGCGACGGAGCAAAGTCCTCCGTCCGCCTCCTATGGTTACTTGCTTGTGGGGTGCTCGACCTCACGCTGCTTGGCACAAGTGATCTATCTGAAATATCTACCTGTAGGTAAACCCTTGTAGAAAGGTTGACTGTTATGACTAAAGAACTCGATTTCGACGCTATCAAGGCTGCTGCTGAGTCTCATCGTGCTGATATGACTCGCTTCCTGCGCGCCATGATCTCTCACCCCTCTGAGTCCTGCGAGGAGGGCGAGGTTGTTGCCTGCATCAAGGCCGAGATGGAGAGCCTTGGCTATGACGAGGTCAAGGTCGACGGCCTGGGCAACGTCATGGGCTTTATGGGCGAGGGCGACAAGATCATCGCCATCGACTCTCACATCGACACCGTCGGCATCGGCAACATCGAGAACTGGGATGCCGATCCCTATGAGGGCTACGAGACCGACGAGATCATCTACGGCCGCGGCGGCTCCGACCAGGAGGGCGGCATGGCTTCTGCTACCTACGCTGCCAAGATGATGAAGGACATGGGCCTCATCCCCGAGGGCTACAAGATCATGGTCGTCGGCACCGTCCAGGAAGAGGACTGCGACGGCATGTGCTGGCAGTACATCTACAACAAGGACGGCATTAAGCCCGAGTTCGTCATTTCCACCGAGCCCACCGACGGCGGCATTTATCGCGGTCACCGCGGCCGCATGGAGATCCGCGTCGACGTTCACGGCACCTCCTGCCACGGCTCCGCTCCCGACCGCGGCGACAACGCCATTTACAAAATGGCCGACATCATCGCCGACGTCCGCGCCCTCAACAACAACGGCTGCGACGAGTCGACCGACATCAAGGGCCTCGTCAAGATGCTCGACCCCAAGTACAACCCCGAGCACTTCGAGGACGCCCGCTTCCTGGGCCGCGGCACCTGCACCGTCAGCCAGATCTTCTACACCAGCCCCAGCCGCTGCGCTGTCGCTGACTCCTGCGCCATCTCCATCGACCGTCGCATGACCGCCGGCGAGACCTGGGAGTCCTGCCTGGACGAGATCCGCAACCTGCCGGCCGCCAAGAAGTACGGCGACGACGTGAAGGTCTCCATGTACATGTACGACCGTCCGTCCTGGACCGGCGAGGTTTACGAGACCGAGGCTTACTTCCCCACGTGGATCAACAAGGAGACCGCTCCGCACGTCAAGGCCCTCGTCGACGCCCACAAGGCCATGTTCGGTGACGAGCGCATCGGCTGCGAGCCCAGCATGGACAAGCGCACCGGTCGTCCGCTGTGCGACAAGTGGACCTTCTCCACGAACTGCGTTTCCATCCAGGGCCGCTATGGCATCCCCTGCGTTGGCTTTGGCCCGGGTGCCGAGTCTCAGGCTCACGCTCCCAACGAGGTCACCTACAAGGACGACCTGGTCACCGCTGCCGCCATGTATGTTGCTGCTTTGAACCTCTACGATCCGAGCCAGGCCGATGGCGACGCTACCGTGTTCCGCGCTGGTCTGACCAACAACAAGATCGACTAGTCCCATTCCTTGATCTTGTTGAGCCGGGGACAGCCTGTGTCCCCGGCACCCCCTGTTGACTTGGGGCCCGTGGTCGTTATCTCCCATGCTTCCTCAACGGTAGCGGGTCCTCGTCATAGCGCTCTGCATGTTCTAGCCACACGCGCATGCCGGAGCACATCTACTCATTGCGATCGTTTCATCTATGGAAAGGATATTTACATGGACGCCAAGTTTACCGAGCTCGTCGAGCAGCTGAACGGCCTCGATTTTAAGGGCATGTACGGCAGCGACTTCCTGCACACCTGGGATAAGACCACCGATGAGCTCAAGGCTCTCTACATCGTTGCCGACGCCCTGCGCGAGCTGCGTGAGAACAACGTTTCGTCCAAGATCTTCGACTCGGGCCTGGCCGTCTCCCTGTTCCGCGACAACTCCACCCGTACGCGCTTCTCCTTCTCTAAGGCCGCCAACCTGCTCGGCCTCGAGCTGCAGGACCTGGACGAGAAGAAGTCCCAGATCGCTCACGGCGAGACCGTCCGCGAGACCGCTACCATGATCTCCTTCATGGCCGACGTCATCGGCATCCGCGACGACATGTACATCGGCAAGGGCGACGCCTACATGGCCGAGGTCTCCGAGTCTGTCCAGCAGGCCTACGAGGACGGCGTTCTGGATCACCGTCCCACGCTCATCTCCCTGCAGTCCGACTCCGATCACCCCACGCAGTCCTCTGCCGACATGCTCTACCTCATCAACGAGTTTGGCGGTCTTGAGAACCTCAAGGGCAAGAAGGTTGCCGTTACCTGGGCCTATTCACCCTCTTACGGCAAGCCGCTGTCCTGCCCGCAGTCGCTGATCAGCCTGCTGCCCCGTTTTGGCATGGACGTCACCCTGGCCCACCCCGAGGGCTACGACCTCATGCCCGAGGTCGTCGAGCGCGCCAAGGGCTATGCCGCCGAGTCCGGCACCACCTTTAAGCAGGTCAACACCATGGCCGAGGCCTTCGAGGGCGCCGACATCGTGATCCCCAAGAGCTGGGCTCCGTTTGCCGCCATGGAGAAGCGTACCAACCTGTACGCCGAGGGCGACGACGCCGGCATCGCAGCGCTCGAGAAGGAGCTGCTCGCTCAGAACGCCACCCATCAGGACTGGTGCTCCACGACCGAGCTCATGGAGAAGACCGCCAACGGCCAGGACACCATCTTTATGCACCCGCTGCCCGCCGACATCTCCGGTGTCTCTTGCGAGCACGGCGAGGTCAACGCCGACGTCTTTGACATGCACCGCGTGGGCATGTACAAGGAGGCCAGCTACAAGCCGTACGCCATCGCAGCTATGATGTTCCTGCAGAAGGTTGCCGATCCCGCCGCTACCCTCAAGGCCCTCGACGAGCGCAACACCGCCCGTTGGTTCCAGGCCTAAAGCCGCGCTGAGGTAAGCCATGTAAAGGGGGCGCTCTGCCAACCGGCGGGGTGCCCCTTTTTGCATCGTGGGCGTGCGGGATAAGCGCTTTCGATGTAGATGCCCCGCGACGCGAGTTATGGGTACGATGGTTTCAGGGGAGGTATCGCCATGAAACTCGGTTGCGTCATTATGGCTTCGGGCGAGGGCAAGCGGTTTGGCTCTAACAAGATGCTTGCCGATATCTATGGCAAGCCGCTGATTGCCCGGACTATCGATTCGGTTCCCCGGGGCTTTGACGTCGTGGTTTCGACGCGTTGGCCCGAGGTCGCCCAGATTTGCGAGGACAAGCATTGCCCGTGCGTGCTGCACGATGGCAAGCTCAGGAGCGAAAGCGTCCGTGCGGGCCTTTCGTGGGGGGCGAGCCGCGGCTGGAAGGGTTGCCTCTTTTTGCCGGGCGACCAGCCGCTCGTGAGTTCGGATTCTTTTGAGGCCATGGTTCGCGCGTTTGATGAGCGTGGCCGCAAGTATCCGGTGCGTCTTGCGTGCAACGGTGAGCCTTCGAGCCCGGTGCTCTTTCCGGCGGAACTGTTCGATGCACTTATGTGTCTTGAGGGCAAGGACGGTGGCGGCTCGATCCTCAAGGACCGTATCGACGTGGTGCTGGTTGATGCGCGTGCTTACGAACTGTGGGACGTCGATACCGTCAAGGGACAGCGACGCATAACGGAGCATATCGCCGCCTGCTCGTATTTTGATCGCGTGGCCAACTGCATCAATCAATAAGGAGCAATTATGATCATCATCAAAAACGGCGCGCTCGTGACGCCCCAGGGGCTTCGTCGCGCCGATCTTGCCATGGATGGCGATAAGATCGTGCGGATCGCCGCGGCGATTGAGCCGGCCGAGGGCGATACCGTCGAGGATGCCGCGGGCTGCTGGGTGTTCCCGGGCTTTATCGATGGGCACACGCACATGCAGTGCTGGACCGGCATGGATTGGACAGCCGATAGCTTTGAGACCGGCACGCGCGCGGCTGCCTGCGGCGGCACGACGACCATTGTGGACTACGCGACGGCCGATCGCGGCGTGACCATGCCCGATGCCTTGGTCGAGTGGCATCATCGCGCCGACGGCACCTGCACCGCCAACTATGCCTTCCATATGGCGCTTGCCGAGTGGAATGAGCGCAACCGCGCCGATCTTTCGGCCATGCGCGAGGCGGGCGTGTCGTCGTTTAAGACCTACTTTGCCTACGACCATCTGCGCCTGGACGATGCCGAGACGCTCGAGGTGCTGGAGGAGCTCAAGCGCGTGGGCGGTATCCTGTGCGTGCATTGCGAGAACGGCACGCTGGTGAATGAGCTGCAGAAGCGCGTGTTTGAGCAGGGTATCCACGGGCCCGAGGGCCATGCGCTCAGCCGTCCGGATGTGTGCGAGGCCGAGGCCGTGAGCCGTCTGCTGTATCTGGCGCACCTGGCCGGCGACGCGCCGGTTAACGTGGTGCACCTTTCGACCAAGCTGGGGCTCGAGGCCATTCGCGCTGCCAAGGCGCGCGGGCAGAAGAACATCCATGTCGAGACCTGCCCTCAGTATCTGATGCTCGACGATACCTGCTATCTGGAGCGGGGCGAGGACGGCTTTGCGGGTGCCAAGTATGTGATGAGTCCGCCGCTGCGCCATGCGGGTGACCGTGCGGCACTGCGCGAGGCGCTTGTGGCCGGCGAGATCGATACGATTGCGACCGACCACTGCAGCTTTAACCTGCATGGACAAAAGGACCGCGGGCGCGACGACTTCCGCGCGATTCCCAACGGCGGGCCCGGTGTGGAGCATCGCCCCGTCGCGATCGCTACGAGCTTTGAGGGACAGCTGGGACCCGAGGATCTGTGCCGCTTGATGAGCGAGAACCCGGCGCGCGTCTTTGGCATGTATCCGCGCAAGGGCTGTCTTGCCGAGGGCTCCGATGCCGACGTGTGCGTGTGGGATCCCAAGGCGCGCTGGACGATCAGTGCCGCGACGCAGCATCAGGCTGTGGACTACACGCCACTCGAGGGTTTTGAAGCACATGGCCGCGCCAAGGCCGTGTTTGTGAACGGCGTGCTGGCGGCACGCGACGGCGAGCCCACCGGAGCCCAACCCGGCCGCTACGTGCCCCGCTAACGGGAAGACCGCCGGGGTAGCTAATTTGGGACGGGGCTCTTTTAGCTACCCCTTGAGGCTGGTGGCGATGAGGGAGCGGCCGAGGGCCGCCTCGAAGCGATCTGCCATCGTTGGATCGGCAAGCGTGTCGACTTGGTTGAGCATGATACGGGCATTGTTTAGGTTCAGCATCTGCATCTCGGCATTGAGCACCTGGGCGACGCGCTCGGGCGTGGCGATGTCGGTAGGCTCGCAGCCGCAGCGCTCGCAGAAGAGCTCGGGGCGGTGGACAACCTCGGCGACGGGCTTGCCCAGCCCCGAGGCGCCGACGACCCAGACAACGTTTGCCGTGGCGGCGGGAATTACCGGCTCCCAGGCGGCATGCGCCTTGAGCGGGAGTCGCTTGCTGCCATCTGCCTCGGCCAACACATAGTTAAAGCGCCGTGCCAGCTCGCCGAGCGGCTCGGCGGGGGCGGAGAGCTTGCCTGTCTCCGGGTCCAAGACGCCTGCCTGGCAGATGCTTCCGCGCGCAAGGCCCACGCAGGCCTCGCAGGTGCAACCGGGGACATGCGAGGCGCCCGGCTTCCAGGGCGCGGCGTCCAGGCGACGGCTCGACCCGTCCCACGGCACGCCGGCGACGGGGAACATGCGCGTGGTGGTGCAGAGGAGCACGCGGCCGCCAGCGCGCATGAGCTCAAGACCCAGCGTCTTGAGCAAGGTCGACTTGCCGCCACTGCCGATAATTGCGGTAATGCCCGGCTCGATCTTGAGCGCGGAGGCGAGGTTTCCGCTCGTCGTTTCCATCTGTTCACCGCCGTATAATACTGTGATAATAAATAATCATCAGAGTAGCGGTCGAACCGCTTTTGCTCTGCTCAAACCGTAGCACAGGGAGGTGCCCCGGGAATGCTCGTTTATGTTCGCGGCGCCGGCGATATCGCCACGGGCGTCGCCGCTCGCTTGGTGCGCGCCGGCGTGTCGGTTGTCATGGCCGATATCGCGGTTCCCACGTGCATCCGCCGCACAATCAGTTTTTGCGAGGCCATTCGCCTGGGCGAGGTCGAGGTCGAGGGCATTCGCGCTCGCTTGGCGCAGACGTCGGCCGAGGCGCTTGAGATTACCGAGGCGGGGGATGTCGCCGTGGTGGTGGACCCCCAGGCCAAGATGCTCGATGAGCTTAAACCCGCGGCTGTGGTCGACGCGATTCTGGCCAAGCGCAATCTGGGCACCACGCGCGACATGGCGCCTGTCGTCATCGCCGTGGGGCCGGGCTTTACCGCGCCGGTTGACTGCGACGCCGTGGTCGAGACCATGCGCGGGCATTTTCTCGGCCGTGTCATTACCCAAGGTTCGCCCCAGCCCAACACGGGCGTGCCGGGCATGATCGCCGGCTATGGCAAGGAGCGCGTTATCCACAGCCCCGCCGCCGGCGTGTTTCGGTCCGACCGCGCAATCGGCGACATCGTGAGCGCCGGAGACGTGATTGGCTATGCGGGCGATACGCCCATGTGCACGCAGATCGATGGCTGTCTGCGCGGGCTTTTGGCGAACGGCGTGCAAGTGACCGAGGGCTTTAAATGCGCCGATGTCGATCCGCGCGGTGACGCCAGCTATATCAACTATATTTCGGACAAGGCGACGTCGGTCGGCGGCGGCGTGCTCGAGGCACTCGCTATGCTCACCGATGTCTTTAGAGGATAGAAGGCGGCAATGGAAAAGCTCGATGTGGTGAATGCTGCGCTTGGCGCTCTGAAGGCCGGTAAGACGTGCGAGCTGGTGGTAGTTGCCGGCACGGCAGGGTCGTCGCCGCGCGGCGTGGGCGCCTGGATGGCCGTCTTTGCCGACGGTAGCCAGGCGGGCACTATCGGCGGCGGCAAGATTGAGCTCTTTGCGCTGAATGAGGCGCGCGAGCTGCTGGCCGCAGGGCAATCGCGTCTGGTCCGCTACACCATGGGCGGCGAGAACTCCGATACCGGCATGATCTGCGGCGGAGCCATCTGCCTGTGCTACCTGCATCTGGATGCGACTCAGGCACCGTTGTTCCAGTCGGTTGCCGACGTCTTGGCGTATCGACGCATCGGCGACTTCGTCATCGACTTTGAGCCGTTTATCGCGAGCGCGCTCGAGTGCGATGTGGCCGAGTACCATGGCGAGGAATCGCGCCGCACCATTGCGGGCTGCCCCGGGCTTTCGCTGGTGGAGGAGGGGAGTAAGGTCACCTACACCAACGCGGCCTCTGAGATTCCCGCGGCGCACATCGAGACGCTCTGCCCCGAGGGCCTGACCTATATCTTTGGCTGCGGCCACGTGGGCGCCGCGACGGCGCGGGTGCTTACGGCGGCGGGCTTTGCCGTCGTGGCGTGCGACGACCGCCCCGGCACGCTGACCCCCGATTGGGTGCCCGGTGTCTACGACCGTCGTCTGGTCGACTACAAGAGCCTGAGCAAGCAGTGCCCCATCGGCCCGCGCGACCTGGTGGTCGTCGCCACGGCGGGTCACAAGTCCGATATCGACGTGGTGATTCAGGCCATGCGTGCCAAACCCGCCTATCTGGGCTGCTTGGGCTCGCGCCGCAAGACGGCCTTTGTGCGCGCCCGCCTGGAGCAGGAGGGCTTTGCGCAGGACCAGATCGACGAGCTGCACCTGCCGATCGGCGTTGCCATCGAGGCCGAGGATCCCGAGGAGATTGCCATCTCCATCGCCGCCGAGATGATCCACCTGCGCCGCACCAAACTCGTCCCCCGCAAGCGATAGTCTCATCCCCATCAATAAGTTGCGGTGAAATACGGACTGTTTGGCGGCTTAACAGGCTTAAACAGTCCGTATTTCACCGCAACTGCTTTTTGGGACCCATTTGTGCGGGGGAGTTGTGGAGTTGTGCAGGCAGACGAGGTTTTTCTGGAAATACGCTCCCGATGCGCGTATAGTACCGATTGTTTTGTCGGCTCCTGCTGCGTCGAGTCCAAACCGCGAAATGCCATGAGCGGCGCGGATGCAGCCAGGAGGCACGAGGACAACCCATCGTGGCCACGCCCCGTGCTTAAAACCCCAAGAAGGAGTGAACAATGGCAGAAGAGAAGTATGTGCCGCGTCTGAAGACCAAGTACAACAACGAGGTCAAGCAGCAGCTTCAGGACAAGTTCCAGTACGAGAACGTCATGATGATCCCCAAGTTTGAGAAGATCGTCGTGAACATGGGTGTCGGCGAGGCCGCTACCGATTCCAAGGCCATCGACGGTGCCGTGCGCGACCTGCGCGCCATCACCGGCCAGCAGCCGATGATCACCCGTGCCCGCAAGTCCATCGCTACCTTCCGCCTGCGCGCTGGTATGCCGATCGGCTGCAAGGTTACCCTGCGTGGCGACCGTATGTGGGAGTTCTTCGATCGTCTGACCTCCGTCGCGATCCCCCGTATCCGCGACTTCCGCGGCATCTCCGCCAAGAGCTTCGACGGCCGTGGTAACTTCTCCATGGGCGTCACCGAGCAGCTCATCTTCCCCGAGATCGACTTCGACTCCGTCGATCACCAGCGTGGTATGGACATCACTTTCGTGACCACCGCCAACACCGATGAGGAGGCCAAGGCCCTTCTGGACGCCTTCGGTTTCCCGTTCAAGAAATAGGTTCACCTGCCCTATAAGCGCCGTTCCCACAAGGGGGCGGCGCTTGGGGCGAACAATACTCTATGTGAGGAGGATATAAGTGGCTAAGACATCGATGATCGTCAAGTGCAATCGCAAGCAGAAGTTCTCTACTCGTGAGTACACGCGCTGCCAGCGCTGCGGCCGTCCGCACTCTGTGTACCGCAAGTTCGGCCTGTGCCGTGTCTGCTTCCGCGAGCTTGCACTCAAGGGCGAGCTTCCCGGCGTTAAGAAGGCCAGCTGGTAAGTCACTACCAGCGTTTCAAGCATCCGTTTGGAACAGGGAAAACGCGCTAGTTAGGCTTTGCCGTTAAGGGCGGCGAAGAACCAAGAGCACGTGTTCATCAAGAACGAAGGAGAATCTGTATGAACCTTACAGACCCGATCGCAGATATGCTTACGCGCATCCGTAACGCTAACTCTGTGAACAAGGCCACGGTCTCCATGCCGAGCAGCAAGAAGCTCGTCGAGATCGCTCGTGTTCTGCACGAGGAGGGCTACATCGAGGGCTACGATGTCGAGGACACCGTTCCCCAGAAGACTCTGCACATCACGCTTAAGTATGGTCCCAAGAAGGCTAAGGTCATCAACGGCATCCGCCGCATTTCCAAGCCGGGCCTGCGTAAGTACACCGGCGTTGCCGACATGCCCCGCGTCCGCGGTGGCCTTGGTACCGCCATTATTTCCACCAGCCATGGCGTCATGACCGACCGCGATGCTCGCAAGCACAACGTCGGCGGCGAGATCATCGCTTACGTCTGGTAAATCGCTCGGTAGGTAGAAGGAAAGGAGATCACCGTGTCTCGTATCGGTAATAAGCCTGTCCAGATTCCCGCCGGAGTCGAAGTGGCAGTCAACGGCAACAACGTTGTCGTCAAGGGCCCCAAGGGCCAGCTCGAGCTCGATGTCTTTGAGAAGCTCGCTATCAACGTCGAGGACAACGTCCTCACCGTTTCCCGTCCCGACGACGAGCGTGAGACCCGTGCCCGCCACGGCCTCACCCGCGCCCTCATCCACAACATGGTTGTTGGCGTTTCCGAGGGCTTCGAGAAGAAGCTCGAGCTCGCCGGCGTCGGTTACCGCGTGCAGCAGAAGGGCAAGAACCTCGAGTTCTCCCTGGGCTTCTCGCACCCCGTGATCGTCGAGGCTCCCGAGGGCATCACCTTCGAGGTTCCCGACAACACCCACGTGAACGTCAAGGGTATCAATAAGCAGCAGGTCGGTCAGATCGCCGCTGAGATCCGCGGCCATCGTCCTCCCGAGCCTTACAAGGGCAAGGGTATCCACTACGTTGGCGAGCACATCCGCCGCAAGCTGGGTAAGGCCGCCAAGTAGTCGTAACCGACTCACTCGCATAAGACCAGCACCCCGTCAGGTGCTGGCAAGATCAACCTTTTTAGGAGTTTACGTATGAACAAGCATAAGGCGAAGCTGGAAGGCCTCAAGCGTCGTCAGCGTCGTGTTCGCGGCAAGGTCTCGGGTACCTCCGAGCGTCCGCGTCTTCGCGTGACCCGTACTAACGCCAACATCTATGCCCAGATCATCGACGACAGCAAGGGCTCCAGCCTGACGCTCGTCTCTGCCTCGACCCTCGAGGCCGAGTTCAAGGGCACCCACACCTCGAACAAGGAGGCTGCGGAGAAGGTCGGTCAGCTCGTTGGCAAGCGTGCCATCGAGGCCGGCATCACCAAGGTCGCCTTCGATCGCGGTGGCCGTATCTACCATGGCCGCGTCAAGGCCCTCGCCGACGGTGCTCGTGCCGCCGGTCTCGAGTTCTAGGAGGTATGTAGCACATGGCTCGTAATCAGAAGCAGCAGCGCGAGGCCTCCGAGTTCGAGGAGCGCGTCGTTTACATCAACCGCGTGTCGAAGACCGTCAAAGGTGGTCGTCGCATGAGCCTCGTCGCTCTCGTCGTCGTTGGCGACGGCAAGGGCAACGTCGGCGTTGGCATGGGCAAGTCCGCTGAGGTGCCCCTGGCCATCTCCAAGGCGTCTCTCGATGCCAAGAAGAACATGTTCCACGTGCCGGTGACCGAGCAGGGCACCATCCCGCACGAGGTTCTCGGCCACTTTGGTGCCGGCCGCATCATCATCAAGCCCGCTGTCGAGGGTACCGGCGTTATCGCCGGCGGCGCTGTGCGTCCCCTCTTCGAGCTTGCTGGCATCAAGAACGTCCTGTCCAAGTCCCTCGGTACCGACAACGGCCTCAATATCATCAAGGCTGCCGTCGAGGGCCTCAAGGAGCTCTCCAGCCCTGAGGACGTCGCGGCTCGCCGTGGCCTGACGGTCTCCGAGATGTTCGTCGGTAAGGAGAACTAAGCATGGCTGACACCATCAAGATCAAGCAGGTCCGCAGCACCAACGGTTGCAAGCAGGACCAGGTCCGTACTGTCCGTGCCCTCGGTCTCCACAGGATCCGCGAGGTTCGCGAGATTGCTGACAACGAGTCCGTCCGCGGCATGATCTTCAAGGTCAAGCACCTTGTCGAGATTGTAGAGGAGTAGCAAATGCAGCTTCACGATCTTACTCCCGCGCCCGGTTCCACCAAGAACCGTAAGCGCGTCGGCCGTGGCAATTCTTCGGGTCACGGCACCACTTCTGGCCGCGGCCAGAAGGGCCAGGGTTCCCGCTCTGGCGGCACCAAGGGTGCCGGCTTCGAGGGTGGCCAGACTCCGCTGGCTATGCGCCTGCCCAAGCTTCCGGGCTTCCGCAACCCCCGTCGTATCGAGTACACCGCTGTTAACGTTGAGCGTCTCGAGCGTAAGTTCGAGGATGGCGCTGTGATCGACGGTGCCGCTCTTAAGGCCGCTCGCATCACCAAGAGCGAGTTCGAGCCCGTCAAGGTGCTCGGCAATGGTGAGCTCACCAAGAAGTTCACGGTCAAGGTCGACAAGGTCAGCGCTTCTGCGCAGGCCAAGATCGAGGCCGCCGGCGGAAAGGTCGAGCTGCCGTGCTAAATGGTCTTAAGAATGCTTTCCGCATCAAAGAATTGCGCGAAAAGATTCTTTTTACCATAGCTATGCTCGTCGTGTACCGCATTGGTGCGCACGTTCCTGTGCCCGGCATTCCCTTCCAGGGGATGCTGGGCCTTTTCTCGACCGATAACAATTCGGTCGCCGCAGGTGCTATGGCCCTCCTGAATCTTTTCTCTGGCGGCGCGTTGAGCTATGTGTCGGTGTTTTCGCTGGGCATCATGCCTTACATCACCAGCTCGATCATCCTCCAGATGCTCCAGGCCGTCGTGCCTTCCCTGCATGAGCTTGCCCGCGAGGGCGAGGTCGGTCAGACCAAGATTACGCAGTATTCGCGTTACCTCACCTTGGCTCTGGCAATCCTCAACTCCGTGGGTTACCTCTTCCTCTTTAAGAGCTTCGGCATCAGCTTTAATGGCGCCGGCGCTCCCGAGATCATCTTCGACCTCATGGTCGTTGGCACGCTCACTGCGGGCGCCATGCTGATCATGTGGATTGGTGAGCTCATCACCCAGCGCGGTATCGGCAATGGCATGTCGCTGATCATCTTTGCGAACATCATGGCCGGCCTTCCGCAGGCTATCTTCTCCAGCACCGAGGGTAATGCCGGTGGCATCATCACCATGGTGATCATCTGCGCCATCATCCTGCTGGTTATCCCGCTGATTGTTTTCCTTGAGCGCGGCCAGCGCCGCATCCCGGTCTCCTATGCCAAGCGCGTCGTGGGCCGTCGCATGATGGGTGGCCAGACCACCTACCTGCCCATCAAGGTCAACACCGCGGGCGTCGTGCCGATCATCTTTGCCTCGGCGCTGCTGTACTTCCCGGCTCAGATTGCCGTGTTCTTCCCCGGCATCGGCTGGATTCAGGCAGTTGCCTCTGCGCTTTCGACCGGTTGGCTCAACTGGGTGCTTAACGTTGTCCTCATCGTGTTCTTCGCGTACTTCTACACCTCCATGGTGTTCAACCCCGATGACACGGCCGACAACCTTAAGAAGCAGGGTGGCTTTATTCCGGGCGTCCGTCCGGGTAGGGCTACCGCGGCCTACATCAAGAACGCGCTCAACAAGATCACGCTTCCCAGCGCTGTCTTTTTGGCGCTCATCGCCATCGTGCCTTCGATCATCTTCTCCTTCACGGGTAACCATCTGATCCAGGCATTTGGCGGCACGTCCATCCTCATCATGGTCGGCGTCGTGCTCGACACGGTCGATAAGCTCGAAGGCCAGATCAAGATGTATGATTACGATGGATTCTTTAAATAGGCTAGAGGAGGATTGCTCATGAACCTCGTATTGCTCGGAGCTCCGGGTGCCGGTAAGGGCACCGTCGCACAGGAGCTCGTCGCCGAGTTTGGCGTCGCTCACATTTCCACGGGCGACCTGCTGCGTGCTGCCGTCAAGGGTGGCACCGAGCTTGGTATTCAGGCTAAGAAGTACATGGACGCTGGCGAGCTCGTTCCCGACCAGCTCGTGATCGACCTTGTCAAGGAGCGCCTTGCTGCCGATGACGCCCAGCAGGGCTTCATCCTCGACGGCTTCCCGCGCAACACCGCCCAGGCTGTGACGCTCGATTCCGAGCTCTCCGCCATGGGTCGCGAGATCGACTGCGCCCTTCTGGTCGACGTGGCCCCCGAGGTCATCATCGCTCGTCTGTCTTCGCGTCGCACTTGCCGCGCCTGCGGTTACACCGGCACCGCTGCCGATGCTACCTGCCCCAAGTGCGCCGGCGAGATGTATCAGCGCGACGACGACAAGCCCGAGACCATCAAGAACCGTCTCGACGTCTACGAGAAGTCCACGAGCCCGCTCGTCGACTACTATCGTGGCCAGGGTCTGCTCAAGTCGGTCAACGGTGACCAGGCTCGCGAGACCGTGTACGGGGATGTCAAAGAGGCTCTCGGTCTATGATCAAGATTAAGTCTGCAACGCAAATCGAGCAGATGAAGAAGGCAGGAGCGCTATCTAAGATGGCGCTCCGCCACGTTGGAGCCATGGTGCGCCCTGGTGTTTCGACCTTTGAGCTCGATCAGCTCGCGGAGCAGATTATCCGCATGCATGGCGGCACCCCGGCCTTTAAGGGTTACGGCGGGTTCCCCGGTACCATTTGCGCATCGATTAACGATGCCGTGGTCCACGGTATTCCCAACCCCGACATGATCCTGCGCGATGGCGATATCATCTCCATCGATACGGGAGCCGTTGTCGACGGTTGGGTTGGCGATAACGCTTGGACGTTTTTTGTCGGCACACCCACGCCCGAGGCCAAGGCCCTGTGCGAGGTCACGCGCGATTGCCTTAAGGCTGCCATCGAGCAGGCTGTTCCCGGTAACCATATCGGGGATGTTGGTTACGCCGTTCAGTCCCTCGCCGAGTCTCACGGTTACGGCGTGCTTCGTGACTATGTGGGCCATGGCATTGGCCGCGTGATGCACGAGGACCCCAACGTTCCTAACTATGGAAAGAAGGGGAGGGGCGTTCGCCTCCAGGCCGGCATGGTCATTGCCATCGAGCCGATGGTTACGATGGGTTCCAACCATGTGAGCACGGGCTCCGACGGTTGGATTGTTACGACCAACGACCACCTGCCCGCCGCACACTACGAGAACACCGTCGCCATTACCAATGACGGTCCGGTGATTATCACCACGGATGCCCAAGGTGCTTGGTGTTCGCTCCAAGGCGGAGAAATGTAACAAGTTCCACTTAGTTGTGGAGCCATTACGAAGTTATTACGATGCGTGCATACGTGTTGTAGAATACTCAATCGCTGTCGTTTTCTAGAGAAAGATGATTGCTTGTGAAGAAGGAAGACGCAATTGAGCTCGAGGGTACGGTAAAGGAACCGCTGCCCAATGCCATGTTTAAGGTCGAGCTCGAGAACGGTCATTCGGTTCTGTGCAACATTTCTGGCAAGATCCGAATGAATTACATCCGTATTCTCCCCGGTGACAGGGTTGTCGTGGAGCTTTCCCCGTACGACCTGACCCGCGGCCGCATCACCTATCGCTACAAATAGCGGCACGCATACGCGCACTCCATTTCCGACTGCAGGCTTAGCTCAACCTACGGTCGGATTGTGTGTGAAGACCAGCCATAGTTTTAAACGCCTGCGGCTGGGCGAGTAGATAGTAGGGAAGTAGTTTGAGCGCTACCGAAAGGAAGAACGATGAAGGTACGTCCTTCGGTCAAGAAGATGTGCGATAAGTGCAAAATCATTAGGCGCCATGGCAAGGTCCTCGTCATTTGCGAGAACCCCCGTCATAAGCAGCGTCAGGGTTAAGAGAGGAGACTACGTTGGCCCGTATTAATGGTGTCGACCTCCCGCGTGAGAAGCGCGTTGAGATCGGTCTGACCTACATTTACGGCATCGGCCGCACCACTGCGACGAAGATTTGCGTCGAGTGCAACGTTAACGTGGATACGCGCGTTAAGGACCTCACCGAGGATGAGGTTAACGCCATCCGTGATTATATCGACAAGAACCAGATCATGGTTGAGGGCGACCTCCGCCGTGAGCGCAACCAGAACGTCAAGCGCCTTATGGACATCGGCTGCAACCGCGGCCTTCGTCACCGCAAGGGCCTCCCGGTCCGCGGCCAGCGCACCCACACTAACGCTCGTACCCGCAAGGGCCCGAAGCGTCAGATCGGTGCTAAGAAGAAGAAATAAGGAGCGCTAGATAGATGGCTACTGCTAAGAAGAACGTTCGCGCTGCCCGTCTGAAGCGCGCGGACCGTAAGAACATTTCCGTGGGCCAGGCTCACATTCGTTCTACGTTCAACAACACGATCGTTTCGATCACCGATCCCCAGGGCAACGTCATTTCCTGGAAGTCGGCTGGCCAGGTGGGCTTCAAGGGCTCCCGTAAGTCCACGCCGTTCGCTGCCCAGATGGCTGCCGAGGCTGCTGCCAAGCAGGCCATGGAGCACGGTATGAAGAAGGTTTCCGTCTTCGTCAAGGGCCCCGGCTCCGGTCGTGAGACCGCCATCCGCTCCCTCCAGGCTGCTGGCCTCGAGGTCTCGAGCATCCAGGACAAGACCCCCATTCCGCACAACGGCTGCCGCCCCAAGAAGCGTCGCCGCGTGTAACTGAAAGGATCGTATCAATATGGCAATCGACAGGACTCCTGTTCTTAAGCGCTGCCGTCAGCTCGGGATCGATCCCGCTGAGCTCGGTTACAGCAGCAAGAAGGAATCTATCCGTCAGCCCAAGCGCCGTCGCAAGGAATCTGAGTACGGCATGCAGCTGCGCGAGAAGCAGAAGGTCAAGTTCATCTATGGCGTTCTGGAGAAGCAGTTCCACGGCTACTTCAACAAGGCCCGCAAGATGAACGGCGTCACCGGTGAGAACCTCATGATCATCCTTGAGTCTCGCCTCGACAACGTCGTCTTCCGTCTTGGCTTCGCCCGCACCCGCAAAGAGGCTCGTCAGTCCGTCCGTCACGGTCACTTCACCGTGAACGGCAAGCGTGTGGACATCCCGTCCTACCGCGTCAAGGCCGGCGACGTCGTCGCTGTCGGCGAGAAGTTCCGTGACCTCCTCCCCATCAAGGAGGCCCTGATTTCCTCCGAGCGCTTTGAGGTCCCTGGCTGGCTCGAGGTCGATATCGAGAAGCTGTCTGGTAACGTGCTCGCTCTGCCGACGCGTGAGCAGATCAGCGGTGATATCAACGAGCAGCTCATCGTCGAGCTCTACTCTAAGTAGTCCATCCGGGCTGCTGAGGCTGGAGGTAATACATGTCAGAATTCATTAGGCCTCAGGTTCAGGTCGAAGAGATCAACGAGACGTCTGCTCGTGTCTCCGTCGAGCCGCTCGAGCGTGGTTACGGCGATACGCTGGGTAACTCCCTTCGTCGCGTTCTTCTGTCCTCGCTCGAGGGTGCCGCCGTCGAGGCTATTCAGATCGATGGTGCGCAGCACGAGTTCATGACCATCCCTAACATGGTCGAGGATGTCACCGACATCGTCCTGAATGTCAAGGGTCTTGTCTTCAGGGCTCTCGGCACGACCGACGAGGCGACCGCCACCATCTCGGTTGACGGCCCCTGCGAGGTCACCGGTGCGGACTTCTTTATTCCGTCCGAGTTTGAGCTGGTCAACCCCGAGCAGCACATCGCTACGCTCACCGAGGGTGGCCATCTCACCATGAGCATGCGCATCGGCTATGGCCGCGGCTATGTCTCTGGCGAGGCCAACAAGCGCGACAACGATCCCATCGGTGTGATCCACGTCGACTCGCTGTACTCGCCGGTTTCCCGTTGCGCCAAGCTCGTTGAGGCTTGCCGTGTCGGTCAGCACACCGACTACGACCGCCTTGTCCTCGAGATCGAGACCAACGGCTCCATCGCCCCGCGCGACGCCGTGGTCCAGGCTGCCAATATCATCAATCAGCATATGGCCGCCTTTATGAACCTTGCCGAGACCCCCGAGGTTGAGGAGGAGGCTTCGATCTTCGCTCCCGAGGTCACCAACGACAACGCCGAGCTGGACAAGCAGATCGAGGATCTGGACCTTTCCGTCCGTTCTTACAACTGCCTTAAGCGCGCCAGCATTCACTCGGTCCGTCAACTCGTTGAGTTCTCGGAGAACGATCTGCTCAACATCCGTAACTTCGGTGTTAAGTCGATCGAGGAAGTGAAGGACAAGCTTGAGTCCATGGGCCTGAGCCTGAAGGCTTAATGCTTCGCATATTTGAGGAGAAACTAGACCATGCGTCACAACGTTAAGAAGGGCCTGAAGCTCGGCACCGATGCGAGCCACACCAAGGCCATGAAGAAGAGCCTTGCTAAGGCCCTCTTCGAGAACGACCGCATCAAGACCACCGAGACCCGCGCTAAGGCGCTGCGTTCGGTCGTCGATCCGATCATCACTTGGGCCAAGAAGGGCGACCTGCACTCTCGTCGTCTGGCTATCGCCAAGCTCGGCGATAAGCAGCTCGTTGCCGAGATCTTCGACAAGGCTGCCCAGGGCATGTGGCAGGACCGCAACGGCGGTTACACCCGCATCATGAAGCTCGGTAACCGCAAGGGCGACAATGCCCCCATCGTTATCATGGAGCTCGTCACCGAGCCTTGCACGCCTAAGGCCAAGAAGGCTGCTCCGGCCCCCAAGAAGGCCGCTGCTCCCAAGAAGGTCGAGGCTGTCGAGGAGACTGCTGCCGAGGAGGCTCCTGCTGAGGAGACCGCTGAGTAGACATTCCGTCTGCATAGGCTATATTCGAGGGGTACGTTCGCGTACCCCTCTTTTTTTGTCGCGATACCGTTGCTTGTTTGTTGGGAGCGTCCATGACTGCGCCGTCTGATTTCAATTCGATTTCCGAGCTTGACGCCACACTCGTATTTCGTGTGGCCTATGATGGCTCGTCGTATAGCGGATTTGCCGAGCAGCCGAGACAGACGACGGTTGCTGGTGAGCTACGTCGAGCCATCGAGACGCTGCTTCGCCGCCCGATCGATCTGACGTGCGCGGGGCGTACCGATGCCGGCGTGCATGCCGTGGCTCAGCACATCAGCGTGCCCGTTACGGACGCTGAGCTCGCTTGTACGCGCCGTAGGTGGCTGCGGGCCATGGATGCCCTGCTGCCCAAAGATATCGCCATTAACGAGGTCTACAGGGCCCGTAAAGGCTTTTCTGCACGCTTTGACGCGCATTCCCGTACGTATACATACCGTATTGCCGATCGCGATGCGCGCCCCGTGCTGTCCCGCGGTGCCGTGTGGTGGCATCGCTATCCCTTGGATGTTGAGGCTATGTCTTCTGCCTGCCCCGCGCTGCTGGGCGAGCAGGACTTTAAAAGCTTTTGTAAGGTTGCCTCGGCCGTTGGCAAGCCCACGCATCGCTGCGTGATGCGTGCCGAATTTGGCCATGAGGTTGCGTTTGGCGAGGACATCCTGACGTTTACCATCGAGGGCAATGCGTTTCTGCATTCGATGGTCCGTACGATCGTGGGCACGCTTGTCGAGATTGGCATGCATCGCCGTGAACCCGAGTGGATGCGCGAGGTTATCGATGCTTGCGACCGTACCGCTGCGGGCCCCACGGCTCCTGCCTGCGGCCTTACGTTTATGGGTGTGGATTACGGCCCCGACGAGCTTGTCGTTCTCGACTAGGGGAGTGCTCGGCGCGTCTGTGCCTTGCACATACTATGTGTGAGCTGCGCGTGTGCAACATCTGTTCTTGGCGTGCAACATGTTAGGCGGCTCGTTGCTTTTATAGCTCGGGTGTACCATGAACGACAGTTTGATTTGGTGCTATCGAGAGGATGGAAAACTTGGTTCGACGTTGTTCGCATCCGCGACTTTCGGTGATCCTTGTGGTAGAAGGTTCGCCCAGCTATGCGATGCGTGCGCTCGAGAGTATCCAGAACCAAGACCTCTATGATTTGCAGATTGTCGTTGTCTGCCGCGATGCTGCGCCCGGTGTGCGCCATTCGCTTCAAGTTGCTGCCGACAGGGACATCCATATTGATTTGATTGACGTCGAGGACGCGAAGCGCGGCGCTTGTCTTCGTGCCGGTTTTGATGCCTCGCGCGGCTCTCAAATCATCGCCATGAACGCCGATGAGTGGTTTGCTCCGCAGTCCCTTTCCAAGATGGTCGATATCGCGTGCGATACTGCGGCAGACATAGTGTTCCCCACGGTGTCGCTCGATCGATACGATGCGCACCGCGAGCGTCATTCGCGCGTCTTGGATGCTGCCTCTATTGCCATAGAAGACGAGTCTTCTATGGTGACTGGGCTGCCCCAGTTGATTTTAGGCGGCCTAGTCGCTCAGACCTCTGGCGTGATGTATAGCCGTCCGCTGTTTGAGGCATGCCTGTCGCGCGGCAAGGCGTACCGTACGGTTGAGTTTATGGCTTATGCGCTCTCGCAGGCACGATTCGTGTCCGGCTGCGGCGACGCTTGTTTCCACGCGGTGGCACCTAAGCTTACAGATGCCTTTGATCCCACCATGTATGCCAGGATATCCGATGACACTCGAGCGCTCGACGAGCTTGCGGACTCACTCTCGGAAGCAGATAGCGGTGGTCGGCTCAAGCTGGCAAGCCAAAAGTTCTACTTTGCCGGACTGGTCGCCTGCATCGAGAATTTGTGTCTGAGCCCGCATGGAGTGTCGTCAATCGAGCGTTCCGCCCGCATGCGTGATATGCTCGAGGCGCCTCGAACCCGTCAGATGGTCGCCGCGCTCAAGGACAACCATCGGGGACTCGGTCTGTTGTTTGGGCCGATCGCCAGCGCCAAGCCTGCGCGCTGCGTGATGTGTACGCATCTGGCAGCTTTTCTTAACCGGACGGGCGCAAAAACCGCCTAAACGGCTCATTTCGAAACATATTTGCATAGAATTGTTTCGAAATGCGTTCTTATACACAAAAGCCTTCAAATAGCGTTAAACTATTCAATCACTGATTGATTGTCTCCGCCATCTTTTGGAGAGAGGGTTTGTATGGCTAAAAAACGCAATGGGCGCCAGGATGCCATTAGAGATATTGTGCGCAATAAGGACGTCCGCACGCAGCGCGTGCTGGTCGATGAGCTCCGCGCTATGGGCTTTGATTGCACGCAAGCGACTGTCTCTCGCGATATTGCCGATATGGGGCTGCGTAAGCTCCCTGAGGGCATCTATGTTCTGGCAGAGGACCTACACCTGCAGCGTATGGTTTCCGAGCTCGTAACGGGCGTTCTGCGTACCGATAATCTGGTTATGATCAAGGCTCAGCCTGGCACGGCTTCCGGCATCGCCGCCGCCGTTGATGCGGCAGAGTTGCCCGATGTGCTTGGCTCGCTTGCCGGCAACGATACGATTTTGGTTATTGCCCAGACGGCCGAGGACGGCGAGCGTCTCGAGGCGCTGATCAATAAGCTGAGCAATTCTCGCAAGTAGGCGTGCGGGTCGTGCGCTCGGCACTGCGTGCGCTTACATAGTGGCTTGTAAGGGGTATCGACGTTGGTCGGTACCCCCTTTTTGTTTGCCGGTATAAAGACCGCCCACCAGGTCGCTTCAAACTAAAAGGCCCCCGAGCAGTTCAATAGGCTGCTCGGGGGCCTTGTTGCTTATGGCCGGATGATTTCTAGCCGACCGTATCGTCAGGCGTGGGCGAGGGGTCGGGAGTGGGCGTAGGCGTAGGCGTGCCGCCATCGCCGCCGGTCGAACCACCAGTGGAGCCGCCCGTCGAGCCACCGGTCGTACCGGTGCCGCCGGTGGTGTCGCCGCCCGTGGTCTCGGTGGTCGTGGTCGTCGTGGTAGTCGTTGTGGTGGTTTCCTCTTCCTCTTCCTCTTCGTCCTTGTCCTTGTCGTCGTTCTCCGACTTCTTGGTGTTGTTGGTGCCGTAGAACTTCCAGACGCTGTTGTTCTTGTAGGTGGGCGCCGTTCCGGTCGCAAACTCCTCGCGCTCGGTACCGGTCAGAACGGTGTTCATAAACCGCTTAAAGACAGGCAGGTTGGTGCTGTCTCCCAGCAGGTCCGTGCCGTACTTTTGGATGGGGATCTCGCCCGCGGAATAGCCGGTCCACAGGGCGCATGCCAGCTGCGGGGTATAGCCGCAGAACCACAGGTTGGTGGTGTTGTCGGTGGTGCCCGTCTTGCCGGCATAGGGCTGGTTGACACTCAGGGCGCCGGCAGCACCCGTACCGCTGCCCTTCATGACGCCGGACAGAACATCGGTGACCGCGGCGGCCTCGCCCTCGGTAAGCACCTGTGAGGGATTGTCGGTGTGCTGGTACAGCACCGAACCGGTACGAGAGTCAATCTCGGTGATGGCGATCGGCTGGCGATAGTAGCCGCCGTTGGCAAACGTCGCGTAGGCGGCGGCCATCTCGAGCGGCGAGATCGAGCCGGTGCCGAGGGTCATGACGGGAACGTCCTCGATGTTGTCCTTGGCGGGGTCGATGCCGAGCTTTTTGACGAGCGAGATGATCTTGCTGTTGCCGACGGCTTCCGCCACCTGGATGTAGCCGGTGTTGGAGGAGTATGCCGTCGCCTGCTTAAGCGTGATGTTGCCATAGCTCTGGTTGGCGTAGTTTTGTACCTCGGTTGTGGTGCCCTTGGCCTTGAGCGGCGAGTTGCAGTTGAGGGTGACGTTGGGGTTCATGCCGTTTTGGATGGCAGTTGCCAGCGTAAAGGCCTTAAAGGTGGAGCCGACGGGACGCTTGGCCGTGGCATGGTTTACGTGGTTCTCGTCGGCGTTGTAGTCGTAGCCGCCCACCATGCACTTGATGTAGCCGGTCTTGGGGTCGACGACGACCATGCCCATGTCCAGGCCGTCAAGCGAGAGCGTGTCGAGCTGCTCGCGGACGGCATTCTCTGCCACCTGCTGCATCGTGGGGTCGATGGTGGTCTTGACGGTCAGGCCGCCCTTAAAGAGCACGTCGGTCGAGAACTCCTGCTCCAGTAGCTGCTTGACGTAGGAGACAAAGTAGGGCTGCGAGTATACGTCGACGCCGCTGCCCGAGATTTCGGTCACGTTGAGGGTGATGGGCTCGGCCTGTGCGGCATCGTGCTCCTCCTGGGTGATGTGGCCCAGGCGCAGCATGTTGTCGAGAACCTTGTTGCGGCGAGACAGTGCCAGATCGGGGTTGACCGTGGGGTCGTACTGCGAAGGCGAGTTGGGAAGGCCGATGAGCAGCGCGGCCTCGCTGAGGGTGAGGTCGGCGGCGCTCTTGGACAGATAGGTCTCGGCTGCGGCCTCGATGCCGTAGGCGCCGTGGCCGTAATAGATGGTGTTGAGGTACATCATGAGGATCTCGTCTTTGGAGTACATGTCCTCCATCGTGATGGCGATGTAGGCCTCGCGCACCTTACGCTCAATGGTCGAGTCGAACTGCTCCTCCTGCAGGATGGTGTTGCGCACAAGCTGCTGGGTGATAGTCGAGGCGCCTTCGTGCCCGCCACCGAGGGTTGCCACCGCAGCACGCGCGATACCCCACAGGTCGATACCGCCGTGCTCGTAGAAGCGCTCGTCCTCGACGTCAACGGTGCCCTGCAGCACGTAGGGGGAGACCTCGTCCTTGGTGATAGACTTGCGGTTTTGCGTGTAGAAGCTCGCGATCTTGTTGCCGTTGCAGTCGACGATCTCGGTGGGCTCGCTCACCAGATACGCGTTGGCGTCGGTGTAGTCGGGCAGATCGGACAGCCAGCGGTTGACGTTGCCGACCATGCCGATGCCAAATGCCACGCCCGCAATCAGCAGAAAGCCCAAAAACGAGAGCAGGATTATGGGCAGAGCATGCGTCTTTGAACGGCTGCGTCCCTGTCGTTGGCGAGGACCCATATATTGACCTCCAGGTATGTCGTGCCGGACGGTGGATGTGCCGTCGGGGCAGGATGGACATAAGTTATTACACGATAAACCAAACGGGGCGCGCGAGGCCTCGTGTATGCTGGAAGACGGCATTTTTCAGAGTGAATGCATACCTTGGTAAGGAGTTTGTCGATGGCGATTCGGACGATGGGGCCGAGCGGACAATACGAGACTGGATTGGATGCTGCCGGTGCGGCGCTGCCCGAGCTGCTGGCGCCGGCGGGCGGACTCGACCAGATGCTTGCGGCCATCGCCGCGGGTGCCGATGCCATCTATGCGGGGTTGGGCGGCTTTAACGCCCGTGTGAGCGCCCATGGCTTTACGGATAACGAGTTTGCGCGCGGCTGCGCCGTGGCGCATGCCCATGGCGTGCGTGTGTACGTAACGCTCAACGTGTTCGTGTTTGACGATGAGTTGTCCGACGCGGTGGCGTTGGGAGCTCATGCACTGGAGCTGGGCGCCGATGCTCTGATTGTCGCCGATGCCGGGTTGGCCTGCGCGCTGCGCGCGGCGATTCCCGGGGTCGAGATTCACCTGTCCACGCAGGCGGGCGCTCATAGCGAGGGTGCCGTGCGGCTTGCCGCCGATGAGCTGGGGGTCGAGCGCGTGACGACGGCACGCGAGCTGACGGTCGACGAGATTGCGGCGCTATGTGCCACGGGCGTGCCCATCGAGGTATTCTGCCACGGTGCGATTTGCATCGGCTATTCGGGGGCGTGCGAGTTCTCGGCCTTGCGGCGTGGGCGCTCGGCGATGCGCGGCGACTGCACGCAGCCGTGCCGTCTGGCGTACGACCTAGTGGACGAGGCGGGGCAGAGTGTTGTTGCCGTCGAGGGAGACCGCCTGCTTTGTCCGCGTGACTATCTGGGTATCGCGCACCTGCCCGAGCTTGTTGCCACCGGCGTGGCATCGCTCAAGATCGAGGGGCGCATGAAGAACCCCGATTACGTATTCAACGTGGTGCGGGTTTGGCGCCGGGCGCTCGATATGCTGCGCGACGGCGCGTGGGACCCCGGTGCCGTGGAAGAGCTTGAGCGCGAGCTGGGAAGGTCGTTTAACCGTGGGTTTACCGATGCGTACCTGCGAGGGCGTTCGGGTGCCGAGCTGATGAGCTTTGAGCGCGCGATCAACCAGGGCGTGCGCGTGGGGCGCTTGGTCGCTGTGGGCCACGAAGAGGTGACCGTTGAGCTCGATGCCGCCGTGGCGGCGGGTGACACGCTCGAGATTCGGTTCTATCCGGGCGTCGACGCGCGCCCCGATGTGCCCAAGCGCTGGCCGCAGGTGCCCTGCCCGGTGGATGCCGCAGCGGGGAAGCGCGTCGTCGTGCATTGCAAGCGTAAGGTGGACGCGGGCTGCGAGGTATACCTGATTCGCAGCGCCGGCGTGTTGGATCAGACGGCGGCGGTGTTGGAGCGCATGCGGGCCGAGGCGGATGCGATTGCGCCCGTTGCGCGTGCCGTTGAGGTGCTGCCGTTTGAGGGCGTTCTGGCAGATGTCGATGTGCCGACGGAGTTGGCGGGGTCGGCGGGGCCGGCAAAGCGCGAGGATTTTGCTCGTATGGTCTTTGCCTGGGAGCTGATGGATGTGGGTCCGCGCGATGAGCGAGATCTGTCCGATACAACGGTGGTGCTCGACGAAGTGTGCCGCGCGGGCGACGCCGAGCGGACTCGGGCGCTTATGCAGCGTGCCGGGCGCGTCGTCTGCCGCAATCTGGGACAAGTGGCGATGGCCCGCGAGCTGGGCACAACGTTTGACGTGGCGGCGCCGGTGTTCTGTGCCAATCGGGCCACGCTTACCTGGCTGCGCGGACTCGGTGCGGGGCGGGTGTGCTTGTCGGCCGAGTTGCTCGGCAATGATGCGGAGCGTGTTGCCGAACTTGCCGCTTGCCCCGGTGTCTTGGGGCCTGTCGATGCCGACCGTCCTGAGCTCATGGTGTGCGAGCACTGCTTGCTGACTGCCGAGGGCGCCTGCGCCACGGATGCAACGGGGCAGGTCCGTTGCCGTGACTGCTCGCGCCGTCAGCAGGCGCGCTTTTTGGTCGAACGTGACGGCACGCGTTTGCCGGTCGTTATCGACGCGTGCGGCAGGACGAGGATTTTCCTGTCGTAGGTGCCGCGTCGCGCTGTTTTGGTTATTATTAGTGGGTTTATGAACTTCCAGCACCGCCGTATCCGGTGAGGGTGCTATAGCAAAAGGAGGATACCCAATGCTGTCTGTTGACGAGCAAATGCGTATCATCACCTCGGGTGCAGCGCAGATCGTCCCCGAGGCCGACCTTCGCAAGAAGCTTGAGAAGGGCGAGCCCCTCAACATCAAGCTCGGCGTCGATCCCACCAGCCCCGACCTGCACCTGGGCCATGCCGTGCCCCTGCGCAAGATGCGTCAGTTCCAGGACCTGGGCCACAACGTCACCCTTATCATCGGCAACGGCACTGCGCTGATCGGCGACCCCTCGGGCAAGAACTCCACCCGCCCGCAGCTTTCGCAGGAGCAGATCGAGGCCAACGCCGAGACCTACGTGAGCCAGGCCATGAAGATCCTGGACCCCGAGAAGACCACCATCGTGCACAACGGCGACTGGATCCTTTCGATGGACCTGGCCGGCCTGCTGCAGGTGTGCTCCAAGTTCACCGTCGCCCGCATCCTTGAGCGCGACGACTTTACCAAGCGCTACCAGTCCCAGACGCCGATTGCCCTGCACGAGTTTCTGTACCCCGTGATGCAGGCCTTCGACTCCGTTCAGATCAAGGCCGACGTCGAGATGGGCGGCACCGACCAGCTCTTCAACCTGCTCGCCGGCCGCGAGCTCATGGAGAAGATGGGCATGGAGCCGCAGATTGCGCTTACCATGCCGCTGCTCGAGGGCACCGACGGCGTGCGCAAGATGTCCAAGTCCTATGGCAACTACATCGGCCTGACCGACGCTCCCAAGGATATGTTCGGCAAGACCATGTCCATCCCCGACGAGATGATCGGCAAGTACTATCGTCTGGCCAGCTCGCTCGCCCCGGCCGAGGTCGACAAGATCGATGCCGCCCTGGCCGATGGCTCCGCCGACCCCTACGAGCTCAAGCGCGCTCTAGGCCGCGACCTGTGCGACACCTACCACGGTGCCGGCGCCGGCGACGAGGCTCAGGCCGAGTTCGACCGTGTGTTCAAGGAGGGCCAGCTTGCCGACTTCCCCGAGAAGCACGTTGAGCTGACCGTCAACGACGAGGGCCAGATTTACCTCGCTGGCCTGCTCAAGGACCTGGGCCTTTCGGCCAGCGCCGGTCAGGCCCGCCGCGACATCGACGGCGGCGGCGTCAAGATCAACGGCAAGGCTGTGGCTTCCAAGAGCTACAACATCGATCCGAGCGCCCTCAAGCTGGGCGACACCCTCTCCGTGGGCAAGCGCAAGGGCTTCAAGCTGGTTTAGTTACGCGGTTTTACCAAACCGCGTAACCGGTTGACGCTGCAAACCCGCCAGAGCGGCAATCTGTCTTTCAACTTCGGCGGCATGA
>UREM01000018.1 GCA_900546775.1 uncultured Collinsella sp. | reverse complement strand
CAGTCCTGCGCAAGACGAAGGCCACATTAAGTGGCCTTCTTTGCGTGCGGAACTCATTTTGAGCAAGCACCCGCCCTGCCGGGGCTCCCGGGTCCTGCAACGACTCGGCCGTTCGGGTCAGGCGGGGCTGAATGGAATTTGGTGAATGAGGGTGCCGTTGGCGCCTTCATTCTTTATATATGTTGGGAGCGCCAAGCGGTGGGGGTGGTGCCGGTGTATTGTTTGAAGGCTTGGGCGAAGGCGGCCTGTTGGGGATAATCGAGCCGCTCTGCTACCTGCGCTATCGTGAGCGAGCTATCGGCCAAAAGGTCCTGTGCTCGCTCCATGCGGCGTCTGCGGATGTAGGCGCCCAGGGACTCGCCAGTTTGGGCCTTAAAGGTGGCGCATAGCTTGGAGCGGCTTGTGTAGAGCCTCTCGGCCACCTCGTTGATACCCACATGTTTGCCCTTGTCGAGCGAGCGTTCTACAAGGCTCGTCGCTTCCTCGGCAATGGTCATGCTGGCGCGTGTGTCTGCCGCCTGCCGCGCCTGCTTGTGGGCCGCGCGCGAACAGGCGAGCTCCGCGACCATGGTCTCCACGATGCCTTGCATATAGACGTGTCCGCCTACGGCGCGAGCGCGGTCCTCGTTGATTCGGCGTAGTGTGTGGCAGATGGCAGATACTGCCTCCTCGTGCCACGACTCGGCAAACGCCTCAAAGACTCCCGCGAACTCGGCGGGATAGCGATGCTCCAACTCGTCAAAATATCCAGGCAAAAAGAGCACCGAGCGTGAGTGATAGAGTTGCCCTGCAAACAGCGGGCTTAGCTCCTCGCCGCAGCTGTCTTGGATAAAGCTGCAGACTGCGCTGCTCGGCCACGGCCCACGCAGCGGCTTGAGGTTCGCAGGCGTTATGCCGGCTTCGGGCATGCACATGAGCGTGGGCGCGCTGACCTCGCTCACGCACGCGTACGGTTCGGGCGTGTATTCGGCTAGGTGCATGTTGTGCATCGGGGTAATGAAATGCTCCATGACGATGCAGGCGGGGGAAAGGGGCATGATCCATGCGCGTCCGTGCGCCCGATCGTTTGCCACCTCACCGGTAAAGACGGCGCCCTTGCCGGAGAACTCCAAGCCAAACTGCTCAAACTGCGGTGCGTAGAGCTCGGTTATATCGGTTGCCGCCCGCCGCATTTTCAAAAGCGTCCCCTTCATTTGCGAAAACGTCCACGCCTGGCCCAATTGTGTGCCTTGGCTAACACGCCCATGATAAGTTTCTTACGGTTAACTCTCAAGCCGTTAGAAAGGAATCTCATGGCAAAGGGATCAAAAAAGGAAGGTGGCGGCATCGGCGAGTTGCTTGCATATGCCGGTGAACGTAAATTCCTAACGTATTTGGGCATGGCCCTCTCGGCGCTCTCGCAGCTGCTGAGCTTTGGCCCGTACGTGTGCATCTGGCTTGTTGCGCGAGATCTTATCGCCGTGGCGCCCAACTGGAGCGAGGCCGCCAATATCGCGATGTATGGTTGGTGGGCTGTGGGCTTTGCCCTGGCGAGCATTGTGGTCTATTTTGTGGGACTCATGTGCACGCACCTGTCCGCGTTTCGCTGCGCATCCAATATCCGCAAGACCACGAGTGAGCATCTGCTCAAGTTGCCGCTCGGCTACTTTGACACGCACGCCACCGGTGAGCTGCGCCGTATCGTAGACGGATGCGCTGCCTCCACCGAGACGCTGCTCGCACACATGCTGCCCGATATCGCCGGCGCCACCGCCATGGTCGTGGGCCTGCTCGTGCTGCTTTTCGCCCTCGATTGGCGTTTGGGTGCGGCATGCCTAATCTCGGTCGTCGTTTCGTTTTGCGCCATGGCCACCATGATGAGCGGCAAGGGCGCCGAGTTTATGAAGGCTTACATGGGCGCGCTGGTCAAGATGAACAAGACCGGCACCGAATACGTACGCGGCATCCCCGTGGTCAAGGTCTTCCAGCAGACGGTCTACTCCTTTAAGGCGTTTCACGATGCGATCGCCGAATACGCCGACATGGCGCAAAGCTATGCGGGCACGTTCTGCCGAGGCCCGCAGGTGCTCAACCTTACCGCGCTCAATGGCCTCGTGGCATTTCTTTTGCCCGTGGCGTTGCTGTTGGCGCCGGGCGAGACGGACTTCGCGCACTTTATGGTCAACTTCACGTTTTACGCGATCTTTTCGGCCGTGGTGCCGACGGCCATGACCAAGCTCATGTTTGTGGGCGAGGCGTCTCAGATGAGTGCCGATTCGCTGGCGCGCATCCGAAGCGTTATGGATTCCAAGCAGCTCTCCGTGCCTGCCCAGCCCAAGCACCCTATCGGCAGCGATGTGCGCTTTGAGGATGTAAGCTTTACCTACGAGGGTGCCGAAGCGCCTGCCGTCGATCATGTGAGCTTTAGCGTTCCCGCAGGTAGCACCCTTGCGTTGGTTGGTCCCTCGGGCGGCGGTAAGTCAACCTGCGCAAGCCTGATCCCGCGTTTTTGGGATGTTTCCTCGGGTCGCGTGCTTGTGGGCGGCGTAGACGTTCGTGACATGGATCCGCACGAGCTCATGGACCAGGTCGCCTTTGTGTTTCAGACCAACCAGCTGTTCCGGCAAACACTTGCCGATAACGTGCGCGCCTCCAAGCCTACGGCCACTGACGACGAAGTGCGTGCGGCCCTCTCCGCAGCTCAGTGCGACGACATTGTGGCCAAGCTCCCGCAGGGTATTAACACCATGCTCGGTGCTGGAGGGGCATATCTTTCGGGCGGCGAGGTACAGCGCGTGGCACTCGCCCGCGCGATCCTTAAAGACGCACCTATCGTGGTGCTCGATGAGGCCACAGCGTTTGCCGACCCCGAGAACGAGGCGCTCATCCAGCGTGCCTTTAGCAAACTGGCGGCGGGTCGCACAGTCATTATGATCGCGCACCGGCTTTCGACCGTGGTGGGGGCCGACAAGATCGTGGTGTTCAACCAAGGTAGCGTGCAGGAGACTGGCGCCCATGCCGAGCTGCTGTCCCAAAACGGTCTATACGCCAAGATGTGGGCCGAATACGAACAGGCCGCGAGCTGGAAGATCACTGCTGCCGCGGATGCCGCCGTCACGAAGGGAGGCGAGGCCTAAATGTTCGCCTCATTCCAAAAGAAGTATTTCCTATCCGATAAAGGCGTCGCCGGCGTAAAACGCGGCATTTTCTGGACCGCGCTCACCAATCTCATTACCATGGCCGGCATGGGCTTATTGTTCCTGGTCATGGCCGGTTTTGTCGAACATCTCGCCACCGGTGCCGACCTGCCGGATGCCCTGCCGATTGTGGGCGGCCTCCTGGTCTTTTTCGTGTTGCTCTTTGCCTCTAACTGGCAGCAGTATTACTACACCTACTGCATCTTTTACGAGGAGTGCGGCAAGCAGCGTATGGAGATTGCCGAGCGCTTGCGCAAGCTGCCGCTGTCGTTTTTTGGCCGTCGTGATCTGGCCGATTTAACCGAGACCATCATGGGCGACGTCCAGGCCATGGAGCACGCCTACAGCCACGTGCTGGGAGAGCTTTGGGGTGCCATCATCGCAAGCGCCATTGTGTTCGTGGCGTCGCTGTTCTTTTGCTGGCAGCTGGCGATCGCGGCGTTTTGGAGCGTGCCCGTGGCCTTTGCCGTGCTGTATCTGACACGCGGCCCCATGACCCCGGTGTTCGACCATGTGCGCGCCGAGAAGGTCAAGGTTACCGAGGCGATCCAGGAGACGCTCGACTGCGTGCGCGAGATCCGCGCCACCAACCAGGAGGCTCATTATCTTGAGGGGCTCAACGCCGTGATCGATGCCGAGGAGCGCGAGACCACCAGAGGCGAGCTCGCCAATGGGCTTTTGGTCAACTCCGCCTTTGCCATCCTGCGCCTGGGGATTGCCACCACGTTGGTCACGGGCGCTGCGATGGTCGCCTCCGGCCAGGTCGACTTTTTGATGATGTTTGCCTTCCTGCTTATGGTGAGCCGCATCTATGCGCCCTTTGATCAGGCGCTGATGCTGATGTCCGAGCTGTTTGCCGCCGAGTCGTCGGCCAAGCGCATGCGTTCCATCATGGAAGAGCCCGTGGCGCGGGGCAGCGAGCAGTTTGAGCCCGTAGGCCACGATGTGGTGTTCGATCACGTGGCATTTGGCTATGGTGCGGGCGAGGACGGCCGCGCCGGCGAGAAAGTTCTTACCGATGTGAGCTTTACCGCCAAGGAAGGCGAGGTCACGGCACTGGTCGGTCCTTCGGGCTCCGGTAAGTCCACGGTGAGCCGCCTGGCCGCGCGCTTTTGGGACGCCACCGAAGGCACGGTCACCGTGGGCGGCGTGGATGTTGCGAGCGTGGATCCCGAGGTGCTGCTGCGCGACTACGCCATTGTGTTCCAAGACGTGCTGCTCTTTGACGACACGGTGATGGGAAACATCCGTCTTGGTCGTCGCGATGCCACCGATGAGGAAGTGCTTGCTGCCGCGCGTGCCGCCAACTGCGACGAGTTTGTGAGCCGCATGCCGCAGGGCTATGACACCATGATCGGCGAGAACGGCTCCAAGCTGTCCGGCGGTGAGCGCCAGCGCATCTCTATCGCCCGTGCGCTGCTCAAAGACGCGCCTATCGTGCTGTTGGACGAGGCGACGGCGAGTTTGGATGTGGAGAACGAGACCGTGGTGCAGCAGGCGCTCTCCCGCCTCCTCGCAGGCAAGACAGTTATCGTTATTGCCCACCGTATGCGTACGGTGGAAAATGCCGACAAAATCGTTGTACTCAAGGATGGTGTGGTTGCCGAGCAGGGCACTCCGGCGCAGCTCAAGGCGGCAGGTGGAGAATTCGCCCGCATGGTGGCGCTGCAAAAGGAAGCAGCTACCTGGCAGTTGTAAGAAGGGGCAAAGGGACAGTCCCTTTGTCACATTGACAATCGGTTACTCCGCATCGTTAATTTTCAAAAGGTTAGCCATGGCTGACCTAGATAGTTAGATAAAATTGAGATATTTCAAAAGCGTGCTCGAGCAAACTTGTTTACTCGGGTGCTGAGGCACCATGCCGCGTCCAATGCGGCAAAAGGGAGAAGCAACATGAAGAAGTCGACGTTTAACACCCTGCTTGTCGGTGGCGGTTTTCTGCTCGGTACGGCCGGCATCAAGCTGCTCACCAGCGCTCCGGTAAAGAATGCTTGCGTGCAGGGTATCGCGTGCGGCATGCGCATCAAGAACGGCTACCAGGACATGGTCGAGCAGGCCAAGGCTAATGTCGACGACATGGTTGCCGAGGCTGCTTACATCACCCAGAGCGAGGCCGCTGCTGACGAGGCAGCCGAGTAACGCTCCCAGGCACAAACTATGAGATTCTCGATTATTAGCGAGATCCCCGGCAGGACCCGTCTTCAATTGGCGGGTCCTGTGCCAGAGAGCGATCTCGATGCACTTCTTAAGCTTGGCGGCGACATCGACGGCGTGCACAAGGTGCGCGTCTACGGCCGCATCGGCCAGATGGCGCTCGAATACGATGAGCCGCGCCGCGCGAGCGTGCTGGCCGCCGTCGGTGCGCTCGACGCTCAGGCCATTGCCGACGCAAAGACGGGTTACGTGATGCAGCTTGAGCCGCGCAAGCACAAACTCGTTATGGACCTAGCGACACTCGTCGGTGCCCATTACGCGCGTCGCTGGTTTTTGCCCACGCCCCTGCGTGCGGTGTTTGTCGTAGCCGGTTACATGACCTTTTTGCGCGCTGCCCTTCATGAGCTGGCGCAGCCGCGCCTGACCGTTCCCGTGCTCGACGCTTCGGCCATCGGCATTTCGTTCGTCAAACGTGATGTCGACACCGCAGGCCAGACGATGTTCCTGCTCAACGTGGGCGAGCTGCTCGAGGACTACACCCGCGCCATGAGCGAAAACGAGCTCATCAACTCGCTGCTCGATGTGCCCGATAAGGCGCAAAAGGTCGTCGGCGACATCGAGGTAAGCGTTGCCGCCGCCGAGCTCGAGCCCGGCGACTTGGTGGCCGTGCGTACTGGCATGTCCATTTGCATCGACGGTGTTGTCGAGCAGGGGAGCGCTATGGTCAACCAGGCGACCCTGACCGGCGAGCCGCTGGCCGTCGAACGCAGCGTGGGCGACGACGTGTTCGCCGGAACCGTCGTGGAAGACGGCAGCATCTTGGTGCGCGTGCGCGCCAATACGGCGCAAACCAAACTGCGCTCGATCGTCTCGCTCGTGCAGACGGCCGACTCGCTCAAGTCCGAGGGCCAGTCGCACATGGAAGACCTCGCCAACAAGATCGTCCCGTGGAACTTCCTGCTCGCGGGCCTTGTCGCGCTTACCACGCGCAGCCTCATTAAGACCTCGGCGGCGCTGATGGTCGACTACTCGTGCGCACTCAAGCTCACGGGTTCCGTCGCCGTCATGACTGCCATGAGCGATGCTGCCAAGATGGGCGTCATGGTCAAGGGCGCGAAGTACTTTGAGTCGTTTGCCAAGGCCGACACCATTGTGTTTGATAAGACCGGCACGCTCACCGAGGCACAGCCGCGTCTAGCTTGCGTGCTCACCACCGACGGCTGGAGCGAGGACGAGGTCCTGCGCCTTTCTGCTTGCTTGGAGGAGCATTTCCCGCATCCGGTGGCACGCGCCGTCGTCAACGCTGCTCGCGAGCGTGGGCTCGAGCACCGCGAGCGCCATGCCGCCGTCGAGTACATCGTGGCGCACGGCATCGCTTCCTCCATCGAAGGGCGTCGCGCGATTATCGGCTCGGCACACTTTGTGTTTGAGGATGAGGGCGCGCAGCTCGATTCCGACATTAAGGAGCGCATTGAGTCCCAGATGCAGGGCCTGTCGCCGCTGTATCTGGCGGTCGACGGCACCGTTGTGGGCGTGCTCGGAATCGAGGATCCGCTTAAGCCCGGGGTCCGTGAGGCCATCGCCGACCTGCATGCGTTGGGCGTCAAGCACGTGGTCATGCTCACGGGCGATTCCGAGCGCACGGCCGAGCGCATTGCGCGAGAGGCAGGGGTCGACGAGTTTAAGGCCGAGCTGCTGCCCGAGGACAAGTACGCTTATGTGGAGCGGATTAAGCGCGAGGGGCGCCACGTTGCCATGGTGGGCGACGGCGTCAACGATTCACCGGCGCTCGGTTTGGCCGACGTGGGCCTGGCGATGGGTGGCGGAAGCGATATCGCCAAGGAGGTCGCCGATATCATCCTGACCGATACGGATCTGGCCGCAATCGTGCGCCTGCGTCGCATGAGCCAGGGGCTTATCGACCGTCTGACGAGTTCGTATTCCAAGGTGATGCTCACCAACTCGGCGCTGTTGGCGCTGGGCATTACCGGCATGATCACTCCGCAGACGTCGTCACTGCTGCACAACGGCTCGACAATCGCCTATAGCTTGGGCAACTCAAAAGCGTACCTGCGTTAGCAGACGTGTTTGCCCACGTTATCTGGCCTGCGCCCAGACGGCATCGGTGTCGTCCGGGCGCAGGCCTTTTGCGTTTGAACATTTGCTAGCTTCTCTATATAGTGTTGCTAGCAAGGCTAGCAATTGAAGGGAGCGAGATCGACATGGGTGCTGTTAGCGGCATGGCGCAGGTGAACGTTCGCGTGGATCGCCAGGTCAAGGACCATGCGGAGGAAGCGTTGCGGCTTTCGGGCGGGTCACTGCCCGAGCTCATCAAAAAGGTGGTGGCCAAGGTCGCGCAGGGTGGCGGGCAGTGCGAGGAAGTGCTTGCGGCCGTCGACGACCGGCGGCAGACCGTCGCGCACGATACTCCGTTCGCCGCATCATGGGCGGCGGCGGATCAGCTTTACGCGGACCTGGGCATCGCTACGTCGCCCGTATCCGACAATCGCGATTGGGACACAATCTATTCCGAAGCCATGGACGAGCGCTATCGCCAAAAGGGGATGATCCTGTGAGCGGGGCTCCCCTCAAAATAATGGTGGATGCCAACGTATGGGTTGATTCGTTTTGCGTCGACCATGCCGAGTCGCTTGCCGCGCGTGCGTTTATTGGGCAGGCGACGGAGGCGGGGGCATTGCTGTTCTTTCCGGTGCATATCGCCAAGGACGTACTGTATGTTGTACAGCACGAACTGAAGCGCAGCGTTCTTGCCAGTGGGGAAGCGCTCGATGAGGCATCTGCCCGTGCAATTGGCGATGCGGCGTTGGCGTTTGTTCGGAACATGACCGAAAACGCCACGGCCGTGGGTGCAGATGCGTCGGACCTTTGGCTGGCCGACAAATACTTAGCGCTCTATCGCGATTACGAGGACAACTTGGTGCTCGCCGCGTGCAAGCGCGCGCAGGTCGATTACTTGGTGACCAACGATCGCAAGCTGCTCGAACATGCCGATCTTGCAGCAAAGACCCCGCGCCAAATGATGCCGATTCTGGCTTTGGCCGAACGCGGCGGCGCGGCTATCGGTTGACGCGAACTGTTTGTGGGCCTCTTGGACGACGATGCGCCAAGGGACCCGCGCCTTCTATTTACAAAAGCTCGGCCTTAATGGCGGGACTTTCTGCGAGCTGCTCGGCTGCCTTTTCGTCGGAGCTGTCGAGTGCTGCCAGACTGCGGTAGACCCACTCGTTGACCTGGGTGTTCTTGACGCCTGCGGTCTGCATAAGGGCGCCTACCTCGCGGATTGCTGCGAGCAGATCGGCTTTGGGACCCGCGAGTTCGACCTCGATGCCGTGGTAGGCGGCCACGCCGCGGTTCTCACTCACGTGGTCGATAAAGCCCTCGACGGTCTCAAGCTGCTGGGCGAGAGCCACATCATCGTTAGCGTCCAGCGCGACGAGTGCGTTCGAAACCGTGAGGGCGGGATGTCCGCAGGGGACAAAGCCTTCGATGACATCCATAGCTTCGGTAATGGTTGAGCCCAGGCCTGCGAGGGCATTGACGAGTTGCTGCTTGGTATCCATAACGGTCCTTTCGACGGGTCAATTTTGCTTGGCGAAAATATACGTGACGCGATCGGTAACAAAAGTGCGAAGTGCGGCGCACATTGGGGTCTTCACAGCTCGTGCATAGAACAGCTGTCCGCTTTCAGAACGTGGTAAGATAACACTCCACAAGCGGGGCTCGCCCCGTATGTTCCTTGAAAAGTCGACGGTTATCGGGTGTTTGCAGGCCCGATACCATCCAGACTTTCCCAACATTCGGGGGCGACTGGTTTCGACACGATAGCTCTGAGAGAGGAAGCAAGCCGAGGTCTCCTCGCCTCGTTAAACAGGGGTACCGTCAAATTGAATTGACAACAACTCTTCTTTTGAGCCTATGGCTCTCGCTGCTTAGTTTATAGCGGCGCGTCAACCCGGTGATTTCCCCGACACCGGCGCGATGTCATTTTAGGGGAATGCTCCTGCGCACGTAATCGGTATGGCGCAGGCTAAGACCGAACCGGTTAGGACGCCGCGAGCGTGTCGCTGCGCGCAAAGCGTCCGAGACAAAACCAGCGACTGAGCTTGGAGATGCCAATCAGAGGGCTTTCGTGGACCGGAGTTCGATTCTCCGCGCCTCCACCATACGTAACAGGCAGGTAGAGAAGTGTCTCTACCTGCCTTTTTATTACATATGGATACCGCGGAGAATCGAACTCTGTGCAGGGCGCGGGCGTTAAGCAAACGCGAAGCGTTTGTAGCCCGCGGGCGAGGGCGGCGGCAGCCGGCCGAAGCCGGCGCGGATTTGCGAAGCAAATACGCGGATTCTCCGCGCAAACTATCAGCCCAATATGGATGCGATGTTATCGAATCTCAGCCGGCCATGCGCCGCATCAACGGAACCCCAAACCCGCGGAGAATCGAACTCTGTGCAGGGCGCGGGCGTTAAGCAAACGCTACGGCAACGTAGGGTGGGACGCGCTTTCCTAACGGCGGCCCAGGCGGAAAATCCATCCCAGAATCCGCGCTCAGAACGGGACACGCTTTCCCAACGGCGGTCCAAGCGGAAAGTTCATCCCGGAATCCCGCCTCAAACTGGGACACGCTTTCCGCTCCATATTCTCAACTCCAAAACCTATGCGCCCTCCATTCCAAAACTGGGTAGAAGAAAGCCAAAACGCAATCGCAGGAGGTCAATATGACTGCAGAAGATAAGGCAAAGAACGCCGGCAAGGTCGCGCTCGTTTTGGAGGGCGGCAGCTTCCGCGGGCAATTTACCGCAGGCGTACTCGACGTTCTCATGGAGGCCGGCGTCGAGATTCCGGCGGTATATGGCGTATCGGCCGGCGCCCTCAACGGCGTGAACTACAAGTCGCACCAGATCGGCCGTGCCAACCGCATCAACCTGGCTTTCTGCAACGACAACCGCTTCATGGGCGCCGCATCGTTTGCGTCCACGGGCTCCATCGTGGGTTACGACTTTATCTTCAACGATGTCCAGGACCGCCTGGACCCCTTTGACAACGAGACGTTCGACGCGAGCCCCATCGAGATGTACGCCGTCGCGACGGACATGCTCTTTGGAACCGCCGCGTACCTCCCGGTCAAAAGCGCCGTGCTCGATCTCGACGCCGTGCGCGCCTCGACCTCGTTGCCGCTGGTGACGCCGCCGGTCGAGATCGATGGGCACAAATACGTCGACGGCGGCGTAGCCGATTCGGTCCCCGTCGAGCACGTGCTGGAGGAGGCGGGCTTCGATCGCGCGGTTGTCATTGTCACGCAGGACCGCTCGTACGAGAAAAAGCCCTACGAGTTTATGCCCGCCGCACGCGCTCGCTATGCCGACTACCCCTACCTGCTCGAGGCTATCGAGACGCGCCACGACCGCTATAACATCCAGCGCATGCATCTATGGAAGTATGAGCGTGAGGGCCGCGCGCTGGTCGTTGCTCCGCAAAAGCCGGTCGAGGTCGGTCACGTTGAGCATGATCCGGCAAAGCTCCTCGACCTGTATATTCAGGGCCGCCAGGAGGCAAAGCGCCTACTGAGTGATATCGAGGCATTTGTCGAGCGCTAGTGTCGCGACGTCATGACCCATGGATGACATGTGCAGAAACTCTGGTCGGAGCCAAAATACCTGTTGACTCGAGCGGCGAGCGGGGTAATATGGACGGGTTACTTGCAGAGCCCCGTGAATCTCTGTAACAACACGTACTGTACATGGAGGAGTCTAAGTGATTTCGAAATCGACTCACTACGCCAAGCAGGGCGAGGTCCAGCGCAACTGGGTTCTCGTCGACGCCGATGGTGCTGTCCTGGGCCGTCTTGCCACCCAGATCGCAATGATCCTGCGCGGTAAGAACAAGCCCCAGTTCACGCCCAACAGCGACTGCGGCGACTTCGTTGTCGTCATCAACGCCGATAAGGTCCAGCTTACCGGTAACAAGGCCGACACGAAGACCTATTATCGCCACAGCGGCTACAACGGCGGCCTCAAGGCTGAGAGCTTCCGCCAGGCTATGGAGAAGCACCCGGAGAAGGTCATCGAGCGCGCCGTTCGCGGCATGCTGCCCAAGACCACCCTCGGCCGTGCCCAGATGACCAAGCTTAAGGTCTACGCTGGTGCCGAGCATCCGCACGCTGCCCAGAACCCCACGAAGATTGAGCTGGAGGCTTAAAGATGGCTGAGAACACCGTTGTCTACCAGGGTACCGGCCGTCGTAAGAACGCCGTCGCCCGCGTCCGTCTCGTCCCCGGCACCGGCAAGGTGACCATCAACAAGCGTGACGCCGAGCAGTATTTCGGCCGTCATCAGCTCGTTGAGAACGCCCTTGCTCCCTTCAAGGTGACCGACACCGCCGGTCAGTTCGACGTTATCGCTCTGTGCGATGGCGGCGGCATCTCCGGTCAGTCCGGCGCTCTGCGCCTGGGCATCGCTCGCGCTCTTCTGAACGCTGGCGATTACCGTGCTGACCTCAAGAAGGCCGGTTTCCTTACGCGCGATGCTCGCGTGGTCGAGCGCAAGAAGTACGGCCTCAAGAAGGCCCGCCGCGCTCCCCAGTTCTCCAAGCGCTAAGGTTTTATCTCCTTACGAGATACAATGTACAAGCGGGGCCTACCGACTGCTCGGTGGGTCCCGCTTTTCTTTTCGACTAGGGTGGGCGGCTTCGTTTTGCCCACTTGGGAAGGAGCGATCCTATGCCCCAGAACATCTTCGGTACCGATGGCGTCCGTGGCGTCGCCAACGCCGACCTCTCGTGCGATCTCGCGTTTCGCCTAGGTCGCGCGGCGACCAAGTTTCTTGGCCCGGACATCTGCATCGGTCGCGATACGCGTCTTTCGGGCACCATGCTCGAGAGTGCTCTGACCGCCGGTATTATGGCCGAGGGCGGCCGTCCGCACTGCTGCGGCGTTATCCCTACGCCGGCCGTGGCACTGCTCACCGTTCAAAATGAGCTCGACGGCGGCATCGTCATCTCCGCTTCGCATAATCCGCCGGAGTTCAACGGCATCAAGTTCTTTAGCCGCAAGGGCATGAAGCTTCCCGATGCTGTCGAGGAAGAGATCAGCGCCTGGGTCATGTCCGAGGAGGCCATGGCTGCCGACACGCTGCCGACCGGCGCCGGTGTGGGTCACATCATCAAGATGAAAGACGCCCGCAAGGCCTATGTCGATCATGCCATCAGCACGCTCGACGGCCTTAAGCTCGATGGCCTGGTTGTTGCCGTCGACTGCGGTCACGGTGCTTCCTGCCAGACTACGCCCGCCGCGCTGCAGCGCCTGGGTGCCACGGTCCATGCCATCAACACCGATTACTGCGGCACCGACATCAATGTCGAGTGCGGCTCTACGCACCTCGAGCCTCTGCGCGAGCTCGTGCTGCGCACCCATGCTGACATCGGTCTGGCCCACGACGGCGACGCCGACCGCGTACTGTTCGTGGACAGTGAGGGCAACGAGATCGACGGCGACTACATCCTGGCTATCTGCGGCTCCGATCTGGCCGCTCGCGGCAAGCTCGCCAACTCCGAGATCGTCTCGACCGTCATGTGCAACCTGGGCTTCTCCATCGCTATGAAGGAGCAGGGCTTCGAGATGGTTCAGACCGCCGTGGGCGACCGCTACGTTCTGGAGCGTATGCTCGCGGATGGCGCCGTCATCGGCGGCGAGCAGTCCGGCCACATCATCTTCCTGGAGCACAACACCACCGGCGACGGTCTGGTGACGGCACTGCAGCTATTGGCCGTGCTCAAGCGCACCGGTCGTACCCTCACCGATCTTGCCGGCATCATGAAGAAGTACCCGCAGGTACTCGTCAACGTGCATTCCGACAACAAGGCTGGTCTGGACGATTGCCAGCCTATCTGGGATGCCGTCGCTGCCGCCGAGAAGGAGCTCAATGGTCGCGGCCGCATTCTGGTGCGTCCGAGCGGTACCGAGCCGCTGGTCCGCGTTATGGCCGAGGCCGAGACGCACGAGCTGACCCAGCGCGTTGTCGACGACATCGTCGAGGTTGTCAAGCGCGAACTTCCCTAATGGTCAAAAACGAGTGCCAAGTGGTAAACTGTTAAGGCTATTTTGGTCGATTGGTATGTCCGAGGGGGAGCATGTTCACTAAAGTCCTAAGGTCTTTTGGTATGCGTGGTCGAGTCCTTACGCTGGATGCTCCCATCTCGGGCGACGTCATTTCGTTGTCCGAGGTCAATGACCAGACATTTGCCACCGGCCTGTTGGGCCAGGGCGTGGCGATTCAGCCTACGGGTACGCGCGTGATTGCGCCAGCAGACGCCAAGGTCGAGGCTATTTTTCCCACGGGACACGCCGTTGCGCTTAACACGGTCGATGGCTTGGACGTGCTCATCCACGTTGGCTTGGACACTGTTCAGCTCGAGGGCAAGCACTTTACCGTACATGCGCAAGTGGGTGACATCGTCCACAAGGGCGATGTACTCATTGAGTTCGATCGTGAGGCAATTGCTGCCGAGGGCTATGATGTGACGGTTCCCATCTTGGTGTGCAACTCCGTTGAGTTCTCGAGTATCAAGGGCTCCGTTGGTGCGCATGTCGAAGAGATGGACCAGCTCATCGTTGCTCGCGAGCGCTAGCAAGTGCACGTGGCCATTAGCCTACAATTCAAACACGTTTACGGAGGGCGCCCTTGAAAGAGGACGCCCTCCGTGGCAAGATGGGATTTGTCCGAAGCTAAAAGGCTTCGGGTCACCGTGGACGGGCAGGGGCCTCGACGCGGCTAGACACGAGACACATACATTACGCGACCTCGCCCTGGTGGCCGCACACGTTGGTTGCGGCCGACGCGGGCCGCGGGCAAGTGCTTGTAAGGGGAGCCTTGCCTCTCTTGTACGAGAAAGGACGCGTAATGAAGATCATTAAAGCTAAAGACTACGAGGATATGAGCCGCAAGGCCGCCAATATCATCTCGGCGCAGGTTATCCTCAAGCCCGATTGCGTGCTGGGTCTTGCCACCGGCTCCACCCCGATCGGTGCCTACAAGCAGCTCGCTGCTTGGTACGAGAAGGGCGACGTCGACTTTGCCGAGGTCAGCACCTACAACCTGGACGAGTATCGCGGCCTTTCGCACGACGATCCCCAGAGCTATCACTACTTCATGCGTGAGAACTTCTTCGATCACATCAACATCGACCTGAACAACACGCATGTGCCCGACGGTTCCAACCCCGACGCCGCCGCTGCCTGCTCTGAGTACGACAAGATCGTCGCCGCCGCCGGTTACCCGGATCTGCAGCTGCTCGGCATTGGCAACAACGGCCACATCGGCTTCAACGAGCCCGATGACCACTTCTCCAAGGGCACGCACTGCGTCGACCTCACCGAGAGCACCATTCAGGCCAACAGCCGCCTGTTCGACAGCATCGACGACGTTCCCCGTCAGGCCTACACCATGGGCACCCAGACCATCATGTATGCCCGCATGATCCTGGTCGTCGCCAACGGCGAGGCCAAGGCTCAGGCCGTGCATGACATGTGCTATGGCCCGGTTACGCCCGCGTGCCCGGCTTCGATCCTGCAGCTGCACACCAACTGCGTTGTCGTTGCCGACGAGGCCGCCCTTTCGCTCTGCGAGTAGCGCGAATCCTGCACCTCGACATAGCCTTGCCTAAGGCCTCCGCTTTGCGGGGGCCTTTTTGCTATCCCTTTCCGCCCGCTTGACCAAAATCTTGCCGCAAGCTTGGCGAATGCCGGATGTCAAACAGCTTGATTCATTCCATACCAGATTCTATGCAAAAATGCCACTAAAAGGTCGTAGACGGTAGCGGGTGCTAGGCGAGTTGAATGACATGGCTGAACCTTGTTCATTTGCGTTACACTGCCGCTTAGATGGGACAAGCTGACAAGCTCATTTACCTGCTTAAAGACCGATTAGTCGGGGGATTAATAAGAATCGGCCCTCGCTGTACAAAAACTTGCCGCTTGCGTACCAAAAGACAACCTAAAATACAAGGTCGCTCTATTCATAGCGCGGCTTGTATGGTCTTGCGGCTACAGTGTCCATACGGTCGAGTTGAGGAGCGGGCATGGTAAACGATTTGGGCAGTATAGACGACCTCGAGCTGATGCCGCTGGGCGGAGGCTATATGGTGCGACGCGAACGCTTGATGAATGAGCTTCTCGCCAAGGGCCGAAAGGCCGGCATCGTGGTTCTTTATGCGCCCGACGGGTTTGGGAAGACTTCGGTGCTGCTGCAGTACACCCATGAGGTTAAATGCGACCCGACGCGAGGCCCCGTGCGGATTATCGAGGCCGATCGCGCCACTGGGCGCGAGGTGTTTATGCAGCTCGAGGTGGTTACCGAAGAACTCAAAGACAAACCGCACTCCCTTATCGCGATTGATAATGTGCCAAACCTCGATCAGCACGATACCGAAGACCTTATCGACAGGATTCGCGGCCTGCGCGCTATGGGGGTAGGGGTCTTTATCTCCTGCCGTCCTTCAAATCGTCAACTGATTCATGGGCTGGGCGATTCGGTTAAGATCAATGCGCAGATGCTCAAGGTACATGCCTATGAGTATTCGGCGTGGGCATCGGCGTTTTCGATCAGCACATCGCTCGACTTTTATCAGCTTACGCAGGGCGTGCCCGAGCTCGTTTCGGCATTGCAGACGGGTCTGTATGGCCAAGGCGACGTAGCCGGTCTGCTCGAAAACGAGATTGTCAACGTATATGGCGCGGCACTTGTCGATCTGGCTTCGCTCGACAATAATGCACTGTTTTGCGTGGCATGTTTCATGATTTTGATGGGCGAGGGCAATATCGCAGAACTCGAGGCTTGCGGGGTGAGGCTATCGATGGTCGACCAGTCCTACTTTGTACGCGACTACCCGATCTTTGGCTTGGACCCCGCCGAGCGGAGTTTTACGTGTCTGGGCACGGAGGATAACGGACGCTTGCGTTTGCGTAAGTTGGTGGCCGAGGTTCGCCCCGAACTTGTTCCGAGGGCGGCCCGGATTTTGCTTAAAGCGGGCCGATGCGATGCGGCGATGGGCCTGGCGGACGCCTTTTTGGACCGTGGAGCGGTCCTTGAACTTGCTGGGCAGTATGGGGTCGATCTTGCTCTGACGGGGCACGGGGCCGATATCTGCCGAGCAGCGCTGGGTACGATCGATGCCGACGATCCGGCTCCAGAGCCAACGCCTGCCGAGGCGCTCGGCGTGTATTTGGCAGCGGTCAGCGTGTCCAATACAAAGCTCGCTCGCTATATGGCATCGGTCATCGAGCGCGGGGGCGAACGGGCGGCCTGCGAAATAGACCCTGTTTCATGGAGAGTGGCCCAGACACTGACGGCTGTTTGCTATGGGGACAACGGGCTTGGGCTTCCTACGAACCTGGCCGTGCCAGAAATCGAGACATCCCATACCGCACTCGATATGTTGTCCGCGCATATCGAGGTCAAGCGCTGCCTGACCGAGCGGGGAGATGACGGCGGCGTTCTACAGCAGCTCAAAACGAGCAAGGCCTACGACTGTGAGCTCGACATCGCGGGGATTGTTATACGGGCCGATAGCATGCTGGTGGAGCTCTTTGACGGGTCGTTTACGGGAACCGACGAGCGCGACGACGAGATGACGGTGGTGCGGGAGGCGCTCGACGTGCGTGGGCTTAAGGCGATGGCTATCTGGGTGCGCATGGTGTTGGCGGCACGGCGGCTCCTTTCCGGCCTGCCGGTAACCGACGACGCGGCGTTCAACGAGCTCGATCGTTTTGCCGTGCGCATGCGCGACAACCAGATTCAGCTGTTTGGCCTGTTGCTAGAAGGCTGGCAGTCGCTGGCAGAGGGACGGCCGGTTAATGCAAAGTTCCGTGCGGTCCAAGTGCTCAAACTTGCCGAGGAGTCGATTGCGTACATGCGCGATAACGCATTGCTGCTGGAGCGCGCGGCGTATCTGCGTAACACCTCGATGGTTTCGGTACGCGAGGAAGCGGAGTTGCTCGATATAAGCCAGACGCAGGTTGGTGGTGCAGAAGCCTGGATGGTGGCGCTGCATTTGGCTTGCGCGGGGCGAGATAGCGATCTCGCGGCCTGGATGTCCATGAATCGCGCGGGGATTCTGGAACCATCGTATCGGCTCTTTGCGCGCCTTGCCATGCATTGTCTGGGCGAGCCGGCGACCAGGATTCGCAAGAAGCTTCCCGTGCGCGAGCTGTCGCGGTACTCGCTGCGCGACGATTTGGAAGGGGAGGGCGAGCGCCTGTTCCAGGCTGGCGAGGTTGAAGCCGTTGATACCATCGACCATATCGAGATTCGCATGTTTGGTGCGTTCCGCGCCGAGCGCGACGGGTTTCCCATCACGGATAAGATGTGGCGCCGCAAGAAGGCGGCGACGCTTGCCGAGCGGCTTGCACTGGGCATGGATGCGCTCGTCGACCGCGAGACGCTGGCAATGGAGTTGTGGCCCCATGCCGAGTTCAATAGCGCCCGCAACAACCTGTACTCGACGATATCGCGCTTGCGGTCGGCTTTGGGACCGACGCCGGATGGCAAGTCGTGTGTGCTCATCCAAAATGAATGCATCGGACTCAACGGTGACTACGTCAAGACCGATGTACGGCTGTTTGACCAGATAAGCCGCGAGGTTTTGGGAAATCGCACGGGTGCGCGCGGGCCCCATCTGGTCGAGTTGTGCCTTAAGATTGAGCAACTTTATGCCGGACCGCTGCATGTGCCCAATGGCTGTAACCCCACCTACTTTTTGCGTATGCGACGCATTATGGAATCGAAGTATATCGACTGCATGATTCGGGGCGCGAATGCCGCCCTAGAAGAAAACGACCTGCAGTCGGCGGTATGGCTGGTGGAGTCGGGGCTGCGGCAAGAGACGGCGCGTGAGGATATGGTGCGCTGCGCCATGCGCGTCTACAGTGCGGCGGGGCGGCGGCGCGATATCGTCGAGCTGTACAGCGGGCATATGCATCATCTGAGGGAGCAGGTCAATGGCGTGCCCGAGCCCGAGACGCGGCGTCTATACGAGCGCTTGGTGGAGGGGCGGCTCAATCGCGTGCTGGTCGAGCGATAAAAAACGGGCGTCCGAAGTACTTGGGCACCCGTAAGCTTGCTATGTGTTCGCTCGCCGGATCATTGGCTCTTAGACGAGCTTGATCTTCTCAATGTCCTTGCGCGAGGACTCGCGATACAGCGAGAACTTGCGGCCGATGACCTGGACGACCTCGGCGTGGCAACGCTCAGCGAGCTCTTCGGCGGCCTCGCGGGCGGAAAGACTGGAGCCATCGAGCACGGAGCACTTAACGAGCTCGTGCTTCTCCAGGTAGGCGACCGTCTGCTCGACGGTGCCCTCGTTGACATCGGACTTACCGATGATGATGGCGGGGTTGAGGTGATGGGCCATGCTGCGAAGCTGCTTGACCTGTGCTCCTGTCAGTGCCATGGGTTCTCGCTTTCTATGTATGGGGCGCCCCGCGACGGGGCCTTAATCTACGTGAGCTGTCCCACGATAGCGCAGGAACGGCGCGGTGTGGAGCGCGTTTGCCCAGTTCAAAAAGAATGCGGATGCCGAGGTGATGGGCAGTGCGGGCTGTGAACGGGCTACGAGCGGGATTCAGAGACCGGTTCCCATGCAATAAACGCCCAGCGAACCTTACGGATATGGTCGAGCATATAGCGCCCCTGCGGCACGCCCTTGGAGCCCGGCTCGCCGGCATGGGGGTTTTCGATCATGTGCTGAGAGATATAGTCGCGCAGGCGGTCGATCTTATCCTCGTTGCCATGCTCGAGCATACGGGAAAAATCCGCCACGCCTGCCTCAAGGCTATCGAAGGTATCGCGACGAGGCGATTCAAAGTATGTAACCTGCGGCAGGGCACCCATCTGAATGAGGATGTTGAAGGCGTACACAAAGCCATTGCTGCAGGTAACCGAGGCGCCGATAGCGTTCATCAAGTGCAGGTCATAGCGCGGGCTGGAGTTGGCGACCATCGTGACAGCACAACGCCGACGAGCCGTACGGTCGAGCTTGGCAAGCGCACCTTTTAGATTGGTCGTCGTAACCGACCGACTGGCAAAGGCAACATCCACCGCTTTCGCGACCGGTCCAACCAAATCCCAATCATCATCCCAAGCAAGCTCAAGCGGTGTAATGCGATTCTCGAGCCCATAGTACTCAATGCCAGCATCAAGCGTGCCCAACATGGCAGGGGAAAAGTCAGCAGCAATCACAGGATGTCCGTCTTGCGCAAGCGGAATAGCAATCGACCCAGCCCCACACCCCATATCCAGCACCGACTCACCAGGCTTTAACGCCAACAGCTTCATAAAGTCCCGGGCATACGGGGCAGTCTCAAGCGGCCGAAAATGCCGAGCCCTTTTATCCCACTCAAAAGAATCATCAGCCCGCCGCCGACCAGCCTGCAGGCGCATCCATTCGCCATTCCAATCCGCAGCAAGCAGCTCAGATTGAATTACACCATCAGCCACGGGCCATCCCCCTCACAACAAAAAAGCGGCTCCTCCCAAAAGAAGAGCCGCAACAAGCATATATCAGAAAAAGAACCGTTCCAACGCCAAACCGCCATACCAGCAAAGTAGGGCAGAAGCGAAGCGACTGCCAAAGGGATAGAACCCAACTGAGGTCCCGTTGTGCGGGAGCCCCGGGGAGGGCAAATATATAAGGTCGATCGCGAGTTCCGCACGAGCCGGAGAGCACTTAATGTGCTCTCCGTGCGAGTCAGGACTGTCCGAGCAGGCGACCTTATATATTTGCCCTCCCCGGGGCTCCTCGCCAGCGCCCCTCAGCTAGTTCTTGAGCGAGTTCAGCGGCGCCGGGAAGCGTCCACCGCGATGGGCAAGCACGGTGCCGGCGTTGGGGTTCACCGGCATGATGGGTGCACGGCCGAACAGGCCGCCGTACTCGACGCAGTCACCCACGCCCTTGCCGATGGCGGGAATCACGCGGACGGCCGTGGTCTTGTTGTTGATGACGCCGATGGCCATCTCGTCGGCGATGATGCCGGCGATGGTCTCGACCGGGGTGTCGCCGGGGATGGCGATCATGTCCAGGCCAACGGAGCACACGCAGGTCATGGCCTCGAGCTTCTCGAGCGAAAGCGCGCCGGCCTCGACGGCGGCGATCATGCCGGCGTCCTCGGACACGGGGATGAAAGCGCCCGAGAGACCGCCCACGCTGGAGCTGGCCATGACGCCGCCCTTCTTGACGGCATCGTTGAGCATGGCGAGCGCGCAGGTCGTGCCCGGGCCACCGCAGGTGCCCACGCCGATGATCTCGAGGATGCGGGCAACGGAGTCGCCGATGGCAGGCGTGGGAGCCAGCGACAGGTCGACAATGCCCTTCTCGACACCCAGACGATGGGCGGCCTCGCGGCTCATGAGCTCGCCGGCACGGGTGATCTTAAAGGCGGTCTGCTTAATCTTCTCGGCGACTTCCATCATCGATGCGGAATCGGGCAGCGTCTCCAGGGCTGCGGCCATAACGCCGGGGCCCGAGACGCCTACGTTGATGACGGCGTCGGCCTCGCCACCGCCGTGGACGGCGCCCGCCATAAACGGGGAGTCCTCGACCATGTTGGCAAAGCAGACAAACTTGGAAGCGCCGACGGAATCCTGGTCGGCCGTGAGTTTAGCGGCATCGATGATGGTCTGGGCGGCCATGAGCACGGCATCCATGTTGATACCGGCGCGCAGGCTGGCGACGTTGACGCTGGAGCAGACGCGGCTCGTGGTGGCGAGCGCCTGGGGGATGGACTGGATGACGCGGCGGTCGGCGTCGCCGATGCCCTTCTGGACGAGCGCGGAGAAGCCGCCCAGGTAATCGATGCCGAGCGTCTCGGCCGCGCGGTCGAGGGCGTGCGCGATGGGGGTGAGGTCCTCATCCTTGCAGCATGCGGCGATCTGCGCCACCGGGGTGACGGAAACGCGCTTGTTGACGATGGGGATACCGTACTCGCGCTCGAGGTTCTCGGCGGTCTCGACCAGATGCTCAGCCGTGTGCGTCACGTGGTCGTAGATCTTCGTGCACATGCGGTCGAGGTTCTCGTCACCGCAACCCATGAGCGAAACACCCATGGTGATGGTCCTGATGTCGAGGTTCTGCTCCTCAACCATGCCGCGGGTTTCCGCGATTTCTGCGGGCGTGATCGCCATCCTTGCGCTCCTATCTGCCAAAACGAGCATAGACTTTTCTATTCTAACGTGCCGCACGTGCCAAGTGGCGCATGCGGCACGTTTTGGTGCGGGGTTGTTTCCGTTGTGTTACTGGCCAAAGACCTCTTCGGCGATGCGCGCGCTCTCGGCGGCATCCTTGGCGTAGTAGTCTGCGCCGATCTGCTTGGCGTATTCGGGGGTGAGCACGGCACCGCCTACGATGATCTTGACGCCCGGCACCTCGGCATGGAGCAGCTTGATGGTCTCCTCCATGGCGACGACCGTGGTGGTCATAAGCGCCGAGAGGCCGACGAGCTTAATGTCGCGCTCCTTGACGGTTTTGAGCACCTCCTGCGGATCGACGTCGCGACCCAGGTCAAAGACGGTATAGCCGTAGTTATCGAGCAGCATCTTGACGATGTTCTTACCGATGTCGTGGATGTCGCCCTTGACGGTGGCCACGCAGATCTTACCCTTGTCGGCAATCTCGCCGGCGGGCATCAGGCGTTTGATGGTATCGAAGCCCACGCGCGCGGCCTCGGCCGAGGCCATGAGCTGCGGCAAGAAGAACTTACCCTGGTCAAAGAGGACTCCGACCTCATCGAGGGCGGGGATAAAGTGGTCGTTGATGAGGTCCATGGCGTCGTGGTCGGCCAGCAGGCGTTCGGTCTCGGCCGCGATTTCGCCCTTGCGTCCCGAGACGACCATGTGGCGGATGGGGTCGTCATCGGCGCTTGCGGTGGTGCTTGCGGTAGGCGCGGCATCGATCGATGCTGACTGGGCGGCCGCCGGGTTGGCGGCAATCTTATACGGATCGGTCCAGCCGGCGTAGCGCTCGATGTATCCGGTCGAGCCCTCGTCCTCGACGCTCAGCACGCGATAGCTGTAGACGGTATCCATAAAGCGCTTGGAACCTGGGTTCATGATGGGGGCGTCCAGGCCCGCGCCAAAAGCGGCAGCCAAAAAGACCGAGCCCAGCAGCGGGCGAGCAGGCAGGCCAAAGCTGATGTTCGACACGCCGAGTGCGCATTTGACGCCCAGGCGCTCCTTGCACATAGACATGGCGCGCAGGATCTGCTCAGCCTGGCGCTGGTTGGTCGAGGCGGTCATGACCAGGCAGTCGATGAGGATGCGGTCCGGGCCGATGCCGTAGCGGGCGGCCTCGGTCACGATGCGCTCGGCGATGGCGAAGCGAGCCTCGGCGGTATCGGGGATGCCGCCCTCGTCGAGCGTGAGGCCGACGACGTTGGTGCCATAGTGGGCGACCAGCGGGAAGATCTCGTCCATGATCTGCTGCTTGCCGTTAACCGAGTTGATGATGGGCTTGCCGGCGTAGCGGCGCACGGCGGCCTCGACAGCGGCGGGGTCGGTGGAGTCGATCTGCAGCGGCAGCAGCGTGGAGCCTTGGAGCTGCTCGGTCGCTTGCTGGATGACCTTGACCTCGTCGATCTCGGGCAGGCCCACGTTGACGTCCAGGATATCGGCACCCTGCTCTTGCTGGCTGATGCCCTGGCTTACGACGTAGTCCAGGTCGCCGTCGCGCAGGGCCTGCTGCAGGCGCTTTTTGCCGGTGGGGTTGATGCGCTCGCCGATGACGGCGATCTTGTGGCCGTCGCAGGGGAGGTCCACGACCGTCTGGGCGCTCGTGACCGACATGCTGGGCTTGCGGTGACGCGTGCAGGGCGTGTGGTTGTCGATGAGGGTGCGAAGTGCCGCCATGTGCGCCGGCGTGGTGCCGCAGCAACCGCCCACGACGCTCACGCCGTCCTCAATCATGCCGGCGACGGCCTCGGCGTATTCGGTTGCCTGGATATCAAAGACGGTGTTGCCGTCGTCGTCCACGCGGGGCAGTCCCGCATTGGCCTGCACCATAACGGGCTTGTCGGTGACGGTGAGCATACGCGCGGCGAGCCCTCGGAGCTCGGCCGGTCCCTGGCTGCAGTTGATGCCCAAAACGTCGGCGCCGATGGCGTCGAGCGTGATGGCGGCCACCTCGGGACTCGTGCCCAGGAACGTGCGACCGTCTTCCTCAAAGGTCATGGTGGCAAAGACGGACAGGTCGGAGTTCTCGCGGCAGGCGAGGACGGCCGCCTTGATCTCGGCAAGGTCGGTCATGGTCTCGATAATAAAGAGGTCCACACCCGCGGCGACGCCGGCGCGCACTTCCTCGGCAAAGAGGTCGTAGGCCTCGTCGAAGCTCAGGGTACCCAGGGGGCGCAGCAGCGCGCCGATGGGGCCGATATCGCCGGCGACGTAGTGGGCACCGGCTGCGCGGGCGCAGGCGACAGCGGCGGCAAAGACATCTGCCACGGTGGCGGTACCGTCGAGCTTGTGGGCGTTGGCACCAAAGGTGTTGGCGGTGATCACGTCGCAGCCGGCCTCGACGTACTGTCGCTGAATGTCGGTAATGACCTGGGGCTCCTCAAAGTTGAGCAGCTCGGGCAGGGCGCCCGCCTTCATGCCAGCGGCCTGCAACATGGTGCCCATGCCGCCGTCAAACAGCAGGTGCCCGGTGCCCTTGATGGCGGCGCGCAGACGATCGTCCTTAATGCGAAGGTCGTCGATCGTGCGCGTCTTGTATGCAGCCCCGTTGCGGCGCGCAGCATCAACAGGCGCCGCCAGCGCGGCACCGTCCAGATCATGAGTGATAAGCGGAGTAAACATCGATGGCTCCTAATGGCTGGAATAGCAGGTGGTGTGGGCGGCGCGGAAGCGGCAGTGCTCACGCATGCGGCAGATATTGCAGGTGGGGCGGCTCTGGGCGTCGTGGACTTCGCCGTCAAACAGACCAATCACCGCGGTCACGCTCTTGGTGGGCATGAGCAGGCTGGTCGGCGTGACGGTAAGCCCGATGAGCCGCGTGGCGTTGAGCGCATTCACGATTGAGCGCTGGGCCGTAAGCGGGCAGTCGCCATAGCCGGGACTGAAGCGCCAGTTACCGGCGAGTCCGTGTGCGGCGGCCGCAGCCTTGACCTGCTGGTCCATCTGCTCGACGGCGGCTTCTACATAGGCAGAGCATGCGGCGTCGAGCACGGCTCCCTCCAGGGGCTGCTGGGCTCCCGTGGTGCGCAGACGACGCTCGGCGTCCATGCCGAGTGTGCATGCCATGAGCGCGGCAAAGCGGGCGTCTTTGAGATGTCGATAGATGTCGCGACCGCGCAGCTCAACGTTGGTGCCGACCAAGCGAATGCAAGGCTCTCCCTGCTCGTCCACGCCCATGGCATCGATGGCAAATGCGCGGCGCACGCCACGGGGCTCAATGTCCAGTTCCAGACGCTCAACGACAAGCTCAATACGCTGCGACAGCTCGGGCTCAATCTGCTGACCGCCGTAGCCCAGATAGCGCAGCATCTCGGCACGATCGACGCGGGGATGGTGGGCATCATCGATACGATAAAGCGCCGGCGACGCAAGGTCGGCCGGCACTTCGACAGCGGTTGTATCGATGTGCGGTTTTTCCATTACCCCAAGCGCTCCATAATGGTCGCGGCGATTGCAGGACGGTTCATAGTGTACAGGTGCAGACCGGCGGCACCGTGCTCCTTAAGGTCGCAAAGCTGACGGGCGGCATAATCTACACCGGCTGCCTGCAGGCTCTCGGGGTCGTTCTCGTACTTGGCGAGAATCTTGATGACGGGGGAGGGCAGTGACGCGCCGCACATAAAGACCATGCGGCTGATCTGCGACTTGCCCATAAACGGCATGATACCTGCGGTAATGGGCACGGTGATGCCGGCCTTGTCGGCAAGCTCGCGAAAACGATAGAAGCACTCGTTATCAAAGAAGAGCTGCGTCACAAAGAAGCTCGCGCCGGCGTCCTGTTTTTGCTTGAGGTGTTCGACCGAGAGGTTGAGATCCTCGCAGGCAATGTGGCCCTCGGGGTAGGCTGCGGCACCCACGCAAAAGCCGGCGTCGACGAGCTCGGGGATGAGGTCGCGGGCGTAGGCGTAGTCGGAGGCGGGCTTGTCGTCCTCGGTCGCGCCGGCAGGGAGATCGCCACGCAGGGCCAGGATGTTTTCCACGCCGGCGGTGCGGTACTCATCGATCTTGGCGGCGATATCGGCGTGGGTACGGCCCACACAGGTGAGGTGCGCCACCGAGGGCGTATCGAATTCGCTCGTAATCATATGCGCGATGGGGGCGGTGGTGGCGCCGTTGCCCGAGCCGCCAGCCGAGCAGGTGACCGAGACAAAGCTCGGCGAAAGCTTGCACAGATTGCCTGCCACTTCGCGAGCCGTGTCGAGGGTAAGCTCGCCCTTGGGCGGGAACATCTCAAACGAAACGGGTGCAGTGCCCTGGGATGCTGCCTGCTTAAAAACCTCGTCGACGCGCATATCGTGCTCCTTTAGATATTTAGTGCGATGTATTGTAAGGATTCTACAGCACCACTGTGTCACGGTGGAGTTTTACTCGCTATTTAGGGATACCAATCAAAGATGCCTTGCTATCGGCATTCCCTATAACAACGCAGCTCATTGGGTGCGGGGTTATAAAGACTGGTATCTGATGCGAAATACCAGTCAATTTAGCCCCGTCCTAAATTGACTACCCTTAAACCATGCGGGGAGGTCTGCAATTTATACAGTTCATTGGCTGTTAAGGGTGGCAATACTGCCGCGATGCGGTAACCTCATTGATTGGTTTCGCGACAGCAACACAACGGTAATGTCGCGGAAACACGGCGAGCCTAAGCTATGACTCGTTCGTTAGTAATCAACACCGCTTCTCACGCGGTGCCGATACGAAGGGAGTTCCGTATGGCCGATCTTACTGACCGCTTCGGGACCATGGTGTTCTCTGAGGAAGTCATGAAGGACTACCTCCCCAAGGACATTTGGAAGCGCCTTGCCGCAACCCTCGAGGAGGGTGAGCCGCTCGACCTGGATGTGGCCAACGCCGTCGCTCACGCCATGAAGGTTTGGGCCATCTCCAAGGGTGCTACGCACTACGCGCACTGGTTCCAGCCGCTTTCGGGCATTACTTCCGAGAAGCACGATAGCTTCCTCGAGCCCAACCACGACGGCACCGCCATTACCAAGTTTACGGGCAAGAACCTCATCCAGGGCGAGCCGGACGCCTCCAGCTTCCCCAACGGCGGCCTGCGTGCCACCTTCGAGGCCCGTGGCTACACCGCTTGGGATCCCACCAGCCCCGCCTTTATCAAGGACGATGTCCTGTGCATCCCCACAGCTTTCTGCTCCTACACGGGCGAGGCCCTGGACAAGAAGACCCCGCTGCTGCGTTCCATGACCGCGCTCTCGCGTGAGTCCAAGCGCGTTTTGGCGCTGTTTGGTAAGACCCCCAAGAAGGTCGTTCCTTCCGTGGGCGATGAGCAGGAGTACTTCCTGATCAAGAAGGACGCTTACCGCAAGCGCAGGGACCTGGTCATCACCGGTCGCACCCTCTTTGGCGCTGCTCCCTGCAAGGGCCAGGAGCTCGAGGAGCACTACTTTGGCGCTATCCGCCCCACCGTCTCGTCCTATATGAAGGACCTGGACGATGAACTGTGGGCGCTTGGCATTCCTGCCAAGACCAAGCACAACGAGGTCGCTCCCTGCCAGCATGAGCTCGCCCCTGTCTACGGCGAGGTCAACGAGGCCATCGACCAGAATCTGGTCATGATGGAGAAGATGAAGCTCATCGCCTCCCGCCACGACTTGGTCTGCCTGCTGCACGAGAAGCCCTTCGAGGGCATCAACGGTTCGGGCAAGCACAATAACTGGTCGCTTGGCACCGAGTCCGAGAACCTGCTCGACCCGGGCGACACCCCGCTCGACAACCTGCAGTTCATCGTCTTCCTCACCGCGGTGATCGAGGCCGTCGATAACTACCAGGAGCTCCTGCGTGCCTCCGTTGCCTCGGCGGGCAACGATCATCGTCTGGGCGCCAACGAGGCTCCTCCGGCGATTATGTCCATCTTCCTGGGCGACCAGCTCACTGAGGTTGTCGAGAAGATCATCGATGGCAAGGCTTCCGTCCATGCCACGCGCGGCGTGCTCGACTTGGGCGCCGATACCCTGCCCAAACTGATGCAGGACAACACCGACCGCAACCGCACCTCCCCGTTCGCCTTCACCGGCAACAAGTTCGAGTTCCGTGCCTGCGGCTCCGAGCAGAACGTCTCCGACTCCAACCTGGTGCTCGATGCCGCCGTGGCCAAGTCGCTCAAGTCCTTCGCCGACGCACTCGAGGGTACGCCCGAGGATAAGTTCCAGGACGCCGCGCTCGAGTACTGCAAGAAGGTGCTGACCGATCACCAGCGCATCCTGTTCTCCGGCGACGGTTACTCCGACGAGTGGCCCATCGAGGCCGAGAAGCGCGGCCTTGCCAACAACAAGACCACGGCCGACGCTCTTCCCGCCTTTGTTTCCGATAAGGCCATTGCGCTCTTTGAGGAGACGGGCGTCCTGACCAAGGCCGAGGCCCAGTGCCGCTATGACTGCAAGCTCGAGAAGTACAACAAGCTCATGAACATCGAGGCCACCACGATGGTTCGCGAGGCGCGTCGTACCTATCGCCCGGTCATTACCGCCTATGCCACCAAGGTCGCTAAGGGCCTTGAGACTATTCGTGCCGCCGGTGCTGAGGCTGCCATGCAGTGCGAGCAGAACACGCTCAACAAGCTCTGCAACGGTATCACCGCCATCAACGACTCCATCAAGGCGCTCGACGCCGTGCATCAGAAGGCCGAGGCTCTCGATGGCCAGGAGCAGGCCAACGTGTACGCGCACGAGGTCGTTCCCGCTATGGATACGCTGCGTGCTGCCGTGGACGCCATGGAGGAGATCGTGGCCGCCGACTACTGGCCGGTCCCGACCTACGACGACATTCTGTTCTACGTGTAGAACGTAACCGACATATCGTCACGGTATTGAGCCGGGGTCCGCATCGCGTGGGCCCCGGCTTTTTGTTTGCGAAGGACGCTTTGGATCCCGCTTTGCAACTGATTCGCCCACGCAATAAGGGGCCGTGGGCAAAAAACGTCAAATATGAGTACTGTCACTAAACTAGTTCCATATCAAAATGGCAGTTTTTGCCGAGTTGGACCACATATGTCCAGGTATATAGCTGAGGTCGGGCCCAATCTGAGCACTAGGTCGTTGATTTGACATCTGATTCACCATCTAAAAGGCCAAATTCGCTGTTACTAAATCGGTAACAGTACTCACATTTGCCATTTTTTGACCACAGGCCTTGCGATGGTGCCGGGATCCGCACCCTGTCGGGTTCGAATCCCGGCGTATGGGTAGCAAAAAGCCCGTCACCGAATTGGTAACGGGCTTCTCAGATTCTGTGGTGCCCCCAGCGGGATGTCCGCGTGCGGCTGGCGCCGCCCGCTTTCGCTGCGTCGCTCCGCTCCTTGCGTGCTGCGCTGGAAAACGCTTACGCGTTTCCTCAGCTCCGCACCCTGTCGGGTTCGAATCCCGGCGTTGGAGAAGAAAAAAGCCCGTCACCACAAGGGTAACGGGCTTTGCATTTCAAATGGTGCCCCCAGCGGGATTCGAACCCGCGATATCCACCTTGAAAGGGTGGCGTCCTTGGCCGCTAGACGATGGGGACAGCGGGAAAGAGTATAGCAGACTTTTTTGCCGGCGCGTATATCGTTGGCAAACTGGAAAACCACCACAAAGGTGCCTGTCCCCTTTGTGGTGGTGAGGTGCTAGGAGAGGAGCTTCATGGCGGCGTCGTGGGCGGCGTGCTCGTAGGTGTCGTCGAGGGGTTTGAGCGGCAGCAGAGCGTTGGCCTGCGCGCCGCCGCGGCGCTCGAGGGCGTGCGCGATCAGCCAGTCGGTGAGTTCGGGGTTTTTGGGCAGTGCCGGTCCGTGCAGGTACGTGCCGATGACGCCCTTGTAGATGAGGCCCTCAAGGCCATCATCGCCGTTGTTGCCGGTGCCCGTGACGACGGACGTTCCGAGCGGCGTGGCATCGGCGTCCAAAAGCGTGCGGCCGCCATGGTTCTCGAATCCCACAAAGGGCTCAGGTGCCAGGTCGGTTTTGACGGCTACGTTGCCGATCAGGCGGTCGGAGCCGCGTACGGTTTCGGCGGCAATGACCCCCAGACCCTCGATGCGATCCTCGCCCATATAGTACGAACGGCCGAGCAGCTGATAGCTGCCACAGATGGCAAGCAGCGAGCCGCCATCCTCAACATAGGCCGCGACCTTGTCTTTTTGGGCGAGCAGTTCGTGTGCCACGGCTAGCTGGTCGCGGTCGGAGCCGCCGCCCATCATGACGATGTCGGCGTCCGTCAGGTCGAGCACCTCGCCCATACGGACCTCGTCTACACGCGCGGGAATGCCACGCCAGGCGCAACGGCGCTCGAGCGCGATAACATTGCCGCCGTCGCCGTAGAGGTTAAGGGCATCGGGATACAGGTAGACGATGCGCAGCGGGCGCGAAAGCTCGACTGGTGCGATGCCGACAGGAAGAGCGCTGCCGTCGGCACGGGCTACGGCGCGCCCGGCAACAGCGTCGGAAGTGGCGCCCTTCAGTCCGTCGAGCTCCTTGACCAGCGGCGGGAAGGCCGTGTAGTTGGCGACGGCGTAGAAGGTGTCATTGGCGGCCTCGTCTGCCACGGCGCCGATCGCCTGCTCGATATCCGAGATGATGGCGGCGTCGATGCCGGCGTACTTCAGGCGTACCTGCATATCGTGCGCGCGCGTACCTCCGACAAAGGCGACAAGCCCTGGGGTATCGGCGATGCGCTCGAAGTCGACGTCGTAGATCCATGAGACATCGTGGCCGTCGGCGTCGTTGTCATTGAGGAAGAAAGCGCAGAGTCTGCCGCCTGCCGTCTTGATGGACTGGATTTGTCGATCGAAGCCTACGGGATTCTTGGCCAGGTTGGCCTTGACGGTGCGGCCGGCGATATCCCAGCGCCCCATACGACCGCCGGCAGGCACATAGGCATCGAGCGTAGGCTGTAGAAGCGCCGTGTTCACGCCCAACTCGTGTGTGGCAAAGAAGGCGGCGGCAACGTTATAGACCATGTACAGACCGTTGTAGCGCGTGGCGATGTGCGTTGCGGGTGCGTCGGTATCGGGTCCAAAGACAAGGTCAAAGCCGTAGCCGTCGCAGCCGAGTTCCACGCCCGTCACGCGACGGACAAGCGCAGGGCGGGCCCAGCCGCACGAGGGGCAATGGTAGGCGCCGAGTTGACCATACTGTACGTAGTCGTACTCCAACGGGGCGTTGCACTGCGAGCAAAAGCGCGAGTCGCTAATGCGGTCGGACTCGGTGCCCGTGGCGCCATCGATGCCAAAGGCAATACTCGCGTTGGGAACGCGCGCGGCAATCGAGGCGCACAGCGGGTCGTCGGCGTTGTAGATGAGCGTCGTTGCCGGCGAAAGCTCCAACGCGTGGGCGATGACCTCCTGGGTGTGATCGATCTCGCCATAGCGATCTAGCTGGTCACGGAACAGGTTGAGCAGCACGAAGTACGTCGGCTTGAGCTTGGGCAGGACGCGCACGGTGTAGAGCTCATCGCATTCAAAAACACCCACGCGCTTGCCGCTGTCAGTGTGCTTAAGGCCGCCGCGGGCCTCGAGCAGGGCACCCACCACACCAGGCTCCATATTGTTGCCGGCACGGTTGCACACCACGGTAGCACCGCTGGCAGCAACGGCGTCGGCGATGAGGTTGGAGGTGGTGGTCTTACCGTTGGTGCCGGTGATCACCACGCTGCGATCGACCAGGCTCGCGAGGTCGCTTAGCAGCTCGGGGTCGATCTTCATGGCGATGCGGCCGGGGAGTACGCCACCCTGGCGCTTGAGGACGGAGCGCAGTCCCCAGCGAGCGATATCGCTCGAGGTGCAGGCAAGAGATGAGCGGAGGTTCATGAAACCGTTCCTAACGTAAACGACATGGTCGGGTCGAGTGCGTCACTAAAATCCATAGCGGCGCGCAAATTCCTGGGCAAGCTGCGACACGTCTTCGCAGGCATTGGCCCAGGGGGCAAAGTCGGGAGTGTCCGAGATAATGCCGTCCGCTTCCCAAACGGCCTGGTGCGAAAGATCCCAGGGATCGCGTGGCTCGGGCCGGCAGGGAAGGTACGGTGTCTGGTACATGGGATTCAGCAAGAAGAACGCGCCGCCCTCGCAGCGGTTGGCGAACTCACGTAGTGCACGCACCGCTGGACGCATCTTGTTTGTTTTGAACAGCAGAATCGTGCGGGCGAGCAGGTACCAAGGAGAGTTTTCGAGTGCGTCTGCCCCCATCTGTTCCTCGAGCTGGTGGGCTAGGGCAAAAAAGCCGTCCTGATCTTCCAAGCGAGCGAGGGCGAGCAGCACGGTGCCTGCGGCTCGGGTGGGATAGCCTTCTGCCTTAAGGACGCGGCGGGCGTAGTCGGCGGCAGCACGGTAGCGAGCGCTCGCCATGCACAGCTGCGAGATAGCCTCGAGCGTGTGGAGCCACCCGATAAGAGCCGGCTCGTTCACGGTGAGATCTGCCGCTGTCACGCCGTCCGTCAAAACCTTGTTGGCCCAGTAGTGTGGGGCCTCCATATCGAACCCGGGCACGCTTTGCCGCAGGTAATCGGCCGTGGTCACCTCGAGCTTCATCAGGTCGCCCAGGCAGGCGTCAACGGGCGTGTCGGCCAGGATGATGGCGAGCAGCTGCGCGTCGACGGCCAGTGCATCGACGCGGACAATCTTGAGCAGCTCATCGCGCATGTCGTCGAACAGGCGATTGCGCGTCTGCTCGAACTCCTCGTCGCTGCCCATGTCCTCGATGCGATGGAGCTCGTCGAGCAGGTGGCGATGAACACCGGCATAGGACAGCAGCGCCTGGGCATGCTCGGACTGCGCATACTTTTGGGGATTCGCGCTCATGTCGTTATGGACAAGCTCGCGTGCTGCATCGGTGAGCTCGGGGTGCGACGCCAGATAGGTGCGCTCCAGGTAGGCGGGGATGTAGACGCTCGGATCCATTAGAGGTCTCCTCCCTTAAATGGAAGCCCCTGCTCGGCTGCGCGCAGGATGCGCTCGTCGATCTGGGAACGCACGATGTCGTTGGTGGCGACCCAGGCGGCAAAGCTGGCGTTGTCGGGAGCGCCCAGGCCCTCCTGCAGTACCGGCGTCGCCTCGGACAGTGCAAGGACGAGCTCGTCGGTGGAGCCTGCACCCACGTTGACGCGGGCATAGACGCCATCGGGAAACTCGGTTTGGAAGTAGAGCGCCTCGGCCGCGTGCGGACACGAGCGCGCAAGGATACGCAGGTAGTGCTCGGCGCCCTCGTAGTCCAGCTCGCGCCAGGCTGCGCTCATCAGTGCGATGAGCGTCCACGGGTCCAAGTCGCGCTCCGCATCTTTGGGGCGGCGGCGCAGCGGGGTATTCGCGAGATAGGGTACGGAGTGGGCGGAGCGAAATCTTTTGAGCTCCTCGGCGGGGTATTCGAGCTTTGCCATGGCGAGCATCGCGGTGTGGCGGACGCCGGCCGGATCGTTGGGGGCAAAGTCGAGGCTGCGGTTTGCGGCTTCGAGCGACATGCGATAGCGGCCGCTAATGAGGGCGCGCGATGCCAAGGCGGCAAGCCAGCGCAGATAGGGGCGGCACGTAAGGTCGCCTGCGGCCTCGCGCTCGTAGGGGTCCTGCGCCGAGGCGATCTTGAGCGCCAGATCGTGCTCCACCTCGTCGCACTTGGACACCAGATACTGCACGTATTCCTCGTTGGATTCGGCGGTGAGCGCCGTCAGCATGCGCTGGGCATCCCAGTTGGCCGGATCGAGTGCGGCTGCCTCGCGGAGCATGTTCTCGGCAGCTGCCTCTTCCTGCTCTGCCTGGGTATCGTCAGGGATAAAGGGAATGCGGTAATCGACGGCCTCGACCACCTTGGCAATGAGGTGCCCGGCGCGGTCGCGGTCGTGCACGATGAGCGGTGCGGGGTTGCGGGTGAATTGTTCCATCAGACGCTCTACGGCGGCACCGTCGGTGAGCGGGATATTGTCGCGGCGCAAGGCCTCAAGAACGAGGCGATGGCAATCCTCTTGAATGGGATCGAATGCCATGGGGCCTCCTTTGCTGCGGTTAGGGTTCAAATGTCTCTATATAAGGTTCTAGTTTACCCGCATGTGGCACACCGGGGGTGCCGCACTTGGACATGCACCTTTGCACCACGAAGACGGATGTCGCACAAATGTCGGCACCTTGGACGGCTGAGTGGTATCACGGTGCCGCAAACGGTCGATTTTTGGCGGCGAACGGGGCGCATTTTGGAGGGGCACCGTCCTGCCCGGGATATGTGGTCAACCTTGATAAAACGTTTGCCCAGCTTGGGAGTATGAATGCCCCACAAGGGTCTTCAGGGATAGAAAAAACGTTTCATCATTGTCGGCTTTAGGTGAATAACTGACCAACCAGAACGGTAGAATAGTGTTTGTCTGAGCGTTGAGACGTTTAGACGTCGCGCATTGTCATCGCCGGCAACGCGCAAAACGGTCCTAACGGAGCCAATTGGGTGCTCCGTTATATACGCAAGTCTAAGAGGGGCTTGTTTAGGAGGCACAGTATGGGACGTTTTACCAATCCTCGCGATCTGTACTTTGGTGAGGGCGCTCGCCACGAGGTGAAGAACCTCAAGGGCAAGAAGGCCATCATCGTTTCTGGCGGCAGCTCTATGCGCCGCGGCGGGTTCCTGCAGGACGTCGAGAACGACCTTAAGGAAGGCGGTTTCGAGGTCAAGCTGTTCGAGGGCGTCGAGTCCGACCCGTCCATCGAGACGGTCATGAAGGGCGCCGAGGCCATGCGCGAGTTCGAGCCCGACTGGATTATCGCCATCGGTGGCGGCTCGCCCATCGATGCCGCTAAGGCCATGTGGGTCTTCTACGAGTATCCCGAGGAGTCCTTCGATAACATCATCCAGCCGTTCAGCTTCCCGGAGCTGCGTCAGAAGGCTCATTTCTGCGCCATCTCCTCTACCTCCGGCACCGCTACCGAGGTCACCGCGTTCTCCGTCATTACCGACTACGCCAAGGGCATCAAGTACCCGCTGGCCGACTTCAACATCACCCCTGATGTCGCCATCGTCGACCCCGAGCTCACCTACACCATGCCCGCCAAGCTGTGCGCTCACACCGGCATGGATGCTCTGACCCACTGCATGGAGGCCTACGTTTCCACCTGCGCCTCTATGTTCACCGACGCCAACGCCCTGCACGGCATCCGCGAGATCGTCGAGTGGCTGCCCAAGTCCTATGCTGGCGACCATGAGGCCCGTCAGCACATGCACGAGGCTCAGTGCATCGCCGGTATCGCCTTCTCCTCGGGCCTGCTCGGCATCGTTCACTCCATGGCTCACAAGACCGGTGCTGCCTTCGAGAACGGCCACATCATCCACGGTGCCGCTAACGCCATGTATCTGGGCAAGGTTATCCAGTGGAACTCCAAGGACCCGCGTGCTGCTGAGCGTTACGCTTACGTGGCCAAGGAGATCCTGCACCTTCCCGGCGAGACCAACGAGGAGCTCATCGCTGCGCTCGTCCAGAAGATTCGCGACCTCAATGACCAGCTCAACATTCCGCAGTCCATCAAGGATTACGCGAATGGTGGCGTGAAGGTCGACGCCGAGAACCCGCAGATGGTTTCCGAGGAGGAGTTCCTCGCCAAGCTGCCCGAGATCGCTGCGAACGCCGAGACCGACGCCTGCACGCCCGAGAACCCGCGTGAGACCAAGGCTGCCGACTTCGAGAAGATCCTCAAGGCCTGCTACTACGACACCGACATCGATTTCTAATCGACTCTTGTTATCGTAACGAGGGGCTCCGCACGTATCCGTACGGAGCCCCTTTCTTTTTTCTTTTAGAGAATGGGATAGTTATGGCTGCAATTTTCAATAGCCCCAGCAAGTACATCCAGGGCCCGGACGAGCTGGCCAAGCTCGGCTCTTATGTTGAGCCGCTTGGCGCTAAGGCCCTCGTCATCGTGACGCCTTCGGGCAAGAAGCGCGTCGGTGCCAAGATCGAGGGCGGCTTTGCCGAGGCTAAGGCCGAGCTGCTGTTTGAGGACTTTAACGGCGAGTGCTCCAAGGGCGAGGTCGATCGCCTGGTTGCGCTCGCTCGCGACAACGGTTGCGACATCATCGTCGGCGTCGGTGGCGGCAAGATCCTCGACACCGCGAAGGCCGTCGCCTATTACCTGGAGTCCCCGGTTATCATTTGCCCCACCATTGCTTCGACCGATGCCCCGTGTTCGGCGCTTTCGGTGCTCTATACCGATGACGGCCAGTTCGACAAGTATCTCTTCCTTAAGGCAAACCCCAACATTGTCCTTATGGACACGACGGTTATCGCGGCGAGCCCGGTGCGCCTGACGGTTTCCGGTATGGGCGATGCGCTCGCAACCTATTTCGAGGCCCAGGCAACGCACGATGCCGACGGTGGCACCTGCGCTGGCGGCAAGGGCGGCATGGCCGGCCTGGCACTCGCCAAGCTCTGCTACGAGACGCTTATGACCGACGGCGTCAAGGCCAAGGTTGCGCTGGAGAAGGGAGCGTTGACGCCTGCCGTCGAGCATATCATCGAGGCCAATACGCTGCTTTCGGGCATTGGCTTTGAGAGCTCGGGCCTTGCTGCTGCTCATGCCATCCACAATGGCCTGACGATGCTGCCCGAGTGCCACGGCATGTATCACGGCGAGAAGGTCGCCTTTGGCACTATCGTCCAGCTGGTACTCGAGGATGCCCCGACTGAGAAACTCGAGGAAGTCTTGGGCTTCTGCATTGAGCTGGGCCTGCCGGTCACGATGAAGGAGCTTGGCGTTGCCGAGCTTACGCGCGAGCAGGCCATGATTGTTGCCGAGGCCGCCTGCGCGCCCGATGACACCATGTGCAACATGCCGTTTGAGGTGACGCCCGAGATGGTCGCAAACGCCATCCTGGGTGCCGACGCGCTGGGTCACTACTATCTTATGGATGAGTAAATCAAGCTAAGGAAGGGGCAAAGCCAGCAGATGGCTTTGCCCCTTTTTGCTATGGTGCAAAGGGGGCAGGTTACTTTGCACCAATCGTTGTTTGATGAAGGGCGGATTCTCGTATGGCGCTTCCTATGGTTTATGGCGGTCCCGGCCGGTATGTTCAGGGGCCGGGCGAACTTTCGCGTCAGGGCAGGTATTTGTCATGGTTGGGCTGCGCTGCCTATGTCTTGTTTGACCAGGGCACCGAGGATCGGCTGTGCAGGCAGATCGTCGATGGATTTCTGGATGAAGATCTAAGCGAGCCGTTCTTTAAGATTTATGACGGTCCGTGTACGGAAGAGGCCGTTGTAAAAATGGCTAAGGAAGCCCAGGCTGAGTATTGCGACATGGTGGTGGGTATTGGCGGTGGCAAAATGCTCGATATCGCCAAGGCAGTAGCGTTTTATGCCGAGTTGCCGTTGTGCGTATGTCCCACGGCGGCCTCGATGGATGGTCCGTGCAGTGCGATTTCGGTGCTGTATCACGAGGATGGGTCGTTCGACCGTTACCTGATGCTCGAGAAGAATCCAGACCTGGTCGTGGTCGATACCAACGTGGTCGCGGCGGCCCCACTGCGTATGACGGTTGCTGGTATGGGCGATGCGCTGGCAACGTACTTCGAGGCGCGTTCGTGCGCCGCGGCGCACGGTGCCAACGAGCACGGTGGCGCGCCGGGACACTTGGCCCTGGTCGCGGCACGTGCCTGCTACGACACGCTCATGGAGTGCGGTGTCGCTGCCAAGCGCGATCTCAAGAAGGGGCGTATATCGCCGGCGGTTGAGCGCCTGATCGAGTGCAATATTCTGCTCTCGGGCGTCGGCTTTGAGAGCGGTGGCTTGGCGTTGGCACATGCCATCGCCAACGGTCTGACGATTCTGCCCGAGTGCAGGGCGATGCATGGCGAGGCCGTGGCATTTGGTCTGGTGGTGCAGCTGCGCCTGGAGCGTGCTCCCGAGCTTGATCAGGTGCTCGAGTTTTGCCAGCGCGTTGGTCTGCCGACGACGCTCGAGGAGCTGGGTCTTGGCGAGATTTCCGATGCCGATCTGCAGGGTGTTGCAAATGCGGTCTTTAGAAACGGGCGTAATATGGCCAACGAGCAGGCCAAGGTGACCAAACAAAAGCTCGTGCAGCTCATGTGCGAGGCATAGTTTGGCGCTTGATTGATCTTGTGCAATCGAGGCAGCGATAGGCCATGGGCTATTTGCCGCAAAGATGCTCCGCGTGTAATTTGCCCGAGGCGTGGGCCGATAGCGTATCATTATCTCTTGCTTGTTTGCACTGCTCAGGGAGGGGCCGCGCATGGCGCAGGAACACGATCTGTTTGATGACATTATCGAGATCAGCAAGGGTTTCGACTTTCTTAAAAACCCGCTTGGCGGTGTGACCGATGCACTCGATCCGTCGGCGCCGCAGTGGAATCCTGCCGACTACAAGGAGCGTCCGCGCGGCAACACCATTCCGTGCTTGACCTGCAAAAACGAAAAGAGCGGCTGCACCGCGTGCATGGACGTGTGCCCGGTCAACGCTATCGAGGTCGAGGAAGACGCCATCGAGATCCTCGACTCCTGTCGCAAGTGCGGCCTGTGCGCCGCTGCCTGTCCGACCGAGGCAATCATCTCGCCGCGCCTGGCGCCCAAAAACCTTTACGACGACATTGTCTCGGCGGCTACGAGCCACGAGACCGCCTACGTCACCTGCACGCGCGCCCTCAAGCGCATGCCGCGCGAAAACGAGGTCGTCGTTGCCTGCGTGGGCGATATTACGGCCGAGACCTGGTTCTCGGTGCTGGCCGACTATCCTAACGTGAGTGTGTACCTGCCGTTGGGCGTGTGCGATAAGTGCCGTAACACCGGTGGCGAGGACATCCTGGGCGAGGCCATTGCTACCGCCGAGGAGTGGGCAGGCACGGGCATGGGTCTGGAGGTCGATCCCAAGAGCCTCAAGTGCCATAAGCGCCGTGAGTACGAGCGCAAGGAGTACATGGAAAAGATCGCCCGCACCACGGGCCTTACCGTGACCAAGCTCAACCCGGCAACGGCGGCGCTGGCCTCGGTGACGCAGAAGCTCAAAGCCCATCGCCACCAGATTACCCAGTTGGAGCGTACGCTCAACACCATGTGCGGCACCACGACGACCAAGCGTCGCCGTTCGCTCACGCACGGGCGGCAGCTGGTGCTCTCGACACTGCAAAACCACCCCGAGCTTGCCCAGAACATGCAGGTGAGCACACCGGAGTGCGATTTTGACAAGTGCACGTCGTGCGGCGAGTGCGTCAACGTGTGCCCCACGTTTGCCTGCGATCTGGTAGGAAGCGGCCGCTTTGCGTTGGAGTCCACGTATTGTTTAGGCTGCGGCGCCTGTGTCAAGGTTTGTCCCGAGCATGCGCTCAAGCTGGTTGAACACGATGCGTCCAACTTGGTTGTCGTCGACCCCGAGGCCGAGGAAAAGGCTGCCCAGAAGGCGAAGGCTCACGAAGAAGCTGAGAAGGTCAAGGCCGAGGCAAAGGAAAAGCTCAACAAGGTGCTCGACCAGGTGGAAAAGCTCGCGGACTAGTCAGCGACCCCTATCTCTGCTTCATTCGTGCCGCCGCGGTGTCCGGATTCGCCCGGATGCTGCGGCGGCGCTATACTTATACGGTTTGAAGTACCTGTACCAAAAGGAGCTGTCGTGTCCCTTTCCATCGGTATCGTGGGCCTGCCCAACGTGGGCAAGTCGACGCTGTTCACCGCGCTTACCAAAAAGACCGGCCTTGCCGCCAACTATCCGTTCGCCACGATCGACCCCAACGTGGGTATCGTCGACGTGCCCGATAGCCGCCTGCAAAAGCTCGCCGACATCGTTAACCCGGGTCGCATCGTGCCGGCGACGGTCGAGTTCGTCGACATCGCAGGTCTGGTGAAGGGCGCCAACGAGGGCGAGGGCTTGGGCAACCAGTTCCTGGCCAACATTCGCGAGACCGACGCCATCTGCGAGGTCGTGCGCTACTTTAAGGACCCCAACGTCATGCGTGAGGTGGGTCGCACGGGCGAGTTCGTCGATCCCGCCGGTGACGCCGACACCATCATGACCGAGCTCATCCTGGCCGACATGGGCACGCTCGAGAAGCAGCTGCCCAAGCTCGAGAAGGAGGCCAAGCGCGACAAGGAGCTCATGCCCAAGTTCGAGGTCGCCAAGCGTCTGCTTGCCTGGCTCAACGAGGGCAAGCGCGCCGCGTCCATGGAGATGACCGACGAGGAGCGCGCCGCTGCCAAGGGCCTGTTCCTGCTCACTATGAAGCCCATCCTGTATGTGGCCAACGTGGACGAGGATATGCTCAACGACGATCTGGCGCCCATCGATGGTGTTAAGCCGCTGCCCATCTGCGCCAAGATCGAGGCCGAGCTTTCCGAGCTCGATCCCGAGGACGCCGCCGACTACCTGGAGAGCTTGGGCTTGGAGCAGCCCGGCCTGGACGTGCTCGCACAGGCGGCCTATAAGCTGCTTGGCCTGCAGTCGTTCTTTACGGCCGGCGAGATGGAGGTCAAGGCCTGGACGGTTCGTCAGGGCGCGACCGCCCCGCAGGCCGCCGGCGTCATCCACACCGACTTTGAGCGCGGCTTTATTAAGGCCGAGGTCATTGGCTATGACGACTACATCGAGCTCGGCGGTGAGCAGGGCGCCAAGGCCGCCGGCAAGCTGCGTATTGAGGGCAAGGACTATGTCATGGCCGATGGCGACGTCGTGCACTTCCGCTTTAACGTGTAAGGACGACGCGCATGTTTAAATATGGTAAAAAAGCCGGCTACATGGGTATTGCACTGCTCGTACTTGCGGTGATTCCGCTGGTGGTCGCAGCGTGTGTTATCCCCAACATTGGTCCCGAGGTGGCAACAAAGTTTAATGCCGCCGGCGAGGTGACGCGCTGGGGCAAGAGTTACGAGTTGCTGGCACTGCCGGTGCTCAATCTGCTGCTGAGCGTGGCGACGTACTTTACGGCAGGACGCCAGGCTAAAAACAATGATGACTCCGCCGCCATGGCGCGCATCGTGTGCGAGCGCTACCTGCGTAACGGTTGCATCACGGGTGTGTTCCTCAACGTGGTCAACGTTTACTTTATGTACTCGGCGATTACCGGAACGGGCTTTGGCTTTGGTTTCTAGCCTGTCCTTTTAGGCAACGAGCCTGCACGCATATTCAAGGGCTGCTGCGAGGCCGCCGCTCGATCGTGGTTTAAAGACCATGTCGGCGGCGGCCTCGTTTTCGTATCCGGCGCCGCGAAGGGCGAGTGCGATACCGGCTTCCAGGAGAAGGGGCAGACCACGTTGGCTGGTTGCGATTACGGCAGCCTGATTGAGCGAGCAGCTGTGCGCTTGGCATTGGATGGCAAGTTCACCTTGCGCCGGGCAAGGGACCAGAACGGCGGCGACGCGACTTGATAGCAATGCAAATGCTGTGCGCTCATCGGGCGAAAGGCATTCGGCTTCAACGACGACGAGCTTGGGCGGTGCGCTGTTTGTGCGAAGCATGGCTCGGTACATGCGGACCGAAGAACCCGACATAGAAAACTCCTGTGTATTCGTTTAAACGTAAACTATAGTTTACGTTTTTGTTCAGCTCCATTTCAAACTCGGCTGCATGGACGAACGTGCGAAACAGATTCTTGGCAAGCGAGTCGAGCAGACGCGCAGGGACCTTGGTATCTCCAAGGTCGATTTTTGTGTGGCGACAGGAATCAGCCGACCCTACCTCGACCGAATCGAAGATGGGACGGCAAATTTCACGCTCAAGGTTCTATTTAAGATCGCGCCCGCACTCGGCATGACGGTATCAGAGCTTCTCGAGGGCATCGAATAGGGGATACCCGTCGACAACTGAATTACGCCATCGGGATGCGGTCGTGGTTGACTTGGCTGTAGAACAGGCGCTGGATCTCGGCGGCATCGCGTGACTGGCCGAGCGCCCACATGGTCTTGGCCACGAGCGTCTCGGTGGTCATGTCGTCGCCGCGCAAAATGCCCGGATGATCGGCGTAGGCACGGCCGACCTCATAAACACCCAGATCAAGGCCCTCTTCGGGGACCTGCGTGGTCATAACGACGGTGCGGCCCGAATCGACCCAGCGGAAAATCGCCTCTTGGAACGACTCGCCCGACTCGCCAAACTCGGGGATACCGCCAATGCCAAAGGTCTCAAGGATTACAGCGTCGTAGCTATCGGCAAGGGCGTCGAGGATGCCCGGGTTTACGCCGGGCGTGAGCTTGAGTACAAATACGCGCGGGTCGATGCTGTCGTAGAAACGCACCGGGTTTTCGCCCTGATGCGTGCCGTGAAGCCCGTTGCGCACGATGCGGTCGTTGCGGATATAGGCGATGGGCGGATAGTTGACGCTAATGAACGCGTTAAAGCTCATGGTGCGCTGTTTGCGGGCGCGCGTACCGGCAATGGCTACGCCGCCAAACACGATTGAGACGTCGTGCGAGTGCTCGTCGAGCGCATAGAGCAGGCTCTGGTACAGGTTGAGCTTGGCGTCGGTAAAGGGATTGCCCATGGGCTTTTGCGAGCCGGTGAGTACGATAGGCTTGGGGCTGTCCTGAATCAGATAGGAAAGCGCCGCCGCGGTGTAGCTCATGGTGTCGGTGCCGTGCAGAATCACGAAGCCGTCGTGGTCGGCATAACCCTCGACGATGACGTCGCGGATACGCATCCAGTCACTGGGGCGCATATTGGTGCTGTCGATGTTCATGGGCTGCACGACGTCGAGCTCGCAGAGGCCCGAGATCTCGGGGACGCTCTGGGCGAGCTCCTCACCGGTCAGGGCGGGGGAGAGGCCGTTGCCGTCCTCGGTCGATGCGATGGTGCCGCCCGTGGCGATGAGAAGGATGCGCTTCATGCTGGTATTCCTATCGGTTTTGTCGCCGCAAGGGCGGAGTCGTTCGGCAGTATTGTGGCACAGGGCGTCCAATGTTCAAACGTAATACATCATCTGTAATGTTTAGTAATACTTCAATTGCCGTCAAATAAGGGCCCAGGTCGTGCGTTTGCCGTGCGCTGATGGCCGCGAGGGACGAGAAACCCCATATAACGTGTACACTATGGAAGTTATTTTCGTTCATTCACGCGGGTGGGCACCGGCTCCCCGCCAACAAGAGGGGGAAACCATGGATCAAAAGGCTTCCGCAAAGGTCCTCGTACTCGACTTTGGTGCGCAGTACGGTCAGCTCATTGCCCGTCGCGTCCGCGACCTCAACGTGTATTCCGAGATCGTTCCCTGCGACATCTCGGCCGATGAGATTCGCGAGATGAACGCCTCTGCGCTCATCCTTTCTGGCGGCCCGGCCTCTGTGTACGCCGAGGACGCTCCGTCCATCGATCCTGCCATCTTTGACCTGGGCCTTCCCGTCCTGGGCTTCTGCTACGGCCATCAGATCACGGCCGTGACGCTCGGCGGCAAGGTCGGGCACTCCGAGGTGGGCGAGTACGGCCGCGCCACTATTACGCGCACTGCCGGCGCCAAGCTCTTTAACTCCACGCCCATGGAGCAAACCGTGTGGATGAGCCACCGCGACGCCGTGTCCGAGGTGCCCGAGGGCTTTACCGTTACCGCCAGCACTGACGTGTGCCCGGTTGCCGCCATGGAGTGCGTCGAGCGCAAGATTTTCACCACGCAGTTCCACCCCGAGGTCAAGCACTCCGAGTACGGTCAGCAGCTGCTGAGCAACTTCCTGTTTGAGATCTGCGGCCTGGAGCCCAACTGGAGCATGGACAACCTGGTCGAGACCATGACGGCCGAGTTCCGCGAGAAGGTCGGCGACGACCGCGTGATTTTGGCCCTGTCTGGCGGTGTCGATTCCTCCGTCGTGGCTGCACTGGGCGCCCGTGCCGTGGGCAAGCAGATGACCTGCGTGTTCATCAACCACGGCCTGCTGCGCAAGGGCGAGCCCGAGCAGGTGGAGGAGGTCTTCACCAAGCAGTTTGACGTCGACTTTATCCACGTCCACGCCGAGGACCGTTATGCCGAGCTTCTGGCCGGCGTGACCGAGCCCGAGGAGAAGCGCCGCATCATCGGTACGCAGTTCTGGAAAGAGTTCTTCGCCGTGGCGCAACAGCTTGAGACCGATGGCAAGCCGGTCAAGTACCTGGCTCAGGGCACCATCTACCCCGACATCATCGAGTCCGGCGCTCGCAAGACGGGTGGCAAGACGGCCACCATCAAGAGCCACCACAACCTGATCCCGTTCCCCGAGGGCGTGCACTTCGACCTTATTGAGCCGCTCGACCACTTCTTTAAGGATGAGGTCCGCGCACTTGGTCTGGCGCTTGGCCTGCCGGGTCATATCGTGTTCCGCCAGCCTTTCCCGGGCCCGGGTCTGGCCATCCGCATCATCGGTGCGGTCGACAAGGAGAAGCTCGAGATTCTCAAGAATGCCGACGCTATCGTGCGCGAGGAGCTCGACGCCTACAACCAGCGTCTGTTTGAGCAGACCGGCGAGCGCAACTCCGAGCACAGCTGCTGGCAGTATTTCGCGGTCCTGCCCGACATTAAGTCCGTGGGCGTTATGGGCGACGAGCGCACCTACCAGCGCCCGATCATCCTGCGCGCCGTCGAGTCCAGCGATGCCATGACCGCCGACTGGGCCAAGCTGCCCTACGACGTCCTGGCCCGCATCTCGGGCCGCATCGTTGCCGAGGTCCCCGGCGCCAACCGCGTGTGCTACGACATCACGTCCAAGCCGCCCGCGACGATCGAGTGGGAATAAATCGAGTTGCTTAAAAAAGCCAGTGTTTATGCGGGTTTCAGCGATTTCG
>UREM01000017.1 GCA_900546775.1 uncultured Collinsella sp. | reverse complement strand
TTCCTCCGCGCGCAGTTTCGCAGCGCAGCGAGAATGTTTGAGCACGGAGGAAATACCCCGCCCGTCCCCGGGGCACCCTCCGTCAGTAATCGGTCCTACTCCAGCTCAAACGCTCCGGTGTAGAGCTGGTAGTAATACCCGCGCTTGGCGATCAGTTCGTCGTGGTTGCCGCGCTCGATGATGCGGCCGTGGTCCAGGCAGATGATTGCGTCGGAGTTGCGCACGGTGGAGAGGCGGTGCGCGATGACAAACGTCGTGCGGCCCTCCATGAGCTTATCCATGCCCGCCTGAACGATGGCCTCGGTGCGGGTGTCGATGCTCGACGTTGCCTCGTCCAGAATCATTGCCGGCGGATCGGCGACGGCGGCGCGGGCGATCGAAATCAGCTGGCGCTGGCCCTGCGACAGCTGGGCGCCGTTGCCGGTGAGCATGGTGTCGTAGCCGTCGGGCAGGCGGGTGATAAAGTCGTCCGCGCCCGCGAGCTTGGCCGCCGCGATGCACTCCTCGTCGGTGGCATCCAGGTTGCCGTAGCGGATGTTATCCATCACGGTGCCGGTGAACAGGTTCACGTCCTGCAGCACGACGCCCAGGCTTCGGCGCAGGTCGGCCTTGCGGATCTTGTTGACGTTGATGCCGTCGTAGCGGATCTTGCCGTCGGCGATGTCGTAGAAGCGGTTGATGAGGTTGGTGATGGTCGTCTTGCCGGCTCCGGTGGCGCCGACAAACGCGATCTTCTGGCCCGGCTTGGCAAACACGGACACGCCGTGCAGCACTTCGTGGTCGGGCGTGTAGCCAAAGTCGACGTTGTCCATGACCAGGTCGCCACGCAGCGGCACGTACTCGATCTCGCCGGTTGCGCGGTGCGGATGTTTCCACGCCCACATGCCGGTGTGGTGGTCAGCCTCCTCGAGCTGCCAGGTATCGGGGTTGACCTGCGCGTTGACGAGCGTCACATAGCCTTCGTCGGCTTCGGGCTTCTCGTCGATGAGCTCAAAGATACGGTCGGCGCCGGCGAGGCCCATGACCACGGCGTTGATCTGCTGCGAGATCTGGCCGATCTGTCCGCAGAACTGCTTGGTCATGTTGAGGAACGGCACCACGACGGCAATCGACAGCGCCATGCCCGAGATGCTCAGGTTGGGCACGCCCAGCGCCAGGAAAATGCCGCCGGCAAGGGCCACCAGCACGTAGAGCAAGTTGCCCAGGTTCATAAGGATGGGCATGAGGATGTTGGCGTACATGTTGGCCTTCTGTGAGACCTCGAAGAGCTTTTCGTTGCGCTCGTCAAAATCGGCCTCGGCGGCAGACTCGTGGCAGAACGCCTTGACGACCTTCTGACCGTTCATGACTTCCTCGATATGGCCCTCGACCACGCCGAGCTCGGTCTGCTGCGCAATGAAGAAACGCGCGGAATTGGAGCCGAGCAGCTTGGTCATAAAGGTCATAAAGGCGACGCCGGCGATGATGACCAGGCACATCCACACGCTGTAGTACAGCATGATAAAGAACACCGTGACGATGATGATGATCGTCATGAGCAGGTTGGGCAGCGACTGACTGATCATCTGGCGCAGCGTATCGATGTCGTTGGTGTAGTGGCTCATGATATCGCCGCGCTGGTGCGTGTCGAAGTAGCGGATCGGCAGGTCCTGCATGCGGTTGAACATCATCTCGCGCAGCTTCTCGAGCGAGCCCTGCGTGACGATAGCCATGGCGCGGTTCCAGAAGAGCGAGGACAGGACACCGACGCCGTAGATGCAGGCGAGGGTGGTCACGAGCTGTGCAATCTTGGGCTGCGCGGCCCCCCAATCGCCCGACTGCCACGATTCGCTAATAATTTGCAGGGCGCTCTGCAGGAAGGTCGCGCCGATGGAGTTGATGATGGCGCAGAGCACCACGCCGGCGACGACGAGGGGCAAAAGTACGGGGTAGAAGCCAAAGAGCGTCTTGATGAGGCGCGACATGGTGCCGCCCTTACGGTTGAGCGCGCGCTCGGCGGTCGTTGCCTTACTCATGTGCCTCGCCTCCTTCCTGGGTCTGAGCTTGCGTTGCGGATGCCTCGGTGTCGGCCTCGACGGCCCCTTCGCCCTCGGCAGACATCTTGTTTTGCGAGGTAAAGGTCTCTCGGTAGATCTCGCTCGTCTTGAGCAGCTCTTCGTGGTTGCCGATCTGTGCGATGCGGCCGCCCTCCATGACGATGATGCGGTCTGCGTCCTGCACGGAGCTGATGCGCTGGGCGATGATGAGCTTGGTCGTGTTGGGCAGATAGCTTGCCAGGCCTGCGCGAATCTTGGCGTCAGTCTTGGTGTCGACGGCGCTGGTGGAGTCGTCCAGGATCAAGATCTTGGGGCGACGCAACAGGGCGCGTGCAATGCACAGGCGCTGCTTCTGACCGCCCGAAACATTAGAGCCGCCCTGTTCGATCCAGGTGTCGTAGCCCTTGGGGAAACCGTCGACAAACTCGTCGGCGCAGGCCAGATGCGCTGCCTCGCGGACTTCCTCGTCGGTGGCGTTCGGGTCGCCCCAACGCAGGTTCTCGGCGATGGTGCCGCTAAACAGCACGTTTTTCTGCAGCACCATGGCGACCTGGTGACGCAGCGCGTCCAGGTCGTAGTCGCGCACGTCCACGCCGCCCACGCGCACAGCGCCTTCGGTGGTGTCGTACAGGCGGGCGATGAGGTTAACGAGCGTGGACTTGGCCGAGCCGGTGCCGCCGATGATGCCGATGGTCTCGCCGCTCGTAATGTGCAGGTCGATATCGTCGAGCGCCTGGCGCTTCGCATGCTTGGAATACTTAAAGCTCACGTGGTCAAAGTCGATGGAACCGTCGGCAACCTCGAGCACGGGCTCGGCAGGATCGGCGATCGTGGGCTCGGCGGCCAGCACCTCGGCAATGCGGTGTGCCGATTCGTCGGCCATGGTCACCATGACAAAGATCATCGACAGCTGCATCAGGCTCATGAGAATCTGGAAACCATAGGTAAAGGTCGAGGAGAGCTGGCCCACGTCGAACAGCGTGCCCTGGCTCGTGATGATGAGCTTGGAGCCCAGGTAGATGATGACGACAAACGCGCCGTTGACGCAGATGTTCATCATGGGGTTGTTAAAGGCGAGCAGCTTCTCGGCGCGGGTGAAGTCCATCTGGACGTCGCGCGCGGCGGTCGCGAACTTCTCCTTCTCATAGTCTTCGCGCACATAGCTCTTGACCACGCGCATGCCGGTGACGTTTTCCTCGACGGACTCGTTAAGGGCGTCGTACTTGTGGAACACGCGCGAGAAGATGGGGCGCACCTTAAAGATGATAAAGAACAGTCCAAAGCCCAGCAGCGGAATGATGACCAGGTAGACCATGGCGACGCTGCCGCCCATGATAAACGCCATGGTAAAGGCGAAGATCAATACCAGCGGCGCGCGCACGGCGATACGGATGATCATCATAAAGGCCTGCTGCACGTTGTTGATATCGGTGGTCAGGCGCGTGACGAGCGAGGAGCTCGAGAACTCATCGATGTTGGCAAAGCTGAACGTCTGGATCTTGTAGAACAGGTCGTGACGCAGGTTCTTGGCGAACCCGCAGCTCGCATGGCTGCAGGTGACGCCGGCAGCGGCACCAAAAGCAAGCGACGTCAGCGCGATGAGCACCAAAAAGCCTGCGGTGGGAAGCATCTCGGCTACGGTGGCGCCGTCTTTGATGGCGTCGATCAGGTTGGCAGTGATAAATGGAATCAGCATCTCGCAGAGCACCTCGCCAAGCACAAGCAACGGCGTAGCAACGGTGACTTTCATATAGTCGCGGATGCTGCCCATGAGGGTTTTAATCATCCAGTTCCTCCCAGGTTACGCGGATTTTATCGAGCATTTCGGCGAGGTCCTCGCGCTCGTCGTGGGTGAGCGCGCTAAAGGCCCGTTCTCTAAAGCGGATGCGGGCTGCCTGGTCGATGCGGGCGTTTTCCCGGCCGGTTTCGGTCAGGCGAATGGTGAGTTGCCGTCGATCCTTGGGGTTACGGCTGCGCTCGATGAGGCCGTTGAGCTCGAGCTTGGACAGGATCTCGGAAAGCGATCCCGGCTTGAGGTCAAAGTGCATGCCGAGCTCCTGCTGCGACATCTCGCCGCCGGGCTGCTTGGCCAGCAGGCAGATGATGGGCGCCTTGCCGGACACGCCTCCGCCATGAAAATGCATGTAATGGCCGCAAAAGCCCAGGCCATTGAGGATGCGCTTGGCAAGCTTGTCTTCTGAGCTAACCGCTTCGGGTACATCCGCCGGCTGCGACGGGCCGCCGCCGGGCTCGTGCGAACAAAGGTTAAGAGGTTCATCGCACATGAATTAGTGTTGCTCCTTTCTTTAGTTAGGTAGTGGAATTGTTTTGTGCCTAACCAATCTAGGAGCATGAGAAATGAATGTCAAGGTACCAAACTTATTAAGTTACGGCCTTTTGCCAAACGCCGTAACCGCTCGACGCTGCAAACGCTCCTAAACGGCAATCTGATCCCTGGGGGGACGGAGGAAAAGGTATCGTTTTGGGCTGCGATGATGCCTTTCGAAGCGGCCTTGCCAAAAACTATGCCTAATTACTACGATGAATCCAGCATCGCTGACCACAACAGCTGTTTCTGAAAAAACGCAAGCTATCTACCTGCGGTTTTGTTGGAGAGAAATTCGTTGTGGTTAGAGGCGGGCGGTTAAACGTAGTAAATAGGCATAGTTTTGAAATGGCGCTATATGAGTAGCATCAACTAGGCCGCCATGGAGCAAACAGCCCCCATTTCCGAAACCTTTCCGCAACAATTTGCACTTCGCACCGCTCGCCTCCGCTCACAACGTCCCCTGCGCTACACTTGGTTGCACTGTTGTGCCGTCGCGCCATGCCCGAAACAAGGGAGACCCTCATGAAGAATACTCAGCTGCTGCTGATTAACGATATGTGCGGCTACGGCAAGGTCGCGCTTTCCGCCATGCTGCCGGTGCTGTCGCACATGGGCTACCGTATCCATAACCTGCCGACGGCACTTGTGTCCGATACGCTCAACTATCCCAAGTTCTACATCCACGACACCACCGAGTACGTGCGCCAGAGCCTCGCCATCTGGGAGGAGCTCGGCTTTGAGTTCGACGCCATCTCGACCGGCTTTATCGTGACCGAGGAAGAGACGCGTATCATCTCGGACTTTTGCCACCGCCGCGCGCAAAAGGGCACCAAGGTGTTCGTCGATCCCATCATGGGCGACAACGGCAAGCTCTATGCCGGTGTGCCCGAGTCCACGATTGGTCTTATGCGGCACCTGTTGGAGTGCGCAGACTACGCGGTGCCCAACTACACCGAGGCCTGTCTGCTCGCCGATACGCCTATTGCAGAGCAGATCACGCCCGATGAGGCCCGCGCCCTTGTGGACGCCGTGCGCGAGCTGGGTGCCAAGTCGGTGGTCATTACGAGCGCCGTGGTAAATGGCACGAACGCGGTTATCGGTTACGACCATGTGGCGGGGGAGTACTTCACGATTCCCTTTGAGCTCATTCCGGTCTATTTCCCGGGTACGGGCGATACGTTCTCGGCGGTGCTCATGGGCCGCGTTATGGCAGGTTGGAGTCTGCAGCGCGCGACGTCCGATGCCATGCGTGTGGTGGCTGAGCTTATCGAGCGCAATGCCGACCAAGAGGACAAGTCGGCCGGCCTTCCCATCGAGGCCTGCCTGGATGTGATTGACCATGAGTAACGCTGGCGAGGGCGGCGTCAAGCCTGCGGGCGAGAACAGGCCACTCGGCGCGCCGCGTGGCAAGCGGCCGCGTATCCGCGTGAGCTGCGTGGACCAGCTGGGGACGTGCCGCTGCCACCATGGTCACAAGCCGGGCGACGTCTTTGACTTTGACCGAGACCGCGGCAAGATGTGCGCCATGGCCTGTCACGTGGGCTTTCCCTATATCGATATCCTGCGCTATGGCGGAACCGTGCCTGGCAACGAGCCTGGCACGGCAAAGTTCTGCTGCCCCGAGATTGATACGCTGAACGTCTGGCTTGCCGAGATCGTCGACGAGTAACCGAGCGAGGTTTTTCTCCCGTCGAAATATCGAGCGTGGATTATCTCCCGTTTTGGGCGCAATTTCGCACTCAAAGTGGGAGATAGTCCTCGCTCGATTTGTATGCGAGAATCCCGACCTCACTTATGCCCATGCTTAGGCGCACGCGTCGTTGTTCTGTGCGCGAGTAAGCTCAAATTTCTGCATTTCATCCAATTTCGGTACTAAAAATCTCTGCATTTCATCGATAATAGTCGATATAAATATCTGCATTTCATTTATCGAGGCGATGGGAGAGCTTATGTTGCGCAGGAAAATCGCTGATGAGCTTGATTGTTGGCAGAGATCCATTGAACGAAAGGCGTTGTTCGTCACGGGTTCTCGCCAAATCGGTAAGAGCTACTCGATTCGCGAGTTCGGTAAGTCAAACTACGCAACCTATATCGAGCTCAATCTCGCGGAAAATCGCCAGGCAAAAGATGCTCTTCTCGAGGCACGGGATGCCGATGATTTCATCAGCAGGGTGACGCTTCTTTCGGGAAAGCCGATAGCGCCAGGCAAAACGCTCGTGTTTATCGATGAGGTCCAAGAGGCCCCCGACATCACGACGATGGCAAAGTTCCTTGTTGAGGACGGGAGGTGCCACTGGGCGTTTTCGGGGTCAATGCTCGGGACCCAGTTCAAGGGCGTTAGGTCCTATCCTGTGGGATATGTTCACGAGCTTAGGATGTTCCCGCTCGATTTTGAGGAGTTTTGCTGGGCGATCGGGGTGAGCGAGGGAGCTCGCCAAACGATACGCGATGCGTGTATCAGCGAGAAGCCCATTCCTGATTACATTCATGACGCGATGATGGCAAACTTCAGGACCTATACCGTTGTCGGCGGAATGCCGGAGGTCGTGCAGCGTTTCCTTGACACGCAGGGCGACCTTGCCTCTGTTCGTCAGCTACAGTCAGAGCTCAACGAACAGTACCGGCGGGATATCTCCAAGTATGCAAGCGGGCGAGCCCTTCAGGTGCAGAGCATTTACGATCAGCTCCCTATTATGCTCGAGGGCGAAAACAAACGCTTCGTGCTCAATTCCATTGACCCCAAGGCGCATTACGACAAGTACCAGCGAGATTTTGTCTGGCTTGTCGATGCCGGCGTTGCTCTCAAGGCCGATATCGTAACCGAGCCAAAATCGCCCCTGCTCAAGACGGCGCGGCCATCGCAGTTCAAGCTATATCAATCGGATACGGGCATGTTGATGGCGCGCTACCCCGTTGGAGTCGCCCAGGCGGCGTATCTTGATAGCAAGGAGCCCAATCTGGGCGGCATTTACGAAAACGTGGTGGCCCAGCAGCTGGCTGCCCAGAATCGCCAGCTTTACTACTATCAGACGAAAAAGCGCGGCGAAGTGGACTTTGTGGTCGACGGACCGGATGGGACGGCTGTCCCGATCGAGGTTAAATCGGGCTCCTATTACCACGCGCACGCTGCGCTCGGTCATGTGCTTGATACGGCCGAATATGGCGTAAGGCTCGGGATTGTTTTCTCGAGAGGCAACGTTGAGCGCAACGGAGCTGTTCTTTATTTGCCGCTATATGCGACCTGGGTCCTTTCGGATGTTTTGGGCGACTCCCGTGCCGAGGGGATAAAGCTGGAGGTCAAGCCGGTCTAGGGCCAGTCCCGAATGTGACAAAGGGGCAGTCCCTTGGTCGTATCGAGTTCCACTGCCCGAGAAAATGAGCGTGGATTTTCTCCCGTTTAGAGCGCACTTGAACGCTCAAAGTGGGAGATTTTCCACGCTCGATCTGTATACGAGAGAAAATCCACGCTCGATGTATACCGATGACGCGGTTCGCGCGGTTTGTGCGCCCGCAAACCTACATCTGCTCGAGCATGGCAGTGCAACCGTCGAGCACGTCGCGGTAGGTGGCATCGAAGTTGCCGGTGTACCAGGGATCGGCCACGTCGCCGGGGCGCTCGGTCCAATCGAGCAAGCGCGTAATCTTGCCGTCGGGGTCGTCGCCAAAGATGCGGTGCAGGCCGCGGGCGTTCTCATCGTCCATATAGACAATGTGATCCCAGTCGCCATACTCCGCGCGACGCACCTGGCGCGCGCGATGTGCGACGACGGGAATCCCGACCTCGCGCAGCTTGGCAACAGTGCCACGATGCGGTGGGTTGCCAATCTCCTCAGTCGAGGTCGCGGCGGAATCGATGACAAACTCGTCCGCGCGTCCGGCGCGGTGCACCAGCTCGGTAAACACCGACTCAGCCATCGTCGAGCGGCAGATATTTCCATGACAGATAAACAGTACACGTTGCATGTGCGGTTTCCTTTCGATCGCCATCATCGAGCTCGAGTATCGCATCTACGCCTATGCCCTCGCCCGCCTGCGCTCCCAGCGAGCCAACTTGATCGTCACCAGCGTGAGCATCCAGGCCACAAGCGAGAACGCGGCGCCCACTGCGCCCACGTACGCAATGCCAATGCTGCTTACCACGGCGCCGCCCACTGCGGTGCCAAACGAGATACCGACGTTAAACGCCATGGGCTCAACCGAACTTGCGAGTACCATCGATTTGGGATGGCGGCTGCGTGCCACGTCCATAAAGTGTGTGATGCACGAGACTGAGAACAGGTACATGAGCAGCGCCAAGCTAAAGACAAAGACCAGCGCGAGCGGCATGGTGCCGCCCACGGCAAACAGCCCGAGCAACGCCGCAGCCTGCAGCACAAACGTCACAAGCAGTGCCTTCATGCCAAAACGTGCGTCGATCCATCCGCCCAGGATGTTCGAGATCAGGCAGAACACGCCGTAGGCCATAAGCGTGGTGCTCGCCTGAACAGTGCCCATGCCCAGCACCTGCTCAAGATAAGGCGTCACGTAGCCGTAGAACACATAGACCGATCCCACGCCAAACAAAAAGATGAGCATGCCGGTGATGATGCTCGGTTCGCGTAGCAGACCCGCCTGCTCGCGGAAGGTAGCGGGTTCGTCGGTCTGTCCGGCGCGCGGCATAAACGCCACGAGCGCTCCGCAGATCAAAACGGCAAAGGTCAGCGTACCGTACATGGCCACGTGCCAGTCGAGCGTGTCGGCCACAAACTTGCCAATCGAGGTCACAAAGACCATCGCCACGGAAAACGCGCCGTACACGACCGAGATGGCAAGCGAAGTTTGCTGCGGGGACAGCAGCTCGGGGATGTACGTCACGCCCACGGCGAGCAGTGCGCCCGAGACGGATCCCAGGACAATGCGCGAGATAAACAGTACCTGGAAGTTGGGCGCCAACGCCATGACCAGATTGCCGAGCACAAAGATAATGCTGTAGCACACGAGCAGCTGGTAACGACGGAAGCGCCCCGTGCTGAGCGCAAGCACCGGCGTCGCGATGGCGTAGACCAGTGCAAAAACGCTGATGAGCTGGCCCGCAGCGGCAAGCGATATGCCGAGTTCCGTCGCCAAGTCACTTTCGATGCCGATGACCACGAACTCGGAGCAGCCGAGCGAGAATCCCAGCAGCACGAGCAGCGCCAGGCAGAGCCTGGTGCGCGCGGGGGAGAGCGCGGCGGCGGTTGACTTACTTTTAGGCGTGGTTGCGGCGGTCAAGGTTGTCACTCCAATGTCGCATGAATAAGCGGGATTCAATCCCTGCAACTCTAACAGAATGTGTCAGGTGCCTGCCTCCTTTGTCGCAGGCTGCGCTTGCCTGTATAGTCGCAATACAGGCGAAGATGGTCTCAGGTACATTGCGGGCGACAGGAGATCCCATGGGTATGCACACGACAAAGGTTGTAGTGGGCGAGGGCAAGTTTGCGCTCGAGGCCCAGTTGACGGTGACGCCGCGAGGCATGGCGGTGTACGCCTGCTCGCCGGAGTTTGCGCACCTGGGCGCCACGGCGCAGGCCATTCCTCGCCCCGAGCCCGGCCGTACGGCGACGGTGAGCATCCTGGCCGTTCCGTGCCATCGAGACGAGATCCCGGCGCACGATATTGCGGCGGCGCTGGCCACGCGCTTTGGCGTGCCGGTAGTTGCAAGCACGGGTTTTCATGTGGAGAACGCGACCGCGGACGACTTGCGGCGCATGCTCGATACCACCAAGGAACTCATCGCCGCGCTCGAGGAGGCCGCAGCCCGCATTCTGCGCGCCGGCTGGGATAAGGGCGGCGCAGGCGCCGAGGTCGTGGCGGTCGATGTCGCGACCGGCGAGGCGCTTGGCCCCGTCGACCGCATCGAGGCCCATACCGGCGAGGGAATCCTGCATCAGGCATTTCTGACGCTTCTGGTCGAGGGCCAGGGCGAAGACGCGCGCCTGCTGCTCTGTCGTCGCAGTCCGCTCAAACGCCTGTGGGGCGGGGTGCTGGCCGATAGCTGTGCCGGCCATCCGCTCCCCGGGGAAGACGTCGCGGCCGCCACGGCACGTCGCATCAACGAAGAGCTTGGCATCACGCGCGAGCCCGATCAGCTCAAGCACCTCGGACACGTGGTGTACCGCGAGGACCACGGCGACGGCCGCTGCGAGTGCGAATGGTGCGAGGTCTACCTTGCCCATGTTGAGCCGGGCGAGCTGCATATCAACCAAGAGGAGATCTCGGAGGTGCGTCGCGTGGCCCCGTCCGAGCTCAAAGGCTACCTGCAGGGTCACCCCGAGCAGCTGGCCCCCTGGCTCCGCGAGGCACTCAGCGACCCATCCATCCGTACGGCCCTCGCTATGTAACAAAGGTACAGTCCCTTTGCCATATCCAAACCGTCACAACATTCGATGAAAATCTCGAAATCGAGGAAAAGCGTCGAATGTTGTGACGGTTTTTGCCCAGAGGATCGCTTCTCATCCAAAAATCCCGCTTGACTGTATTGCCGCAACACAGCGCAACGTAAGGGGTGTCCGATAACGGGTGCCCCTTTTTAAGTGGCAACGTGGCTGCGAATCCGGAGCGCCCCCAACAAGAAAGGTGGGGAGATGGAAGCGGAAAAGAAGGCGTTTAAGATCACCAAGCGCGAAATTGGCTTTGTACTGGGTATCGTTGTCTTTTTATTAGTGAAGTTTCTTCCTTTGGCGGAGCTGAGCTCGACGGTCGAGCTTACGGTCGGCGGTCAGACCTGTCTGGCGTTGACGCTCGCCACGGTGGTGTTCTGGGCGTGTGGCGTGGCACAGCCGGGCTTTGTGGGCCTGCTCTATTGCGCGCTGCTCGTTCTGTTCAAGGTGTGCGTGGACGACACGGGCGCCGCGAGCATCTCGGCGACGGTCGCCTCCACGTTTAGCTCGTGGACCAAGGCCACCATGTGGCTCGTCATCGGCGCCTACCTCATCGCCAGCGCGGTCAAGGAGTCGGGCCTGGGCGAGCGCATCGCCTATGCGTTTATGCTCAAGTTCGTGCGCGATGCCAAGTCGCTCATCATCTCGATCTTCGCGCTCACCTTTGTGCTGTCGCTGCTGATCCCGCATCCGTTCCCCCGCGCCTTCCTCATCCTCGCCGTCGTCTCGGTTATCGCCGAGTCCGCCGGCTACGGTGACGACGACCGCGGCAAGCTCGGCTTCCTCGTGTTTGCCGCTGCCGCCCCGGGCTCCATGTTCTTCCTGACGGGCGACTCCACGCTCAACCCGCTCGTTGCGCAGTACAGTGCCGAGGCCGGCGGCATGAGCCCGTCCTTTGTCGACTGGTTCCTGTGCATGAGCGTGCCTATGCTGGTCGCGCTGCTGTGCACCCTGTTCCTGGGCCTCTTCCTCTTTAAGCCCAGCAAGGAGCTCGTCTACGATCGCGAGCAGATCGTGGCCAAGCAGGCCGCGCTCGGCAAGCTCTCCGTCAAGGAGATTCGCACCATCGTGTGGCTTGTCATCGCCATTGCGCTGTGGCTCACCGTCTCGGGCGATTACATCGGCTGGGTCACCCTGGCCATCGGCGTCTCTCTTGCCATGCCCATCATCGGCGAGGTCCTCACCCCCGCCAGCTGGAATGCCGTCGACATCAAGTCCCTCATGTTCCTGACGGCCGCCATGGCCGTGGGCTCCGTGGGCGGTGCCACCGGTATGAACGCCTGGATCGCCGATGTTGTGCTTCCCAGCTCCGTGCCCGAGAACATCTTCCTGTTCGCCCTGCTTGTCGCCGCGCTTTCCATGATCATCCACATGTTCATGGGCTCGGTCATGGCCGTGCTCGGCGTGTGCGTGCCGGCGTTCATCAGCTTTGCGGCCGGCTCCAGCGTGAGCCCGCTCGCCGTGGCGCTCATCGTCTTCACGTCCATCAACATCCACTACATCCTGCCGTTCCATAACCTGCCGATCCTTATCGGCGAGGGCAAGGACGCTGGCGGCTACACCTCCAAAGAGGCTATGCGCATGGGCATTCCCCTCACTGCGGTCGTCTTTATCGTCGTGCTGGTCGAGGCCGCCTGGTTCCACCTCTTTGGCCTGATGTAAGCAGTCGAGTGCTTGGCTGTAATTAGCCGAGTGCTTGAACTGCGAGTGCCCGAGCGCCCCATCTATGAGCGCTGCGGCCCCATTACGTTACCAAGCCGGCGGCACTCCCGCCGCCGGACACTCTCCCGAAAGGAGCACGCTATGTCCACTACCGATGCTTCCCAGATCCACGATCTGCGCTCCGCGCTCGACTTTTTGCGCGAGATGCCGGGCCAGCTGCTCGAGACCGACACCCAGGTCGACGCGGACGCCGAGGTCTCGGGCGTCTATCGTCGCGTCGGTGCCGGCGGCACCGTTATGCGTCCGACCAAAGAGGGCCCGGCGATGGTCTTCAACAACGTCAAGGGCTTTGACGATGCCAAGGTCTGCATCGGCATGCTTGCCAGCCGCAAGCGCGTTGCCGCCCTGCTCGACCTCGACGAGGAGCACCTGGGCCTCGAGATCGGCAAGCGCTTCGAGAACCTGATCGCGCCCGAGCAGATCGCCGAGGGTGCGCACGTCGACTGCCAAGAGGTCGTGTACAAGGCGACCGACGAGGGCTTTGACCTGCGCAAGATCGTTCCCGCTCCCACCAACACGCCCGTCGACGGCGGCCCCTACATCACCATGGGCCTCGCTTATGGCACGAGCCCCGACGGCTCCCAGTCCGACGTGACCATCCACCGCTTCTCCTGCGTCGACAAGGACAAGCTCGCCATGTGGATCACTCCGGGCAGCCGTCACCTTGGCGCGTTCTTTGACGAGTACTGCCAGCGCGGCGAAGACATGCCCATCTCCATCTCCATCGGTCTGGACCCCGCCGTGTACATGTGCTGTGGCTTCGAGGCGCCAACCACGCCGCTCGGCTTTAACGAGCTGCAGATCGCCGGCGCCCTGCGCGGCCACGCCGTCGAGCTTGCCGACTGCGTCACCGTTCCGCAGAAGTGCATCGCCAATGCCGAGTACGTGCTCGAGGGCTACCTCATGCACGACGAGACCATCAACGAGGACGTCAACGGCCACGGCTACGCCATGCCCGAGTTCCCCGGCTACACCGGCGGCGCCAAGGTCTGCCCGGTGATCAAGATCACCGCCGTCACCACGCGTGTCAACCCCATTATGGAGAGCTGCATCGGCCCTTCGCACGAGCACGTGTCCATGGCCGGTATCCCCACCGAGGCTTCCATCTACAAGATGGTCGAGACCGCTATCCCGGGCCGCCTGCTCAACGTCCACGCTGCACCCTGCGGCGGCGGCAAGTTCGTTGCCATCATGCAGTTTAAGAAGTCGAGCAAAAATGACGAGGGCCGTCAGCGCAACGCCGCCATGCTCGCCTTCTCGGCATTCTCCGAGCTCAAGCATGTGATCTTGGTTGACGAGGATGTCGACATCTTTGATATGAGCGACGTGATGTGGGCCATGACCACGCGCTTCCAGGCCGACGTCGACCTCATCACCATCCCCGGCTGCCACTGCCACGTGCTCGACCCGTCCAACGACCCTGCGTTCGACCCCACGATTCGCGAGCACGGCATCGCCTGCAAGGCCATCTTCGACTGCACGGTTCCGTTCGACCTCAAGAAGAATTTCATTCGCTCGCAGTTCATGGAGATCGACACAGACAAGTGGGCCAAGGAGATTGCTTTCTAAGGTTCCGGCGTTCTACCGAACGTCGGACCACTCGACGCTGCGCCCGCGCCTGGCGGGCAATCTGCCCCTCAACTGCGAAGGCATGGGCATAAGCCCTATGCCTTCTTGTTTCGGGGCACCTTGCCTCGCCAGACGCGCGCTCGCTGACATTGCCCGACCTATAGCTGCCATTTTGTTGTTAGGAGTTGTCATGCCTGAGTCTTCTGTCCGTCCCCGTCGCATTGTCGTTGGCGTGTCTGGCGCCAGCGGTGCCGCGCTGGGCCTTGAGTGCCTCAAATGCCTGCGTCAGGCCGGTGCCGAGTCGGCGCTTGTCGTCACGCGCGGGGGAGAGATCACCATCGAGCAGGAGCTCGGCATGACGCTCGACGAGTTTGCCACGCATGCCGATGTGGTCTACGACAACAAGAACATCGGCGCCGCCATCGCAAGCGGCACCTATCCGGTCGACGGCATGATCGTGGCCCCGTGCTCCATGAAGACGCTCGCCGGCATCGCGAGCGGCTACAGCGACAATCTGTTGCTGCGTGCGGCCGACGTGCAGATGAAAGAGCAGCGCCGCCTGGTGCTCATGGTGCGCGAGACGCCCTTCAGCGCCATTCATGTCGACAACATGGCGCGCCTGGCGCGCGTACCGGGCGTCATGCTCATGCCGCCCATGCTCACGTTTTACAACGGCCCCGCCACGCTCGATGACGCGGTGCATCACATCGCCGCCAAGGCGCTCGAGGCCGTCGGCGTGTCATGTGCAAACTATAAGCGCTGGTCATAGGCGTCTTTAGGGTAGGATACGAGGAGTGTTTGAGCCCGCTGCCCCTGTGGGCGGCGGGCTTTTCGCGTCAAAGGATGTGTCGGGAGGATCTATGCAGACGGGCATGTATGCGATTAGCGAGATGGCGAGCTTGTTCAATGTTTCGCGCCAAACGCTCATCTACTACGACAAGATCGGTCTGTTTAAGCCCGCCGTGGTGAACGAAAAGGGCTACCGTTTCTATTCGCCCACGCAGATCCCGCTCATGCGTCTGATCTGCATGCTGCGCGACCTAGGGCTCGAACTCGACGAGATTGACCGCCTGACCTCGACGTTCGACATTGGCGAGATGACCGATCACCTGCGCTCGCGGGTGCAAGCGCTCGATGAACAGATCGCCGGCCTCAAAGCCGAGCGCGCGAGCGTGCAGGAGCGCCTGAACTTTTACGACGAGGCGGTTTACTGGCGCGAGCGCGAGGGCAGGCCGGAGCTCAAGCAGTTTGAGCGTCGCTACGTGGTCTTTGAGGAGTTTCCAGGCGATATCGAGCGCGGCCGCTCGATGCTTCACCCCACGCTCATGCGGGCCATCCTGCGCATGCGTGCGTTGACGGGCACGCGCCCTATGCGCGGCTGGGGTGCCATGCTGCGTCGTGAGGCGCTGCATTCCGACGACCCTATCGCCGGCGCGGGCTCCTTTGCCGTGCTGCCGCGCGGTGCCGAGGAACTGCTGCCGAGCGATCCCGCCGAGCTGGCAGAGATCGGCATCGAAGTGCTGCCCGAGGGCACATACCTGTGCATGAGCCGCTGGGGTATGCCGTACGAGCCCGAGGGCATCCGCGCCATCGTTGCCTGCATGGACGAGCACGCGCTCCAGCCCGTTGGCAACGCTTTCGACTTTTGCTACCTCGATACCACGAGCTACGACGAGTCCCACCAAGAGGACTTTTGCTGCATCCAAATCCCTGTTACCCTCCAGATGTGACAAAGGGACAGTCCCTTTGTCACATTCGTGGTGTGGCTGCTGCCCAAACCGTCACAACATTTGATGAAAATCTCGAAAACGAGGAAAAGCGTCGAATGTTGTGACGCTTTTCCTGTCTGTGCCGGCGAGCTCCCGTGCCATCTGGGGGTATAAGGCTGGCAAGTGTTTATTTGCGAGGCTTAAGGGGCGCCCCGTATGGATATCGATAACTTTGAATGGTGGTATAGCGAGGGCGAGGCTCCGGACGAGGAGTGGGACGAGCCCGCGCCGCGTGACGTGTCGAGCGACGAGGACGAGGCCGGCAACGATGCTGCTGTCGAGCCTGACGCCGCCTCCGATGCCGCCGAGCCCCTGACCTTTGAGCAGGCTTGGGCCCAAGCCGAGGCCGATGAAGCTAAGGTCGATGCCACGGCCACACTCGGTGAGCCGGCGGACATGTCCATCTCGCCGGCCAAGACCCCGCAGCCGCGTCACACTATCGATCCCGACAGCACGGCATCCTTCAGCATTCTCGACGTGCCCTCGCAGGGTGCCCAGGCGCCTGCGCCCACGCATCGCCCCGATCTGGCTCGCGAGGAAGATGCGGGACGTCGCTCTCCGCTTGGCCCCATCCTTATCGCCTTTATGGCCGGCGTTATCGCATGCTCCGTAATTGGAAACGTCTGGAGCCATGTTGAACAACAGCGCAAAGACGCCGCCAAGGTCGAGATGTCTGTCGAGCAATCGCTCAGCCGCACGCGCTCGGTGCATGTATCGGTCGAGGTCAAGGACGGCGCGACGTGGGACACCGCGCGCGGCGACAGCCAGATGCTCGTCCATATCGTGGGTCGCACGCTCAAGGGGCAAGCGATCGACGAGTACCAATACGTCAATTCCGAAGGTGACGGCATCGAGCTCAAGCCCGGCGACTACGAGCTCACGGTCGATGAGCCGCCCGTCGCCACCGACGGCACGCGTTACCGTGCCTCAAAGCGCATGGTTCCGGTGAGTTTTAATTCACAGGCGCCCGATACGGTCGATAGCACGCCGCAGGGCGGGTTTGACCTTTACGCTATTGCTCAATAACTGCACCTGTCGCTCAACCCCGCCGCCAAGAGTGGGACAATAGCCCTCGACACCGTTGTTTACTATTGGAGGAAGTAGCATGTCCACCGTCACTACCATCAAGCGCGGCGGCCTCACCGCGGCCATCGATTCCATGGGCGCCCAGCTCACGAGCCTTGCCCTCAACGGCAACGAGTATCTGTGGCAGGGCGACCCGGCCTTTTGGGGCAAGCACGCGCCCATTCTGTTCCCCATCGTGGGCTCGCTGCGCAACAACACTGCGACGTCTGCGGCCGGTACCTGCGAGATGCCGCGCCACGGACTTGCGCGCATCGTCGAGCACAAGCTGGTCGAGGTCTCCGAGGACGGCTCGTCCGTCACCTACGAGATCACCGACACGCCCGAGTCGCTCAAGGCTTTCCCCTTCCACTTTAAGCTCAACATGACCTATGCCCTAACCGGCGACGCCACGTTTACCCAGACCTTTGCCGTCACCAACACCGGCGACGTGGACCTGCCGTTCTCGGTGGGCGGCCACCCTGCATTTAACGTGCCCGCCCCCGGTGCCGAGGACGAGACGTTCGAGGATTACGAGCTGGCATTTACCGAGGCTTGGACCAACGAGGCCCCCATCATCACGCCCGATGGCCTCATGACGTTCGAAGGCAGCTACAGGGCGCCCGATAACTCGGACGTGCTGCCCATCACGCACCGCAGCTTCGATAACGACGCCATCATGTTCACCGATACCCCGGGCTCCACGCTCACGCTGCGCGGTCGCAAGTCGGGCCACGGCGTCAAGATCGACTTTGAGGGCTTTAAGTACATCGGCGTGTGGTCTGCCGCCAACGACGCCCCGTTTGTGGCGCTTGAGCCTTGGTCCGGCCACACCACCATGGACACCGAGGACGACGTCTTTGAGCACAAGGTCAACACCATTGCGCTGGCGCCGGGCGAGACAGACGTCCGCAGCTTTAGCGTCACCTTGCTCTAGAGGTTCCGCCGTTCTAGCGAACGGCGGACCGGTCGACGCTGCGCGCCACCCAGAGCGACAATTTGTCATTCAAAAGGCAAGGCATGACCAGAAGGTCTATGCCTTGCCTTTTTATGCCAAGTGGTGCATGGGGGACAGGCTGCTTTGCGCCAATCGTCCTCGTGTGTCTATTAATTTTTCGCGCACATGCCGCGCTGCTGGTTGCGGGCGTATATCCTGTCTTATTGTCAGTAAGGCAAAATAGGGAAGGCACCAGATGCAACCTCGGCCACAGCGCGGCATGCAGACCCAGCCGGTATGCAGCCGTCGCATCTTTTTGGGAAGCGCTCTCGCTGCGAGCGCTTCCGTCGTCGCCGGCGCGCTCGCCGGCTGTCAGCGCCCGTCCACGCTCAAGGTGGTTCAGCCCACGACGGGCGGCGGTCGCGACGACCTGTCCGATTCCGTGATCGGCAAGGACAAGATCCGTATCGGCATGGAGGCGGCCTACGCCCCGTACAACTGGCAGGTCTCCGAGGCCAGCGAGTACACCATTCCCATCGACAACGTGCAGGGAGCCTACGCCGATGGCTACGACGTGCAGATCGCCAAGATCGTCTGCAAGGCCCTCGGCGGCGAGCCCGTCGCCGTCAAGCAGAGCTTTTCGGGCCTTATTGACTCGCTCAACAACGGCCAGATCGACCTCATCATCGCCGGCATGAGCGCCACGCCCGAGCGTGAGGAGTCCGTCGGCTTTTCCGACCCGTACTTTATCGGCTACTTTGGCCTGTTCGTAAAAGAGGGCTCGCCCTACCAAAACGCGACCAAGCTCAGCGACTTTAGCGGCGCCACGGTGCTCGGCCAAAAGGACACCATGCTCGACACTGTCATTGACGAGATCCCGGGCGTTGTGCACAAAAACCCGGTCGACTCCGTCCCCACGGTGTTCTCGAACCTGCTGCAGGGCACGTGCGACGCCGTGACCTACAACACTGAGAACGAGAAGGGCTATATGGCCCAAAACCCGGGTATCGTGCCGATTCAATTTGCCGAGGGCGAGGGTTTCAAGCAGGAGGTCACGGCAAACGTCGGCTGCCGCAAGGGCTCGGACAAGCTGCTTAAACTCATCGACAAGACACTCAAGGGCATTAGCCAAGAGGAGCGCGATCAAATGTGGGACGCGTGCCTCGACCGTCAGCCGGCATAGGGAGGCAGCATGAAAACCATCAATCGCCTGGCCTCCTTTATCAAGGCAGACCACCGTTATGTATACCTGGGCACGAGCGTTATCGCGGCGCTCGGCCTGGCGTTTAGCCAGCGCAACCCCACGCCGCTGAGCTTCTTGGCCCCCACCGGTATCTTCCAGGACTGCCTCTGGGCAATTCTTTGGGCCTGGATTATCGTGTCGGCGGCGGCGCTCGTCACCAAGCTCATGCATTGGAGCGACTATCGCGAAAAGTCGCCGTTTGCTTCCGAGCGCTTCCGTCGCGGCGCGCGCTTGGGCAGCTATGTCGTGGTCGCCATCGCGGCGATCTTCTTTATCGACCGTTGCGTCATGTCGTTTATCGACCTGGTGCGGGTGAGCATTGTCTCGGATTCCAACCCCAGCGACTTTTTGTCGAGCCTGGTCTACATGACCTACAAGAGCGGGGACTTCTTTATTCGCGGTATCGAGATCACCATCGCGCTTGCCACCTTCGGCACCGTCATCGCCTTTTTCCTGGCGCTGCTCTTTGTGTTCCTGCGCATTCAGACCTTCGACCGTGTGGACAACGATCTCACGCGCTTCTTCAAGAGCATCGGCCGCGGCTTTGCGACCATCTACTCCACCATCGTGCGCGGCACGCCCATGATGGTCCAGGGCCTGCTCATCTATTACGCGGGCTTCACCGTTTTGCGCGGCATGGGCTTCGAGACCGCCCAGGCCAACCAGATCTGGAGTACCTTCACCGCTGGCCTCGTCACCATCTCGCTCAACTCCACCGCCTACATGATGGAAGTTTTGCGTGGCGGCATCGAGTCCATCGACCCCGGTCAAGCCGAGGCGGCGCGCTCGCTGGGTCTGTCGCAGTGGCAGGCCATGCGCAAGGTCGTGTTCCCCCAGGGTATTAAAAACGCGATCCCCGCACTCACCAACGAGCTCATCATCAACATCAAGGACTCGTCGGTGCTCTCGGTCATTGGCGTGTTTGACCTCATGTACGCCACCACCACTGTCGCCGGCGTGTACTACCGCCAGATGGAGGTCTACTGCGTGGCGCTCGTGGTTTACCTGATCCTGACGCTCGTGGCGAGCCGCCTGCTCGAGGCCTTTGGCAAAAAGCTCGGCGCCGAGGCCCCGGCAACGCTGCCCAGCTCCAACTAAGCGCAAGACGAGGAGAATCATCATGGCAGATACCACTACCACCGGCGCTGTGGCCGCCGCACAAACTAAAGAGCCGCTCATCCGCGTCGAGGGCCTGCGCAAGAGCTTCGGTTCGCTCGAGGTGCTCAGGGGCATCGACCTGTCCGTTAACCCCGGCGAGGTCGTCACCATTATCGGCGCCTCGGGCTCGGGCAAGTCGACCTTCCTGCGCTGCCTCAACCTGCTCGAGACCCCGGACGCGGGCCACATCTGGTTCCACGGCCAGGACCTTACGGCCGAGCGCTGCAATATCAATAAACTCCGCGAGGACATCGGCATGGTGTTCCAGGGCTTTAACCTGTTCAACAACATGGATGTGCTCGACAACTGCACGCTTGCGCCCGTCACGCTCAAAAAGATGAGCAAGGCCGAGGCAGAGAAGGTCGCAATGGAGCATCTGACGAGCGTGGGGCTCGAAAAGTTCGCGTACGCCGCCGTGGGTCGCCTGTCCGGCGGCCAAAAGCAGCGCGTGGCCATCGCGCGCGCCCTGTGCATGAATCCGCAGATCATGCTGTTCGACGAGCCGACTTCGGCACTCGACCCCGAGATCGTGGGCGAGGTGCTCGAGGTCATGCGCAAGCTCGCGGCCGACGGCATGACCATGGTTGTCGTCACGCACGAGATGGCCTTTGCCCGCACGGTGTCCGACCGCGTGGTCTTTATGGACAAGGGCGTGGTGCTCGAGGACGCCGCGCCGGCCGAGCTCTTCGGCAACCCCAAACACCAGCGCACTCGCGAGTTCCTCTCTCGCTATCTCGAGGACAAATAACCGGCGCAAACGCCTACGTTGCAGGGCCGCTCCCGTGGGGCGGCCTTTGTCGTCACAATCGAAAGGATGTCATGGCCGAGGTTTGGCGCTTCTTTGCGCATGAGGATGATTTTGCCGATATAGACGAGGCTGGTGTGTGCGAGCGCCTGGGCCGCGTGCTGTCGTTTCCGACCATTTCGGGCATGGATGCCGAGGCGGTGGACTGGCAGCCGTTCGACGACCTGCGCGCCTATATGCAGCAGGCGTGGCCGCACGTGTTCGCGGCGGGCGAGGTCGAGCTTATCGACCATTCGCTATTGGTGACGCTTGCCGGCAGCGATCCGGCCCTTAAGCCCGTTATGCTCATGGGCCACATGGATGTGGTCCCCGTGGTGCCGGGTACTGAGGCCGACTGGACGCACGCCCCCTTTAGCGGACAGGTGGACGACGCCTACATTTGGGGTCGCGGCGCTATCGACATGAAGGATCAGGTCGTAGGCATTCTCGAGGCGGTTGAGTATGCGTTGGCGCACGGTTGGGAGCACAAGCGTTCGCTGTTGCTCGCCTTTGGCCAGGACGAGGAAACCACGCAGTACGGCGCTGGAGCTATCGGCCGCGTGCTCGAGGAGCGCGGTGTTGAGCTCGAGTTCCTGATCGACGAGGGTGACTACCGTATCGTTTCGGCTGCCGAGTACGGCGCGGGCGAGGGCTGGCTTATGCATGCCGACCTGGCCGAAAAGGGCTATGCCGATATCGTGCTCAAGACGAAGAGCGCGGGCGGGCATTCGTCTAACCCCTACGGCGGCACGTCGCTCGAGGTGCTCAGCCGTGCCATCGCCGCAATCTGCGATATCGAGTGGCCGACGCGCGTGACCGATTTGCTTGCCGCGCAGCTTGTCGAGCTGGGGCTCTACACGGCGGATGAGATTGCCGCCAACAAGGACGCCATCGTGCGCGAGTGCCTTGCCAGCAAGAAGCTCTATCCGCTCGTGACCACCACCTGTGCACCGACCCAAATCGAGGGCGGTAGCACCGGTGCTAACGTGATGCCGCAGGATATGTGGGCCAATATCAATTTCCGCATGCTCGAGGGCACGAGTGTGGCCGATGTCGTGGCCTGCTGCCGCGTCGCCGTTGCCGAGGCGGGGCTCGCCGACCGTGTCGAGATCGAGCTCGGTCCTGGCAGCTCCGAACCCTCGCCGTCTCCGCGCATCGGCGGACCGGGACTCGAGACCGTCCGCGCCATCGCCGCCCGCTATTTCCGTGATCCAGAGGGGACGGAGGAAAACGGATCATCAGCGGCGGGCGGAGCTCCTATCGGTATCGTTCCCTCGACCGTGATTGGCGCGACCGATGCTGCCAACTACCAGCGCATTTGCCCCGAGTGCATTCGCTTCTCGGCCTTTGTGGTAGACGATGACGAGTGCGAGCGCGGTGTCCACGGCACCAACGAGCGCATCACCCGCCGCGCCTACCTCCAGGGTGTTCGCTTCCTCATCGCCCTGCTCCATATGCTCTAGAATCCGACAAAGGGACTGTCCCCTTGTCGGATTCCGTGCGGGTTATATGCAGGTTTGCCTGCGCACGCTATCATGTATGGGTTAGACCGCAACTATGTACCCCATACGCGAAGGGATGCGCATGTATCTGAAGATCGACATGTTCTAGCCGGGCTTACCCCTGCATCGGCGCCCCGCGCCCCATCAATTCTGCCGATTTTCACCTTCACGCATATAAAGGAGTCCCGCCATGCGCGACAAGCTCGAAAAGATTATCAAGGCCTACGAGGAGCTCGAGAAGAAGCTTTCCGACCCGGCCGTCGCCTCCGACATCAAGGAGTTCACGCGTCTCAACAAGGAGTACGCGCACCAGTCCGACCTCATCGCCGCCTCGCGCGAGTACATCGGTGCGCTCGATGACATCGAGGCTGCCAAGGAAATGCTCCACGATACTACCGATGCCGACGAGAAGGAGATGCTCCAGATGGACATCTCCGAGAACGAGGAGAAGCTTCCCCAGCTCGAGGAAGACATCAAGTACATGCTCATCCCGAGTGACCCCAACGACGACAAGAACACCATCGTCGAGATCCGCTCCGCTGCCGGTGGCGACGAGGCCGCCATCTTCGCCGGCGACCTGTACAAGATGTACCAGCGCTTCTGCGAGTCGCGCGGCTGGAAGACCACCGTGCTCGACTCCAGCCCTAGCGAGGCCGGCGGCTTTAAGTCCATCGAGTTCAAGGTCGAGGGCGACCGCGTCTACTCCGTCATGAAGTTCGAGTCCGGCGTGCACCGCGTCCAGCGCGTTCCCAAGACCGAGTCCCAGGGCCGTATCCAGACCTCCACGGCAACCGTCGCCGTGCTTCCCGAGGCCGAGGAGATTGACGTCCAGATCAACCAGTCTGACCTGCGCATCGACACCTACTGCGCTTCGGGCCCTGGCGGTCAGTGCGTTAACACTACCTACTCCGCCGTGCGCATCACCCACCTGCCCACCAACACCGTGGTGCAGTCGCAGGAGCAGCGTTCCCAGATCCAGAACCGCGAGGTCTGCATGCAGATGCTGCGTGCCCGCCTCTACGAGATGGAGCTCGAGAAGCAGCAGGCGGAGCTCGGTGCCGAGCGCCAGAGCCAGATTGGCCACGGCAACCGTTCCGAGAAGATCCGTACCTACAACCAGCCCCAGGACCGCGTGACCGATCACCGTATCGGCTTCAACTCCACCTACAACGGCGTCCTCCTGGGCGACCAGCTCGGCACCGTCATCGAGGCACTCGCCGCCGCCGAGCGAGCCGAGAAGCTGGCACAGGCTGTGTAGGTTACGCGGTTTTACCAAACCGCGTAACCGGTCGACGCTGCGCGCCGCCCAGAGCGACAATTTGTCATTCAAAAGGCAAGGCATGACCAGAAGGTCTATGCCTTGCCTTTTTCATGCCAACTTGTTCGCTCTGAGCGGCGCTCGCTGTCCGTCCTCTACCTGCGGCGTTGCCTTGCCCCGGATGTGGGGCACTCATTGGGGACAGACTTAAATGAGTAGTCGTTGGGGACGTTCTTAAATGACTAGTCAAACAAGAACGTCCAACGACTAGGTTGGGTACATTGCTTTGGGATGTTATTCAATCTGCTTTGATAGTTCTTGAGCCGTTCACCTGCGCAAAGCAATGATCGGCATGCGTCTATCGCCGAAAATAATGCTTAAATTATCGTTCGAGAAGTCGTGGGGCGAATTTTGGCGTGTCGCGCGTCAAGTGATTTGGCAAGTATTTGGTTAGATATTGGTCAGTTTTGGGGCAACCTTGCCAAAAGCTTGACGGATGCAGTTTTAGACGTCGACGAATGAACACTTCGATTGCGATTCAAGCAAAATTCTGGGCTGATTCTCGATAATCGCCTTCAATCGTCCCTTGCCAAGCGCTGGCCTCGCTTACAATCTGCTCCGACATTCGCGCGCCGCCCGGCGCATAAGAGGGGAGGGCCCCATGGCAAACGAGATCTGGACCATCAAGCGTTGTCTCGAGTGGACCAAGGAGTACCTGGCCGAGCGCGGTGAGGAGCATCCCCGTCTTTCTGCCGAGTGGCTGCTGTGCGCGGCCACGGGTTTGGCGCGTATCGACTTGTATATGCGCATGGACGAGACGCTTAGCGCGGCCCAGCTCGAGACCATGCACGCGGCCGTCGTTCGTCGCGCCAAAGGCGAGCCGCTACAGTACATCACCGGTAGCACGCAGTTTCGCATGATCGACGTCGCGTGCGCCCCCGGCGTGCTCATCCCGCGCCCCGAGACCGAGATGCTCGTCGAAGAAGTCCTGAACTATCTGGATACCGAGGTGCTGAGCCCCGAGGCCGCCGTCCGCCAGCGCGTGGAGCTGCCCTGGAACGATGAGGTCGAGCAGGCCCGCAAAGCCGAGGCGGCGCTGGCCGACGAACGCGCGACCGCCGAGCGCCGTGCCGCCAACCTGACGGCCGCCGATGAGGCTGCGCTGGGTGGCGACGTGCTCGGCAGCCGCGCCTATGCCGAGGAGCTTGCCGATCGCGAGGCCGAGGAAGCCGCCGCGCAGGCAGCGGAAGCCGAGACTGCGGAAGCTGCTGAGCCCGAGCTCGACGAATACGGCATCGCCATCGAGGGTACCGATCAGGAGACGGCTTCAGCTCAGGATGCCGCTGCGCCTGCCCCAGCCGAGTCCCGCACTGCCCGCGTTCTCGAGGTCGGCTGCGGCACGGGCTGCATCTCGCTCTCCCTTGCCTGGGAGCGCCGCGGCCACGTCACCTGCACTGCTACCGATATCGAGCCGCGCGCCATCGACCTTGCTACCAAAAACCGCGATGCGCTTGGTCTCACGTCCGACGACGTCGCCTTTAGCCTCACCAACCTGGTGAGTTCCATTCCCCACGACGAGTGGGGCACCTTCGACGTGCTCGTCTCCAACCCGCCTTACATCCCGACCGACGTTATGCGCTCGCTGCCGCACGAGGTCAAGGACTTCGAGCCCGATTTGGCGCTCGAGGGCGGTGCCGATGGCCTGGACATCTTCCGCCGCCTGCTCAATGCGGCACCCTATATGCTGCGTGCCGGCGGACTCTTTGCCTGCGAGCTCTACGAGGGTGCCCTCAACGCTGCCGCCGAACTCTGCCGCCAGGCGGGCCTTTCGGATGTGCGCATCGTCCGCGATCTCACCGATCGCCCCCGCATCGTTCGGGCCATCGTCACCGAGCCCAAGCAACGCCAGTAATATTTATTAACTGGTTAGCAAAAATTATAAAGTAGTTTATAATTAGGACGGCTGAAAGAGGTCGGCCCATGCAACCTCCTACCTTTCGGGAAATCATTGCCCTACTCAAGCACGATGGATTCGTGAAGGTCGCGCAAGTCGGTAGTCATGCTAAGTATGTTTCTGGTGACCGCGTTGTCACCGTGAGCGGCTCTGGTGGTGATCGACCAAAGAAGGGCACGTGGGCAAGTATTCGTCGCCAAGCTGGATGGTAGTTGGAGGCAAAATGAGGCAGCGATTTACCTATGACTGCGTTCTCATAAAAGAAGACGATGGTTACTGCGCTAGCTTCCCGCAGATTCCCGGCGCCTTTGCCGATGGCGATACGCGCGAAGAAGCGATTGCCCATGCCACCGAGGCACTGATGGCGTTTTTGGCCGACGACCTCAACAACGGTTTGACTCCGGCAGGGTACGAACGCTCGGCCGAGGTCGTGGCCCTTTCAGTCGAAATCGACCACGAGGACGCTCGGGAAGCGGCGTGCCGAACATTTAAAGACGCAGCGCTGGACCTCAAAGTCTCCGCTCCGCGGATTACCGCGCTGGTCAAAGCCGGAAAGCTCGATGTTGAACTCGTCGACGGCCGTCGGATGATAACGATAGACAGCATCGAGCGTTACGCCGCCCAAGAACGTCACGCCGGCAGGCCAAAGAAGTTCGTCGCAGTCCAATAACCCCCTCACTTTCACCGACTACTAGAGCCGCTCACCAAACCAACATGCGCTCTGGGCAAATAGGTTGAACGTTTCGTGCGAGAATGCCCCACAGTAAACAAACTTGCACCAGAGCGTAAGGGGCTGGCATACACATGCAGACGGTCTATCGGGTATACGAGGGAACGCGCGAGCCGCATCGGCTTGCCGTCGAGCGCACGGCCGAGGTGCTCGGCCGCGGCGGCCTGGCTTTGATCCCGACCGAGACCGTCTACGGTGTCGCCGTGGCAGTCAACGCCTTCTCGGACGCCGTGCCCCAAGATACAAGCGAATTCCCATCGTGGCCGCGCGATCCGCAGGCTGCCGTCAATGGCGCCGCAGTTCCTGCGCTCGGCACCGGCTATCGCCGTATCTTCACTCTCAAGCAACGTGAACTCACGCAAACCGTCGCTTGGCTGGTCGATGGCGTCGAAGCACTCGACCGCTATGGCGTGGATATCCCGGAAGATGCCCGCATACTCGCGCGACGATGCTGGCCGGGAGCCCTGACTATCGTGGTCAAGGCAGCTCCCTGCGTGCCGACCTTTATGCGCGCTGCCGACGACACGGTGGCACTTCGCGCTTCGGCCTCGCCCGTGGTGCAGGCGCTCATTCGCGCCTGTGGCAGCCCCCTTGCCTGCACCAGCGCCAACACGCATGGCGCGCCCGCGCCGGCAAGTTTTATCACGGTGGAGGGTCGCATCCTGGAGGGGGTCGATGTTGCCGTCGACGCCGGTGAGACCCCGTGTCGCGACGCCTCGACCATCGTGTCGTTTCAGCACGGCGAGCTCCAGATCCTGCGCCAAGGCGCACTTCCCGCATCAGAGATCGAACGGGTCCTGTCCGACCCGATGCAATAGAAAGGTTTAAGCGATGTCGTTGAATCTGGGCAGCCTGGGCATGGAAGATGCCTCGTTTGACTTTGGCGGTTCCTACATCATGGCGCTCGACTGCGGCACCACCTCGGTACTTGCGACCATCGTCGACGAGTACGGCTGCATCGTCGCGCAGGCACGTCGCAGCGTCAAAACCAGCTTTCCGCGTCCCGGCTGGGTGGAGCAAGACCCCATGGCGGTCCTTGCTAGCCAGATCGCCGTCATGATGGAAGTCCAGTTTAAGAGCGGTATCCACTCCGACCGCATTGCCGCCATCGGCATCTCCAACCAGCGCGAGACCACGGTGGTCTGGGATCGCGTGAGCGGTCAGCCGATCTATAACGCTATCGTATGGCAGTGCCGCCGTACCGCACCTCTGATCGACGAGCTTGTCGAGCAGGGCGCAGAAGGGCTGGTGCGCTCCCGCACGGGACTCACGCTCGACCCGTATTTCTCGGCCTCCAAGGTGCAGTGGATTCTCGACAACGTCGACGGCGCACGCGAAAGCGCGGCGGCGGGCGACCTCATGTTTGGCACCATCGACACCTGGCTCATCTACAACCTCACCGGCGGCCAGGTCTTTGCCACCGACTACACCAATGCCAGCCGCACGGCACTCTTTAATATCCATACGCTCGATTGGGACGACGACCTGCTGGCACTCTTTGACGTTCCACGTTCCATGATGCCCGAGGTTCGCTGGAGCTCGGGCGACTACGGCCGCGTCGCGAGCGACATCATGACCAACATGCCGCCCATCATGGGCGTGGCGGGTGACCAACAGGCGTCGCTGTTCGGCCACTGCTGTTTCCGTCCCGGCCAGACCAAAAACACCTATGGCACGGGTTGCTTTATGCTCATGAACACCGGCGACGAGATCGTCGAATCCAAGAATGGCCTGGTCTCCACCATCGGTATCGCTGCGGACGGCAAAGTCAGCTATGCGCTCGAGGGCTCTATTTTTGCCGCCGGCTCAACGATGAACTGGCTTCGCAACAACATGGGCATCATCTCGAGCGTGAGCGAGTCGGCACAACTCGCCGCTTCGATTAGCGACAACGAGGGCTGCTACTTCGTTCCCGCCTTTGCGGGTTTGGGTGCTCCCTGGTGGGACCCGCATGCTCGCGGTATCGTGTGCGGTCTGACCGGCGCCTCGAGCCGTGCGACCATCGTACGTGCCGCCTGCGAATCCATGGCATATCAGAGCTACGACGTGCTGCGCGCCATGGAGCAGGACGTGGGGCTTTCGATTGAGCGCCTGTCTGTCGATGGCGGTGCCTCGCGCAACGAGTTCATCATGCAATTCCAGGCCGACCTGCTGGATATCCCCGTGCTGCAATGCGAGACGGTGGAGACCACGGCAATCGGTGCCGCGTACTTGGCGGGTCTTGCCGTCGGCTATTGGGAAGACCTGGAAGAGCTGGAGCAAAATGCCCAGATCGTTAGGACCTTCCTTCCCCACATGTCCGCCGAGCGCCGCGAGCAAAACCTTGCGGGCTGGCGTGATGCAGTCAGGCGCTCGCTCAGCACCTCACAGTAGGGCTGCGATGGGCTGCTCGATACAACAAACCGCTAAACTAATGCATGGCGTGCGGCGGCAACATTGCTGCGCGTCTTGTCAGCAAGGCCGTTTTGCGGCCGCAACGAAAGGGGCAATCAACCCATGACCGTCACCTACGATGCGTCCCGTGTGACGCTTGTCGATCACCCACTCGTCCAGCACAAGCTGTCGATCCTGCGCGACAAAAACACCGGCACCAACCAGTTCCGTCAGCTCGTGCGCGAACTCGCGCTTTTTGACGGCTACGAGGCCATGCGCGACCTGCCTATGGAAGACGTCGAGGTCGAGACCCCTATCACCACCGCAACGTTTAAGCAGCTCGCCGGCAAGAAACTCGCCATCGTGCCCATCCTGCGTGCGGGCCTTGGCATGGTCGACGGCATCCTCGACCTGGTGCCCTCCGCTCGCGTGGGCCACATCGGCATGGAGCGCGACGAGGTCACCCACGAGCCGCACGAGTATTACTGCAAGATGCCCAAGGATATCGACCAGCGCATCTGCCTGGTCGTCGACCCCATGCTCGCCACGGGCGGTTCGGCCGAGATGGCCATCAGCTACCTGCGCGGGCGCGGTGTCAAGGACATCCGCATGCTGTGCATCGTCGCGGCCCCCGAGGGCCTCAAGTCGCTGACCGAGAAGGATCCCGATGTACATATCTATACCTGCGCCATCGACGACCATCTCAACGAGGCTGCCTACATCGTTCCCGGCCTCGGCGACGCCGGCGACCGCATCTACGGCACGCTCTAGTCGCTGGGCTAAACGGCCGCGGCTGCAAATACGAAGAAACGGTGCGCGCGGACGAACAAAAGGCGACCGCGCGCACTCCTGTTAACGGACGTTTTGCCCTGCAGGGTTCGAGAAAAACGTATTACCGTACCTGCGGCATAAAGAAGGTCTTAAGAAAACGAACAGGTGCGTATTAACCGATGCTTTTTCGGTTGTACTTTAGCGATTGGCTCGTACAATAGTCACCAATGTTTGGCGGGAACTGTTCTGTGAAGCGTTAAAAAGGAAAGTGAGGACGCCAGTGTTTCAGATAGCCGATCTGCTCGCTATCGTTGCAGGCGCCATCGCGGGCGCAATTGCCTTCCTTCCCTTTGTCTTTACGCTCAAGCCGGTTCTTGACGATAAACAGAATGCGGACATGCTCAAGGGTATGGTGAGTCTGGCGGTCTCGGCAATCGCCCTGCTCGTCTTTACCTTGGTTGTGTTTGTGTTGTTCGGAGAGGCATTTCGCATGTTCCTCCTGGGCGAGGCGATCGGCTTCGTGGCCTTTATGGCTGCCTGCACGGTTCGTGTCGTCAAGGCGCTGCGAGATCCTCATGAGGTCGAAAGGTAAGTCGTGGAAATTTTTGAAAAGCTGCCTGATGAGATTAATCATCTGGTCAGCGAGTTCAGCTCCACCCCTGTCGTGGGCGATCTGAGCTGCGGCATCACGCAGTACTCGTTTTGGCTGATCGTCTCCACGATCGTGCTCCTGATCGTCCTGGCCGTGTTTAAGAAGAAGCAGACCCTGGTCCCCAAGGGCTTCTTCGTCAACGGTTTCGAGTACATCATCGAGTACGTCGAGAACGATATCGGCAAGGGCGTCGTGGGTGAGAACTGGAAGAAGCACTTCCCGTTCCTGTGCTCGCTTTTCCTGTTCATCCTGATCAATAACATGATCGGCCTGATTCCGGGAATGAAGCCCGGCACCGGCGCAATCGGCTCCACCGCCGCGCTCGCCATCTTCGCCTTCGTGTACTTCATCTACTACGGATGCAAGGCTCACGGCGTGATCGGCTACATCAAGAGCCTCGCCCCGCAGGGCGTAAGCTTCCCGATGAACGTGCTTGTGTGGGTCGTCGAGCTTTTCTCGACCTTCCTGCGCCTCATCACGCTCGCCGTCCGTCTGTTCTGCAACATGTTCGCAGGACACGTGGTCATGGGCTCGTTCGCCATCATGGCGAGCATGTTCATGCAGCCGCTGCTTCAGCAGGTTTCCGCGGCCCACGCCGTTGGCGCCCTGCCTTCGCTAGCCTGGCTTGCCATCCTCATCCTGATCTATGCGATCGAGCTTGTGGTCGGCGCCATCCAGGCTTACGTCTTCACGGTCCTTACCGCCGTGTATGTCTCCGAGGCAGAGGAGGTCGCGGAGGAGGAGTAGCCTTCCGCTCGCGCCTTAAAGGTAAGCAATTCGTTAAACCGCCGGTGCCCGTACCCATGGAGCCCGGCAGTTATAAAAAAGGTTATCCTGCGTGAAATAAGACACGCACGACAAAGGAGGAATCGTGGGAGTTATCGGTTACGGTCTCGGTGTTATCGGCGCTGGTCTTGCTATCGGCCTGTCTGCTCTGGGTGCTACGGGTGCTATGGCCCGTCAGCCTGAGGTCCAGGGCCGCGTGTTCACCGTCTTCATCATGGGCTCCGCCTTCGGCGAGGCTCTGGCTCTGATCGGCTTCGTTGTCGCGCTGATCGTTAAATAGCACGGAGCGTCAAGTATGAATCTTTCATCCCAGAAGAGCGCGATCGCACTCTCCGCGTCCGCGGCCGCGCTGCTCATGCCGGTTTCCGCGTTCGCTGAGGACGGCGCTGCCGGTGCGGACATCCTCATCCCTAAGATGGCGGAGTTCATCCCGGCGCTTATCGCCTTCCTGATTATCTGGATCGTGCTGGCCAAGGTCGCCCTGCCGGGCATCATGAAAACCATGGAGGAGCGCGGCAAGAAGATCGAGGAGAGCCTCGACGAGGCCGAAAAGACCAAGCAGGAGGCTATCGCCAAGCGCGCTGAGTCCGACTCGATCGTCACCGACGCCCGTCGTCAGGCTGCCGACATCGTTCTCGAGGCCCGTAAGGACGCCGAGTCCGAGCGCGCCCGTATCATCGAGGCTGCTCACAAGGAGGCCGAGGAGATCATCGCCAAGGCCCATACGACCGTCGAGGACGAGCGCAAGTCCATTTACGCCGGTGCCGCGAGCTCCATCGCCGACCTGTCCGTTGCCGTCGCCACCAAGATCGTGGGCGAGGCACTCGAGGACGATGCCGAGCAGAAGAAGCTCATCGAGCGCTACATCCAGGAAGCAGGTAGCCTGAATGCCGACTAGCCGCTATCAGGACAAGGTGCTCGAGACCTACGCGCGCTCCCTTCTGGAAGCCGCTAAGGCCGAGAACCATGTGTTCGAGGACCTCGAGATGATCGAGCGCTTGGCTTCTGCCAGCCCCGAGATCATCGCCGTGCTCGACACCATGTCCAAGCGCGACCAGCTCGACCTTCTTCCCAAGGTGGCAGCTGCCTTTAAGTATGTTGCCGAGGAAGACGAGGATGTAGTGGGCGTGACCGTCACCACGGCGATCCCGCTCGACGACGAGCTGCGTCAAACCATCACTAAGAAATGCGAGCAGGACTTCGGCCGCAAGGTATTCCTTATCGAGCAGGTCGACCCGTCTATCGTGGGCGGCCTGGTGCTCGAGGCCCGCGGCGAGCGTCGTGACATTTCCGTCAAGACGCAGCTGCGCATCGCGCAGGAGACCCTCGCAAACTCTGCTAATTCGTACGGAGGTGAAGCCTAATGTCCGAAACCCTCAATGCCCAGGATATCGCCAAGAAACTGCAGGAGCAGCTCACGAGCCTCTCCGCGACGGTCGATACGCATGAGGTTTCAACGGTCGACGAGGTAGGCGACGGCATCGCGCGCGTCTCCGGCCTCAAGAGCGCCATGGCAGGCGAGCTTCTGGAGTTCAAGAGCTCCGATACCGGTGAGACCGTCTTCGGCCTTGCCCAGAACCTTGACCGTGACGAGGTCGGCGCCGTTCTGTTTGGTGCCGTCGACTCCATCAAGGAAGGCGACGAGTGCCGCACCACTGGCCGCATTATGGATATCCCCGTGAGCCGTGCCATGCTCGGCCGCGTCGTCAATCCGCTCGGCCAGCCCATCGACGGCCTGGGCGACATCGTCGCCACGCACCGTCGCCCCATCGAGTTCAAGGCTCCCGGCGTCATCGATCGTACCCCGGTGTGCGAGCCGGTTCAGACCGGTCTGCTCGCTATCGACTCCATGGTGCCTATTGGCCGCGGTCAGCGTGAGCTCATTATCGGCGACCGTAAGACCGGTAAGACCGCCATCGCCATCGACGCTATCCTCAACCAGCGCGGCAAGGGCATGGTCTGCATCTATGTCGCCATCGGCCAGAAGGCCTCCACGGTTGCCAACATCCGCGAGACCCTCGCTCAGCACGGTGCGCTCGACTACACCATCATCGTTTCGGCCACCGCTGCCGATTCCGCCCCTATGCAGTACATCGCGCCTATGGCCGGTGCCGCTATCGGCGAGTTCTTCATGTACAACGGCGAGGACGGCAAGCCCGCCAGCGAGACCAACCCCGGCGGCCACGTGCTCGTCATCTACGACGACCTGTCCAAGCAGGCCGTGGCCTACCGTCAGATGTCGCTGACGCTGCATCGTCCGCCCGGACGCGAGGCCTATCCTGGCGACATCTTCTACCTGCACTCTCGTCTGCTCGAGCGTGCCGTCAAGATGTCCAAGAAGAACGGTTACGGCTCCATGACGGCACTGCCGATCATCGAGACCCAGGACGGCGACGTCTCGGCCTACATTCCGACCAACGTCATTTCCATTACCGATGGTCAGATCTACCTGCAGTCCGAGCTCTTCTTCCAGGGTCAGCGCCCGGCAGTCGACGTGGGCATCTCCGTGTCCCGCGTCGGTGGCGATGCGCAGACCAAGGCCATGAAGCAGGTCGCCGGCAACCTCCGTCTGGACCTCGCTTCGTACCAGGAGCTCGCCGGCTTTACGCAGTTCGGCTCCGACCTCGACGAGGCTACTCAGAAGCAGCTTACCCATGGCGCTCGCATGACCGAGCTCCTGAAGCAGCCGCGCTACAAGCCGTTTGAGGTTGGCGAGCAGATCGTTACGCTGTTCGCTGGCAACGAGGGCTTCCTGGATGACCTGGAGATCGCCGACGTGCTGCCTTTCCGTGCCGAGCTCATCGAGTACATGGACAATGGCTTTGGCTTGCTGCTCGACAAGGTTCGCGCCAAGAAGATCGATGATGACACCAAGGCTGAGCTCTTGCGTGTCATCGGCGACTTCAAGCAGCAGTTCATGGCCAAGCACCATTCGGATGTTTCTGGATCAGAGGAGAACTAAGCCCCATGGCCAACCTTCGCGACATTAAGAAGCGAATCTCCTCGGTTACCACGACCAAGCAGATCACGCGCACGATGGAGATGGTCTCTACGGCCAAGATCCGTCGTGCCCTCGATCGCTCCAAGCAGGCCGAGCCCTATAAGGAGGCGCTGACCGACGTCATGTTGACGGTCGCCGGCGACGCCTCCTGTTCGGGCACCGATCCCATGCTGCAGAAGCATGAGAGCGTCAAGCATGGCCTGATTGTCGTTATTGCCTCGGACCGCGGCCTTGCCGGCGGTTTCAATACGACGGTGGAGCGCACGGCCGAAAAGCTCGCCGCTTCTTGGGCGAACGACGGCATCGAGTGCGAGATCATCGCGTGCGGGCGTAAGCCGGCCACGTATTTCCGTGACCGCGCAAACGTTGTCATGCACTTTGAGGGCAACTCCTCTGAGCCCGATTTCAATCAGGCCCGCATGATCTCCTCTCATATCTGCGATGCGTATCGTGCCGGTGAGCTTGACCGTGTCGAGCTTGTCTACCACCACGCCAAGAACCGCGTGGATCAGGAGCTTCGCGTCGAGCATCTGTTGCCGCTCGACCCCGAGATGATCGCTATGGCCCACGGTCCGCGTAAGAACGAGACCGACGCCCCTAAGCGCATCTCGTCCACGTTCGAGTTCGTGCCCTCTCCCGAGCATGTTCTCGGCAAGCTTGTGCCGTCTTATATCCTGACGGTCATCTACCAGGCCCTGATCGATTCGGCGGCTGCCGAGCAGGGTGCACGCCGCAAGGCCATGCACTCCGCGACGGAAAACGCCACCGCGATCATCTCGACCCTTACCCGCACGTATAGTCGCGTGCGCCAGGCTTCGATCACGACCGAGATTAACGAGATCGTCGGCGGAGCCTCAGCATTGGAGGAACAGTAATGGCTAATAACACCGTAAAGCTTGCGGTCGAGGAAGCCACCAAGAAGACGACTGCCGGTGATGGTCGCATCGTGCGAATCATCGGCCCTGTCGTCGACGTCAAGTTTGACGGCGCGGTGCCCCCGATCTACAACGCGCTCACGGTCGAGGCCGAGACCCCGATCGGTCATCTGAGCACGATCCTCGAGGTCGAGAGCCAGCTTCCGGGCGGCGTCGTCCGCACGGTCGCCATGTCCTCGACCGACGGCCTGCAGCGCGGCCTCATCGCCACCGATACCGGTGAGCCCATGAAGATGCCCGTTGGCCCCAAGACGCTCGGCCGAATTTGGAACGTCATGGGCAAGCCCGTCGACGGCAAGCCCATGCCCGAGGTGGAGGAGTTCTACCCCATCCACCATGCAGCGCCCCGCTTTGACGAGCTCACCACCAAGACCGAGATCTTCGAGACCGGCATCAAGGCCGTCGACCTGCTCGAGCCCTACATCCGTGGCGGCAAGACGGGCCTGTTCGGCGGCGCCGGTGTCGGCAAGACCGTTCTGATTCAGGAGCTCATCAACAACCTCGCCCAGGAGCACGGCGGCACCTCGGTGTTCACCGGCGTCGGCGAGCGTACCCGCGAGGGCACCGACCTGTTCCTCGAGATGAGCGAGTCTGGCGTTATCGACAAGACCTGCTTGGTCTATGGTCAGATGAACGAGCCGCCCGGAGCGCGTCTGCGCATCGGTCTGGCCGGCCTTACCACCGCTGAGTATTTCCGTGATCGTGGTCAGGACGTTCTGCTGTTCATCGACAACATCTTCCGCTTCTCCCAGGCAGGTTCCGAGGTTTCCGCACTGCTGGGCCGTATGCCGTCCGCCGTTGGTTACCAGCCCACGCTGGCAACCGAGATGGGCGACCTCCAGGAGCGCATTACCTCGACCAAGACGGGCTCCATTACCTCCGTCCAGGCTGTCTACGTCCCCGCAGACGACCTGACCGACCCGGCGCCTGCCACGACGTTTACGCACCTCGACGCCACCACGGTTCTTTCGCGTAGCATTTCGTCGCTCGGCCTGTTCCCGGCTATCGACCCGCTCGCGTCTTCCTCCGACGCTCTCGATCCCTCGATCGTCGGCGAGGAGCACTACCGTGTCGCTGTCAAGGTCCAGGAGCTCCTGCAGGAGTACTCCGACCTTCAGGACATCATCGCCATTCTGGGTATGGACGAGCTGTCCGAGGAGCAGCGTCTTACGGTCAACCGTGCCCGTAAGATTCAGCAGTTCCTCTCGCAGTCCTTCCACGTCGCCGAGAAGTTCACCGGCAACCCCGGTGTCTACGTCCGCGTCGAGGATACCGTCCGCTCTTTCGCCGAGATTGTCGACGGCAAGGCCGATGACCTGCCCGAGCAGGCTTTCCGCTATGCTTCCACGATTGAGGACGTGCGCGAGCGCGCCCGCAAGATGGGGGAGAAGTAGGTTATGCGTATCCGCATCGTGTGCCCCGTGAGCTGCGCCTATGAGGGCGACGCTGCGTTTGTGTCGATTCCGTCCACGGATGGCGAGTTTGGCGTCCTGCCTGCTCACTCCAGCGAGATCTGCACGATCGACCGCGGCTACGTTCGCGTTTCCGATAAGGCCATGGGCACTGTCGACCACACGTTTGCCGTGGCCGGCGGTTATGCCCAGGTTGCGGACGATGTCGTGACCGTTCTCGCCGAGCGCGCTTGCGATTTGGCGACCGTCGATGCCGACAAGCTTAAAGCTGATATTCAAGGTTTTGAAGAGAAGCTGGGTAATTTGTCGGAGGATGATGCACGCCGCGCCTACCTCTATAATGAAATCGCATGGTGTAAGCTCAAGCTTGCCCAATAGTCAAACGATTTAGCGTTCGACCATTTGCGAACACATCATGCCCGGGATGGCCCAGCCACCCCGGGCATGCTTTTTGAAAGGGTAGACCTTGGATATTATCCGCGTTGAGGGTGGCCACGCCATCGGAGGCTCCGTGCCCGTCTCGGGCGCCAAGAACTCCGCGCTCAAACTCATGGCGGCAACGCTTCTGGCGCCGGGCAAGACGACGCTGCAGAACGTGCCCGATATTTCCGATGTCCACGTGATGGGCAAGGTGCTCAAGGGCATGGGCGCTACGATCGATGTTCTCGACGAGCACACGCTCGAGATTGATACCTCTCAGGTCGATTCATGGGAGGCCCCCTACGAGCTCGTTGCCAAGATGCGCGCTTCCACCGCCGTCATGGGACCCCTGCTGGGCCGCTTCCATCGCGCCAAAATTGCCATGCCGGGCGGCTGCAACCTGGGTGCTCGCAAGATCGATATGCACATTCTTGGTCTTGAGGCCCTGGGCGTTGAGTTCGATACCGCCCACGGTTACATCAACGCTAATGCGCCCCAAGGTCTGCGCGGTACCACCGTCACGCTCGAGTTCGCCAGCGTCGGTGCGACCGAGAACCTCATCATGGCCTCTGTGCGCGCACAGGGCACCACGGTTATCGACAATGCCGCCCGCGAGCCCGAGATCGTCGATCTCGCTAACATGCTCAACGAGATGGGCGCCAAGATTGTTGGCGCCGGTACGCCCGTCGTGACTATCGAAGGCGTGGAAGAGCTCCATCCCGTTACCCATCGCGTGGTGGGCGACCGCATCGAGGCCGGTACCTTTATCGTTGCCGGTGCGTTGATGGCCGACGATCGCGGTGTCGATGTCACGGGCTTTTGCCCCATTCACTTGGGCATGGTGCTCAAGAAGATGGAGCTTATGGGTATCGACTGCGAGCGCGTCGAGGATGGCGTCCATGTGAACCGTGCCGAGCGTATCAAGCCGGTCGACATCCAGACGCTTCCGTTCCCCGGTTTCCCGACCGACATGCAGGCGCAGATTATGGTACTCTCCGCCCTTGCCGATGGCAGCTCCGTTATCACCGAGAACATCTTCGAGAATCGTTTTATGTTCGCATCAGAGCTGGTGCGCATGGGTGCCGACATTCGTATCGAGAGCCATCATGCCATGATTCATGGCGTCAAGGGCTTCTCGGGTGCACAGGTTACCTCGCCCGATCTGCGCGGCGGAGCGGCCCTCGTCGTAGCGGGCTTGATCGCCGACGGGACGACCGAGGTTTCGGCTATCCATCACATCAAGCGCGGCTACGAGCAGTTTGTCGAAAAGCTGCAGGCGCTTGGCGCGCATGTCGAGCATGCTACCGTCCCCGATCCCGTCATCTACTAATACAGGTTGCCTATGTTTAATAAAAAGCCCCTCGCGGATACCACCACCCGAAGACCCTCAACTGGTGCGCAGGCCAAGATCTACAGTCGCGATAACGTGGCTCGCTATTCCGAGCGCGCTCGTCAACGTCGCCGTAGCCACACGATTCGTCACGTCGCGCTCATTGTCGTGCTTGGCGTGCTGCTGAGTGCCACTACCGCTGCCGGCCTGTGGTTTGCCACCATTATGGGCAAGCTCGGCGATTCTAATGTCATTACCGACAATCTGCGTCGGGTTCTGGTTGACACCGATGAGGCAAAGGATCCGTTCTACGTGCTGCTTCTTGGCACCGACGGCCGTCCGGGCGAGGATACGTATCGTGCCGACTCGATTATCCTGGCACGCATCGACCCCACGCAAAAGCAGGCGACGCTCATTTCCGTTCCGCGCGACACCAAGGTCGAGTACAAGGGCGAGACCATGAAGATCAACGCCTGCCATACCGTTGGCGGCGCCGAGGCCATGGTCGAGGCGGTCAACGAGCTGTGCGGTGTTCAGATTTCCCACTATGCCGAGGTCAGCTTCGACGGTATGCAGGCGCTGATTGATTCGGTTGGCGGTATCGACATTAACGCAACCGATGATGTTGACGACCCCGAGCACCTGGATATTAAGATTACCGCTGGCCAACAGCATATGGACGGTGCCACCGCCCTTACCTATGCCCGCTGCCGCTACACCTATGCCGACGGCGATTACACGCGCATGCGCCACCAGCGTCAGGTGCTTGGCGCCCTTGCCAACCAGATTCTCAATAACTTCGATGCCACGAAGATCTTTGGCCTGGTTAATTCGCTGTCCGATATGCTCGTAACCGATATGAGCGTTCAGGATATCGTGGCTACGGTCAATGCCATGCGCGGTATGGATGTCGACGGTATCTACTCGGCCAACCTGCCCTCGTACGCCGACGACAGCACCATGATCGACGGCGTGAGCTATGTCTTTGTCTACGAAGACGAGCTTAAGGAAATGATGGCCCGTGTCGACGCCGGCAAGGACCCCAAGGGCCCCAACACCATGGGTCTTTCCGACGGCTCCAGCTCCACGATCGGTGACCTCAGCAACAACACGTCTGACGACTACGCAAACGGTACCGCAACCTCATCGGTCAGCTCTGACGATTCCGATGACTCAAGCGATTCGAGCGATTCGGACTACTACGAAGAGCCCACCGGCGACGGCAACGGCTACGAAGCCAATTATTAGGGTTACGCGGGCTTACCAGCCCGCGTAACCAGTTGACGCTGCAAACCCGCCAGAGCGGCAATCTGCCTTTCAACTTCGGCGGCATGACCAGAAGGTCAATGCCGCCTCGTTTCAAGGCACCTTGCTCGCTCTGGCGGGTTTTCGCTGTCGTTGCCAAAACATCGGCGTTGCCTTGGTCCGGACTAGTCGTTGGGTAGTCATTGGGGACGTTTTTAAACGACTAGTCAAACAAGAACCTCCCCAATGACTACCCACAAAGCGAGAGTGGATGTCGTCATTTTGCGGCACTTGGGGACGTTCCTTTTGTGCCGGCAGTTTGGGACACTCCTTGCGTTAAGAGGCTGGCGTGCGTCAACCTGTTCTCATTGCAGCAAAAAATCGCCCCGTTCTCGGTTGAGGACGGGGCGATTCGTCTTTTGGACTTGTGCAGCCAGGCTTATGCAAAGCGGGAGACGAGCTCCTGGAGCACGTCGGTCATCTTGACGAGCGAACTGACCGGGACGAATTCGTTGACGCCGTGGTAGCAATAGCCGCCGGTGGAAAGGTTGGGGCAGGGCAGACCGCGGAACGACAGCTGCGCGCCGTCGGTGCCGCCGCGAATCGGCAGTACTTGGGGCTCAACGCCGCAGGCAAGGTAGGCTTCCTTGGCAACATCAATAAGCTCGGGAAAGTCACAAACGATCTCGGCCATATTTCGATATTGCTGCTTAATCTCGACCGTCACGCGCTCCTCACCCAGACGCTGGTTGAGCATCGAGGCGGCGGCATCAATAAGGTCGAGTTTCTGCTGGAACTTGGCGGCGTCATGGTCGCGGACGATGTAGCGCGCCGTGGCGTGGTCGACGGTTGCAGATACACCCTCAAGGTGATAAAAGCCCTCGTAGCCTTCCGTATACTCCGGGCGCTGCACGTAGGGGAGCAACGCGTTGAAGTCGCAGAACAGATTGCCTGCGTTGACCATACGGCCCTTGGCGTCGCCCGGGTGGATGGACTGGCCCTCAAAGCGGACGGTCGCCTCGGCGGCGTTAAAGCACTCCCACTCCAGCTCGCCGATGGGGCCGCCGTCGACCGTGTAGGCGTACTTGCAGCCAAAGGTATCGATATCCAACAGCTCGGCTCCGTGGCCGATCTCCTCGTCAGGGCAGAAGCAAATGCCGAGTGCGGGATGGGGCAGAGAAGGGTCCTGAGCGATACGTGCGACAAGCGACATAATCTCGGCGACGCCTGCCTTGTCGTCCGCGCCCAGCAGCGTGGTGCCATCGCTGCAGACCAGGTCCTCACCCGCGAGGTCGTTCAGGGCGGGAAGCTTGGCGGTACTCATGGCAACGGGCTTACCGTCAACCGTGCCGCAGACCAGGTCGCCGCCTTCGTAGTGCACGATGTGCGGCTTCACGCCGGCGCCCGGTGCAACTTCGGTGGTGTCGAGATGGGCGATCAGGCCCAGGGCGGGCTTGTCCTCAGCGCCCACACTTGCGGGGATATGCGCGCAGACATAGGCGTGCTCGGTCACGTGGGCATCTTCCGCACCAAGCTCGCGCAGCTCTTCAGCCAGCACGTTGGCAAGGTCAAACTGAACGGCGCTCGAGGGTACCTGGTCGCAGTTTGCATCCTCGGACTGCGTGTTGATCTGGACGTAGCGCAAAAAGCGCTCGAGGACATCGGGGTTCGTGGTGGTGTTTTCCATAAAGACCGCTCCAATCTTGGTCGTCGTGTGCAACAAGAACTCTAGCACGGTATGCCACGGCATACCGCGACGCTTGGATGGGGTAGAATCAGCCAATGAATGCAGAAGGGACGGAAGATCATGGATACGACAAATAGCTCGCGCGAACTACATCTGACGGTGGCGAACGAAGACTACTTGGAGTGCATGGTTCGCATTGAAAGCGAAGAGGGAGAAACCAACGGCGTGCGATCGGTCGACATCGCGCAGCGCCTTGGCGTCTCCAAGGCATCGGTCAATAAAGCGGTTTCGGCGCTCAAAGCATCCGAACTTGTCGAGCAATCGCACTACGGCAAGGTAGTCCTGACCGATCGCGGCCGCGAGGTTGGTACGGCTATCTGGTACCGTCATCGCCTCATCCGCACGTTTTTGGTTCAGGAGCTCGGTGTCGAATTTGAGCGAGCCGATTCCGAGGCCTGCATGATGGAGCATGCGCTATCCGAGGACACGATGAACCGCTGGCTCGCCTATCTCGAAAAGCAGGGAATCAGCGTCGAGGAATAGCGGGATATATATGGATACGAGTTATTACAACCGCTTTGGTGCCGAGGAACTTACGCGCCGCTTGTCGAGCGAGACCTTGTTGGCGCAGGGCCCCATGGGCAGTGTTCTGTTGAGTGAGTACGATGCCGCCGACATTCCACCGGCGTTTTGGAATCTGGCAGAGCCGCAGACCGTTTCTCGTATTCATCGCTTGTATGTCGCCGCCGGCGCGCAGGTGCTCATTACCAACACCTTTCAGGCATCGAGCTATGCCCTCAAGCACGATCAGATTGCGCCGTCCGTGGCGGAGGTCAATCGCGGGGCCGTCGACGATGCCCGCCAGGCGCACCCTCAGCTGCTACTGGGCTCGATGGGCCCGATCGGTATTGAGTGGTTTGCCGAAGACTCTGTCGAGTATCGTGAAATCCGAGGCATTGCGCGCGAACAGGCGCACGCCTTGCTCAATGCTGGTGTTGACGGTCTGCTGATCGAGACGGTGACGTCTATCCGTAATTTGCAGCCCACGCTTGCCGGCGCCCGAGATGCCGCCGACGGCATGCCTGTCCTGGTGAGTTTTGTCGTTGACGATAAAGGCGACCTGTTGGGCGATGGCCTCAACATCGAGGCAGCCGTTTTGTACGCCGAAAAACACGGCGCAAACTCGGTTGGTGTTAATTGCTGTTCGCTTGCGGCCGCGAACGCGGCGGTGCCCAGGATGGTTGCATCGGCGACTACTCCCGTCACGGTGCGTCCCAACGTAGGCGATCCGGTCCAGACTCAGGATGGCCCCGTATGGCACGAGAACCCCGAAGCTTTCGCGCGCGCATGCATCGAATGGAGACATGCCGGTGCCGCAATGGTGGGCAGTTGCTGTGGAACCACGGCAATCACTACGGCAGCGATGGCCGAGGCGCTCGATATATAAAGGGCAAAACCGCTCCATACGGGGCGGTTTTTTTATTGCCTGCATGTCCTCGGCAGCATTTGCCCAAATGGTGAATGCTGGTACCGGCAGGTTGCCGGGTGCGTGCTGCGGGTATACCTCATGCGTACCATGATCCAAACACTGCGAGGTGTCTGCGCGTGTGCGCGATAATTCATTTTGGAACTGACGGTTGGCGCGCTCGCGTCGATGAGGACTTCACTGCCGATAACGTTGCCCGTATCGCCGATGCCGTCGGCGAGTTGTGGCAAAAGACCAATCCGGGCAAAACGGTATATATAGGGTTCGACACTCGGCCCTTAGCGCGCGAGTTCGCTGAGCTTGCGGCAGGCGTGCTTGCCGCTCACGGATTGGACGCAGTGCTCGCATCTCGGCCTGTTCCGACCCCCGCCCTTACGTGGGCGGCGGCGTATGACGGCGAGGCCTGCGGTGCGCTCATGGTGACGGGATCCCATCATCCGCAGGGGTATCTGTGCCTTAAGCTGCGCATGGGAGATGGCTCGACGGCCAATCAGGATGTCATCGAAGAGCTCGAAGAGACTATGGCCCCCGAGCCGATGGGGATCGAGGAACGCTATCGCACCGCGGATATTATTCCTGACTATATGCAGGCGGTGGCATCGTTTGTCGATGCCGAGGCCATTCGAGCCGCTCACCTGCGTGTGGTAGTTGACCCCATGGGCGGCGCGGCCCAGGGATATCTTGCCGACCTGCTGCGGGAGCTAGGCGTCGAGGTGCACGAGATTCATGCCGGACAGTCGTCCGATCAAGAGGACATTTGCCCCGACCCTGTTGAGCCGTGGGTGGACGCTTGCGAGCGTGCGGTTGTCGAGGACGGGGCGTGCGCAGGCCTGGTGACCGACGGCGATGCCGACCGTATCGGTGCGGTCGACGAACGCGGTAGATATATTCATCCGCATCAAATCATGGCGCTTGTTTTGGGCGACCTCGTTCAATTCCGCAATTTGGAGGGGCGTGTCGTCGTCAATCTCTCGTGCTCGACGCTAGTGCGTCGCATTGCCGAGGCGCTTGGCTGTCGTGTGACCGTTAAGTCGGTCGGTTTCAAATATATAGCTGCAGAGATGAAGAAGGGCGGCGTCCTCATGGGAGGCGAGGAGGCCGGCGGTATCGGCATCGCCGCGCATATGCCTGAGCGTGATGGAATCCTTGCTTGTCTGATTCTGTGTGAGCTTATGGCAAAGACGGGCGCGCCTTTGGGCGTTTTGGTCGATCAGCTCGAGGCCAGTTTTGGTAAGACGAGCTATGGGCGTCGCGATTTGCGCCTTGAGGCCGAAGACGCCGAATCGCTGCGAACGCTGCTTCCTGGCATGAATCCTAAATCGATTTGCGGCAAGGCGCCGCAGGCTGTAAGCCATATGGATGGTTTACGTTTGGCATTCGAGGATGACACCTGGCTGCTGATCCGCCCCAGCGGGACCGAACCGGTGGTTCGCGTATACGCCGAGGGGTTCTCGGTGGAGGAGCGCGATGAGTTGCTCGATGCCGGCTGTGCCTTGGCTAAGGGAGCCTATCAGCTTTAGCCATATGACGCTTCACTATAAAGAGGCCCTCGGTGAGCGGTAGAGAACGGCTGGCAAACGTAAGCAGGGTTTTAATATGTGTAGGAAATGTGTACGCCCAGATTCCCGCCCCCGGCGCCCCTCCGGTCTGGCAATATATCTCCTTGCCGCGCGGCCCGGTGCAACCGGATGAGCCGCAAGGCGTGCACCTTGAGAACCGGATACTGCGAGGATGGACACACCAGATGTGTCGCAT
>UREM01000016.1 GCA_900546775.1 uncultured Collinsella sp. | reverse complement strand
CAGGCTTCGCGGCAGCGGGCTTGGGCGCGGGCGCCGGTGCGGGTGCGGCGTTCGCGGCGACCTCCTCGGCCTTCGCACGCTCGGCACGCAGGGCAGCCAGCTCCTCACGCTCGCGACGGGCCTCTTCCCGAGCCTCGCGGCGTGCCTTCTCAGCGCGGAGCTCTTCCAACTCAGCGCGCTCCTCGTCGGACAATGGTTGGGACTCAAGCTCGGCCATGGTACAGCCCTTTCTTTTAAAAAAAGCCGCCGACACAATGTCAGCGGCTTATCAAATCCAAGGGTGGAGACGAAGGGAGTCGAACCCTCGGCCTCTGCCATGCGACGGCAGCGCTCTCCCAACTGAGCTACGTCCCCAGGACAAGTCGATATTTTACCTACGGCTCGCCAACTGTCAACGCCCAATAACCAGTCTTTTTGGGGCGGGGCTATTTTAGCTACTTTCAGATGCCGGCTCGACCCCTGCCGAGAGTAGTCTTTTTGGGACGGGGCTTTTTAGCTGCCCCTGCCGTTAATCGGCCAAAACGTGTGCGCTCTCTGCTGGGGCTAAAAAAGCCCCGTCCCAAAAAGACTACTCAGCAGAGCTACTTTGCGCTGGTAAGAACACCGGTGGTGTCAAACGCCGGGGTAAAGCTCTCGTCTACCGCGCCGCCCTCTTGCCAAAACATCGTCGTAAAGCCCAGGTCGTCGGCATGGTCGAGCACCTGCTCGTACTCCTCGCGCGTTACGGCACGGGCCAACTCGCCGCCCTGCTCGCGCATGAGTGCATTGGGCGTGTACTGGTTCATAACCGAAATCGGCACGTCGCCCACCGTCTGCCACACCAGGTCCAGCACGCGGCACGAATCGTCCGCATGCCCCGGCAGCACCAGGTGGCGCACGATGATACCGCGCTTCATGAGCCCGTCCTCGTCCACCAGCTCTCCCCCGCGGCGCTCGATCTCGCACGCCATCTGTGCCAGGCCCGACACGGCCACGCGCGGGTAATCCTTAATATGAGAAAGCGACTGCGCAAGCCCGGCATCGGCATATTTAAAGTCGGTGAGCCACACATCGACCAGGTCACCCAGGGCAGCTACGGCACTCGCCCGCTCATAGCCGCTCGTGTTGTAAACGATCGGGATGTCCAGCCCGCGCTCCCTCGCTGCGGCAATCGCGGCCGGCAGCAGGTGAGCATAATGCGTCGCAGTCACCAGGTTGATGTTGTTGGCTCCCTGGTCCTGCAGTTCCAGCATAATCTCGACCAGACGCTCAGGCGAAATCTCAAGGCCAAAATTGCCGGTCGAGATCTCGTGGTTCTGGCAGTAGATACATTTAAGCGAGCAGCCGCTAAAGAAGATCGTGCCCGAACCGGCCTCGCCCGAGATAGGCGGCTCCTCCCACATATGAAGCGCCGCGCGGGCCACCCTGAGCGTGTCGTTAGCACCGCATACGCCGCGCACGCCCTCATCGCGCGCCGCACCGCAACGGCGGGGACACAAATGGCAGGCGGGCGAAAAAAGTTCGGTCAACGACGTCGGCATAAAAACATGCTCCAAAACAACGATTCAGCAGCTCAAACGTAAAGGGCCAGGCCGCGTAGACGGCTCGAGCCCCAAGGCGCCGTAATCGTCCGACACGATTTTTGTAATGTCAAGACTGGAATCGATAAAGTGCCGCTTTATGATGTAGGTATTCCGCCCCCCGCGGAGCAACTGGGTGAACCGTCGCGTTTATTTAGGGAGCCCACACAGTCGTACCTAGTACAGGTATCCTTCGTTGTTAAGGACGCTGGAACAGTCGATGAGGGCACCCACCTGTTTTAGGTGGGTTCATTTTCGTAACGTGGGGGGTGGTTTTCTTTTGCCGAAAATCACCATCACGGTCCATATGGATCCCCGTCGGCATCCCGACAAGCCATCGACAACATCCCAATATCTGGTAAGCGCGTGATTATCGCTGCGTGCAATTACATGCACCCCCCTTGGTCGAGTATTATGGTTCGGCTATGCCCTTTGCGCATGGCGTTCTTCTGACCTTTTCCTTCGACGCTTGGCGGTTTTTAGATTCATGGCTTCATCCCCGAGCTACATACCGTACCTATGCGTGGCAGCGGCGGCCTTTATCACGACCTTCCTCGCGGTGCCCCTGGTCAAGCGCTTGGCAATTAAGCTCGATGCCGTCGACTATCCTTCTAAGCGCCGCATCAACACAAAGCCCATCCCGCGTTTGGGCGGAACGGCGGTGTTTTTGGGCCTGGTCGTTGCCTGCATTGTGCAAATCCTAGGCACCTGGCACCTAGGCTGGCCACCCGTCCTGGTGCCGCACCCGCGCCTTCACATTAGCTATCCCATGCTGGCGCTCTCCTTTACCGTCATCTTTGCGACCGGCGCTATCGATGACGTCTTCCAACTCAAGCCCAAGCAAAAGCTGGCCGGGCAGGTCCTCGCCGCGCTCATCGCCTGTATCGGCGGCCTGCGGATCGGCGTCATCGTCAACCCGTTTGCCCCCGGCGAAATCATGCTCGGGTGGCTCGCCTACCCCATCACCGTAATCTATCTGGTGGCATTCACCAACATCATTAACCTCATCGACGGCCTCGACGGCTTGGCCACGGGCATCTGCGGCATCGCCTCGTTCACCATGTTTTCGATGGCCGTTCTCTCGGGCCGCATCGACGCCGCCGCGCTCTCCATTGCGCTCTTTGGCGCCTGCCTGGCCTTTTTGCGCTACAACTTCAACCCCGCAAGCATCTTCTTGGGCGACTCGGGGTCGCTGCTTCTGGGCTTTGCACTGGGCTCCATCTCGCTGCTCAACGTGAGCCGCACCGCCGCGCTCACCTCGCTTATCATCCCGCTCATCGTTGCCGGCGTGCCCATCATCGACACGTTTAGCGCCATCGTGCGCCGCAGGCGCGCCCACATTAGCATTGGGCAGGCCGACAAGGGCCACATCCACCACCGCCTAATCCAAGAAGGCTACAACCAAAAACAGGCCGTGCTGCTCATCTATGCCTGGTGCATCATGCTTTCGGCCGGCGCCGCCGCGATTAACCAGGTCGAAGTGCCCATGCGTGTGCTCATCTTTACCGTGCTCGCCATTGGCTCGGCGGCCTTCGCCAAGCACCTGCACCTGTTTGAACCCGTGCTACGCCACCATTACAACAAGCGCACGCACGAGGACGAGCTCGTCACCCCCGACGACCCCGCCTTTAAGCAGGAGGAGCAGGCAGCCGAGGAGCGCAAAGAAGAGCGCCACCACAAGCTCTAGGGCAAGCTGCCGAGGATGTGCCAAGGCACCGTTGGCCAAGCGCGGCCGCGCCGCGCCCATCGCACAAGCCGCACCACGCGCGTCCCTCTCCCGCCCTCGCCTACTTACGCACCGCCCCTCCAATAAACGCGTTATCATCTTGACCCATGAACATACGTTAGGAGCAATCATGCCAAACGAGAACAGCTACGAAGTCGCGCTGCAAAAGAGCAACGCCATTCGCGAGGGCCTGACCAAAACGCCCGAGAAGTTCACCATGCTCACCGGCGACCGCCCCACCGGCCGTCTGCACCTGGGCCACTACTTCGGTACCCTCAAGGGCCGTGTTGAGCTGCAGAACATGGGCGCCAAGACCAACGTGCTCATCGCCGACTACCAGGTCATCACTGACCGCGACACGACCGAGCACATCCAGGACAACGTGTACAACATGGTCATGGACTACCTTGCCTGCGGCATCGATCCCGACAAGACCATGATCTACGCGCACTCCGCCGTGCCCGCCGCCAACCAGCTCATGCTGCCGTTCCTGTCGCTGGTCTCCGAGGCCGAGCTGGCGCGCAACCCCACCGTCAAGGCCGAGATGGAGGCCTCGGGCCACGAGCTCACCGGCCTTCTGCTCACCTACCCGGTGCATCAGGCCTGCGACATCCTGTTCTGCAAGGGCAACGTCGTGCCCGTCGGTCGCGACCAGCTGCCGCACATCGAGCTCACCCGCACCATCGCCCGCCGCTTTAACAACCGCTACGGCAAAGTGTTCCCCGAGGTCGAAGCGCTGCTGTCCGAGACCCCGCTACTGCCGGGCCTGGACGGTCGCAAGATGAGCAAGAGCTACGGCAACGCCATCAACATCTCGATGACCGCCGAGGAGACGGCCAAGCGCATCAAGAAGAGCCAGACCGACTCCGAGCGCATGATCACGTTCGATCCCGAGAACCGCCCCGGCGTGTCCGGCCTGCTTTCAACCGCCGCCATCTGCACTGGCCGTTCCGAGGTCGAGATTGCCGAGGAGATTGGCATGGGCGGCTCCGGCCAGCTCAAGAAGTACGTGACCGAGGCCGTCAACGAGTACTTCGCGCCGATCCGCGAGCGTCGTCAGCGCTATGAGAACGATCTGGACTATGTGAAGGACGTGCTGCACGAGGGCAACCGTCGCGCCAACGAGATTGCCGAGCAGACCCTGGTCGAGGTTCAGGACGCCATGGGCATGGTGTACTAGATCGATCTGCTGGCTAGAACTTTCGATTGCTATAGGGCGGGCGCTACGGCGTCCGCCTTTTTTGGTGCCCGACCGGTTCGGCTCTGCCCATTGCACTCCCTCGACAAACAGGAACAGCCCCGCTGGCAGTTAGTTGCCAGCGGGCCTGTTCCCGAAGTACACCGTTGAATCGCACAGAGGGGAGGAATGCGAATCAAACTCAACAGGGCAGGCTTTTTCATCGCCTATTGCCTGCTCCGTTGCTGAAACCAATATAGTTCACCGTGGTTTACTTTGCTGCATCAATATCGCCCGCCATAGCTTCTCCATAAGTTAGCCCCAGTAAACTAAACCACCACAAAGGGGACAGGCACCTTTGTGGTGGTTTTAACCACGGCAGAGCCGCTAGAGCCCTGCAGGCCAGCGACAGGCGGCCAAGTCGACGTGCATGTCGTCCTTAAACGCCACACCCTCCCCTAGCAAAAGCTCACGTTGAGCATCGGGACCGCCAAAAGCAAAACCATCGCATATGCGGCCATCGGCAAACACCACGCGGTGACAGGGAATCTCGCCGGGGCGCGGATTGCCATGCAGGGCATACCCCACGTACCGCGCACTTCGTGGACGTCCAGCAAGCAGCGCCACCTGACCATACGTGGCGACCATCCCCTCGGGAATCTGCTCGACCACCTCGTACACCCGCTCAAAAAAGCCCTCAGACGCCATTGCTCGCTCCCTTCCACCCGGAATAGCATAAACCACCACAAAGGTGCCTGTCCCCTTTGTGGTGGTTTTGGCAGGTGGGCTAGTTAACGGGTTGGAAGAAGGCTACGGCTACGGCGCCGGGGCCTACATGGGTGCCGATGGTGGCGCCGATGGTGTGAACGGGCAGTTCGCCCTCGGTGTGGCCAGCCCACAGTGCCGCGCTGTCCTCGATATACTTCTTGAGCACCGCATCCGAAAGGCCCGTATAGCCGAGCGCCAGCGGCATGGAAAAGTCGATGCCGCCCGCCTTTTCGACCTTCTGGTTGAGCAGGTTACGTCCGTTCTTGGAACCGCGCGCCTTGCCCAGCTGCACGATCAGACCGTCCTCGGCAGCCACCACGGGCTTTACGTTGAGCAGCGTACCCACGGCACCGGCCGCAGCAGACAGGCGACCGCCGCGCACCAGGTACTCCAACGTCTCGAGCAGGCCGATGACGACCACGCGGTCGCGCACGGCCTCGACAGCCGCCGCAACCTGAGCCGCGCCCTGGCCCTCGTCCACCAGGCGCAGCGCATACTCGACCAGCACGCGCTCGCCCAAGGTCACGTTATTGCTGTCCACGACGAACATGTCGCCGCCCGGCGCCTCGGCAAGTGCCGTACGAGCACTCTGGTTGGTGCCCGAGAGCTTGGCGCCCACGGTAATAATCACGGCCTCATCGCCGGCCTCACGCGCTTCGGCAATCGCCTGCGAAAAGGCGTACGGGTTGACCTGACCGGTCTTGGGCAGCTCATCGCGCTCCACAAGCATCTCGTAAAAGCGCTGGTGATCGATGTCGATGCCATCCATGTACACATCGGTGCCAAAGGTGACGGACAGCGGCAGAACACGCAGAGCGGGGTGCTCAGCCGGCGACATATCGCTTGCGGAATCGGTAATAATGCGGACGGACATAGCGAATCCTTTCTTGCGCAGGTCCCGCGCAGGGAATTTTGACAGCAAGGCCCCGGCACGGTATACGTGCTCAAACGGGACGATGCAGTTGTTGGCTGAAAGCTAGCGCCAGCGCGGCTCTAGATCTCGCGCAGGGTGTTGAGAATCGTGCGCAGCGACGCATACATCTGCTCGCGCTGCTCCACACCCATAGCCTTACCGGTGGTATCGAGCACCTCGCGAATGATGCGGTCCGCCTCGCTCATGCTCTCGCCGCCTAGAGCGGTCAGGCGCACCGGAGCACGATACTTAACGGCGGCGTCGCCCGAATCATCGACCTCGACGTAGCCGCCCTCCTCCAGATGCGCGAGCGTGCGCGAGACGGCGGCACGGGTCACGCCTGCCATGCGAGCCAGGTCAGCGCCAGTCAGACCGTCCTTGCTGCGCTCAAGATAGTACAGGCACATAACGTCGGAGCCTTTGAGGCCCAGCCTTGCGCCCTCGGATGTCTTAATGCGCTGGATCTCCTTGTAGAGCCCGCTGATCAGTCCGACAAAGTCCTCGAAACGTGTCTCGTCGTTCTGCTGCATGGGAGACGACCGCCTTTCGCTTACATGATGCTAACGGGTAAACATCTTAGCCGCACGAGGCAACACCCATACCCAAATATCCCATTTGTTAACCCATCAACATAAAAACCACCACAAAGGGGACAGGCGCCTTTGTGGTGGTTTTGACCGGCGAACATGATCCGCAGGCGTCGTTACAGTTCCACGCAGGGATTGTCGCGGGTCACAAGCGTCTTAACGACAACCGTCGCTCCCAGATAGCGCTCGAGCAACTCGGCGAGACGATCAACGGCAGCCCGGCAATCCCCCATCCGCTCGGGCTCCACGCACTCAATCGCCAGGAAAGCATCGGCCGAATCATCGGACAGCGCCGTGCGAACGCCATCGCGCCAGTTCCAGCGGCGGCATACGGCGCCTGCATCGTCGATATAGGCGAGCTCGCCGGGCAGCGTCGGGTCATCCGTTTCCTCGCCAAGTGGCAGGAACGCATCGCCGCCGTCAGTCACCTTCAAGCGAAGATCCCCCTCAATCGCATGCAGGTCCTCGCCGCCAACGGGCAGCGCGTAGGTCAGCGACACCGTGTTGTAGATGTCCACCGCGGGCGTAATGTGGCCCACCGGTTTGCCCTTGAGCACGCGCTTGAGCAGGTTCTCAATTGAGCAACGCGCGCCCTTTTTGGTCTTGAACAGCCGATAAGCCTCGCGCCATGCCTTGACCGGTGCGTTCTCGCTGATAGTATCGCTGGTCAGATGACGCTCCGCGTCGATATTGGCGCGGTCGAGCAACGCCGCAATCGCGTCCACGTCCTCTTGAGGAATCTGAGCCGCGGGCTTCATACCCTTTACGACCACAACACCGACAGCCGCCTGCGGAAATAGCTCCCAAAACGAATCCTCGGCAATAAAGCTCTTCATGCGCTCTCCCTTCATCGTGCGCGCCCGAGCGAGGGCGCCTAAACAAAAAGCGCCCTTACGACGGCCACCTTCAAAGTCCTACGGTGCCGCCACAAGAGCGCTTACGCTGCCCCCATCCGGAGAAGGGGGCAATATGTCAGGCGTATTGTAACCCGAGTCATCCGCGCGAGTAAAACCACCACAAAGGTGCCTGTCCCCTTTATGGTGGTTTTGGGTCTGAAGCAACGCTAGTGGCGAAGTCCCAGCAGGCCGTGGCCGCGATGACGGGCGTCGGCGTGCACCTGAGCGTGCGGACCGGCGGCCTTGACGGATTCGGGCAGGTGCGAGTACTTCTTCTCGAAGTTCTCCTCGAACATCACGGCCAAGTTGTGCGCGGCCTCGTCGTAGCGAGCGGTGCTCTGCCAATACTGGCGCGGCACCAGGATGCCGTCGGGTACGCCGTGGCACGTGGTGGGAATGTCGACGTTAAAGATATCGTCATGCACGAATTCGCTGTCCTCGATGGCACCGTCGAGGGCGCGGGCCACCAGGGCGCGCGTGTAGGCAAGCTCGATGCGATGGCCCACGCCGTAGCCGCCGCCAATCCAGCCGGTGTTGACCAGGTACACACGCGTGCGGCCGTCGGCGATGCGCTCACCGAGCATCTTGGCATAGACCATGGGGTCGAGCGGCATAAACGGCTCGCCAAACAGCGAAGAGAACGTGGGCGTGGGCTCGGTGACGCCGACCTCGGTGCCGGGGATCTTGGCCGTAAAGCCCGTCACGAAGTGGTACATGGCGGCATCGGCCGTCAGGCGTGAGATGGGCGGCAACACGCCAAAGGCGTCGCAGGTCAGGAACAGCACGACGCTTGGAGTGGTGCCCATGCCCTTGGTCCACGCGTTGGGAATGTGCTCGACGGGATAGGCCACGCGCGTGTTGTGCGTGATCGAGATGTCGTCGTAGTTGGGCTTGCGGTTCTCGTCGAGCACCACGTTTTCGCAGATCGCGCCAAAGCGGACGGCGTTGAAGATCTCAGGCTCGTGGAACGCGTCCAGGCCCTCGCATTTGGCGTAGCAGCCACCCTCGATGTTGAAGATGCCCATGTCGGACCAACCGTGTTCGTCGTCGCCGATCAGCAGGCGCGTGGGGTTGGCCGAAAGCGTGGTCTTGCCGGTGCCGGAGAGGCCAAAGAACACGGCGGTCTCATGCGTGACGGGGTCCATACTGGCCGAGCAATGCATGGGCAGCACGTCGTCCTCGACGGGCAGCAGGTAATTCATGACGCTGAAAATGGACTTTTTGATCTCGCCGGAGTAGCCGGTGCCGGCGACCAGAATCACGCGCTCCTGGAAGTTAATGACCACGGCGGCGCTGGAGTTGAGGCCCTTGATGGCGGGATCGCACTGGTAGCCCGGCGCGGCGAGCACGCAGAAGTCCGGCTCGCCGGTGCGTGCGATTTCACGGGCAAGCGGGCGGGCGAGCATCTGCTTAATAAAGAGCGCCTGGCTGGCACGCTCGCAGGCGACAAGCAGACGACGCGTATGGTTGCGGTCGGCACCGGCCATACCGCGAGTGACGAACACGTCGCGCTCGTTGAGATAGTCGACGATGCCGGCCTTGATGGCCTCGTAGCTCTCGACAGACAGCGGGCGGTTGACGGCACCCCAGGCAATCTTGTCGTGAACATCGGGGGTGTCAACGATAAAGCGGTCATTAGGCGAGCGGCCAGTGCGCTCCCCCGTCTCGATCACCAGCGCGCCGTTGGAGGCCATACGACCTTCGTTGCGACGGATGGCGTGCTCGACGAGCTCGGCTGCCGGCAGGTCGACCAGCAGGCGGGGCTGGTTCTCGGCAGGATCTTCGACCAGCGTAATGCCAAAGTTGGACAGAACTTCTGCAGGGGTAACACCTGGCATGGGGCCTCCTTTAAAAGCGCGACACGTGGACGAGGCGCGCACTTTACTCACGTAAAGCCCGTTGTACCCGATATGCAAAAACGTTTTTGCGGCAACGGCGAAGCGCCCGCCCAACGGTCAAAAATCGCAGGCAAGCGGCCTAGTCATTGGGGACGTTTTTAAACGACTAATCGTTGGGGACACTCTTGAACAGGCAACAACCAAGGAGCGTCCCCGGATGCCGGCACTTAGGGACGTTCCCAAAGTGCCGGCACATAAGGAACGTCCCCAAATGCCGTCTACTGAATGGCGCCGCCGAAATTATCGAACAACCTGTTCAAAAACACGAACGAACACCGTCGCGTCTATACTAGAGCGCAGCAATAGAAAGGACTCCGCTTTGAGCATCACGCCCATCGATAGCATTCGCCGCGCCATCGCCCGCCGCAATGGCGTCGCCGACCCCACCGTATCGGACGGGGCGCACGGGCAGGGCGGACGCATCGAGAACGGCCTGTTCCCCGCATCGCACACCGCCGAGGAGCTCGCACGAATCCAAGAGCTAAGCCAGCGTAACGCCGGCGGCCCCGACAGCAGCCAGGCCACGCGCCGTCGCCGGCGCGAACGCGATCGGGAGCCCGGCCCCGTCCGCCGCATGGTCAACGCTTGGTGGAACCGCCTGCTCGGAGCCGTCTACGGCGGCGGCTTCTCCACACAAGAAGCCGAGTACGAAGATCACGCCACCCGTCGCGACTACCTTTGGAATACCCTGGGCACGGCCGTGTGGGGCATGGCATTTCCGCTGCTCACCATTGTGTCGACGCAGCTCGTAGGCGCCGAGGAGGCCGGCAAGTTCTCCATCGCCTTTGTCACCGGCACGCTCATCATGATCGCGTGCAACTACGGCGTGCGCAACTTTCAGGTCTCGGACATCGACGAAAAAACCTCCTTTGCCTCTTACCAGCTCAACCGCTGGCTCTGCGGAGCGCTCGCGCTGGCATGCGGCCTGGTATACAGCAGCGCCCGCGGCTACGATGCGCAGATGGCCACGATCGGCCTGGGCGTCTACCTCTATAAGGTGATCGACGGCATCGCCGACGTGTACGAGGGCCGCCTGCAGCAGGCCGACAAGCTCTATTTGGCCGGCATGAGCCAAACGCTGCGTTCCGCCGGCGTCATCGCGGTCTTTAGCGTGGCACTGTTCCTCACGCGCAGCATGCCCATCGCGGCCATGGCCATGGGTGTCACCGCCATCGCCTCGCTCGTGCTGGTCACCGCGCCGCTTGCCCTGCTCGAGACCGAAAAATCGCGCCACGTGAGCCTGCGCGAGGTCGGCCACCTGTTTGTCCAGTGCGCCCCGCTCTTTGGTGCACTGTTCCTGTTCAACCTTATTGAGAGCATGCCCAAGTTTGTGATGGAAGGCACGCTGGCATACAAATATCAGCTGTACTTTAATGCCCTGTTCTTTCCGGCGCAGGCTATTTTGCTGAGCATTGGATTTATCTATAAACCGCAGCTCCTGCGCTTGTCGAGCATTTTGGCTAATCCTCGCAAGCGTCGTCGCTTTGACCTGATTATTGTTGCCGTTATGGCGCTGATCGTGGTCATCACCGGCGTGTGCGCCGCATTTATGGCAGGTCCCGGTATTCCCCTCATGAGCTTTATGTACGGCCTCAGCTTTGAACGCTACCGTACGCTGGCGCTGCTGATGGTCGTCGCCGGCGGCGTCACCGCGGCCATCGACTTTATCTACGCCATCATCACGGTGCTGCGCCACGCTGGAGACGTCACCAAGATCTACCTGATCTGCTTCGCCGTAAGCGTGGTGCTGCCGGTGATCCTGATTAAGCTACTGGGTCTGATGGGCGCTGTGGTGAGCTACCTAGCCATCATGGCCCTACTCCTGGTGCTGTTGATTGTCGAATACGCCCACATCCGCCAACGCATCGAGCGCGACCGCAACCCGTACGGCGCCTAATTGGCGCAATGGGGGGTCTCGCTGCGGACGATTTGTGACACGCAAAACTAAGTGAGTAGACTTTTGCCGAATCCCTGACCACACCGGCAAAACACAAGTCAGTGACCTGCGGTTTTGTTGAGGCAAATTTGCCGGCTGCTCGGCATTTCCAAAAAAGTCTACTCACTTAGCCAGCGGGCAGCCAAAAAAGAACCGTCGCAACGTCGTTTGACTCCGTTGCGATGGTTTTTCGAGCATTTTCGCACTGCCGAGGACGCAGACGCTCCTCATTTCTCGCGCTTACCGAGCAAGAAGGCGCTATTCTCCGAAAGTAATCAAAAAAGCTCCGTCCCAAATTAGCTACCCTTTGCACCGATTATTCGCCTGGGTTGATGTTCGCATAGAACTCGGCGCCGTCATCAAGGCGCAGGATACCGACGCGGCCGAACTCGGAGCCGGTGGCGGCGGCGCAGTCGATATCGATGCGATCGGGCACGCCGGCGGTATCCTCGCCACCCAGGCGCACAATCTGCCCGCGGCCCGACTCCTCATCGAGCCCCGCCAGGCCGCCAACCTCGCAATAGCGCCCAAGCGACACCGTGGGCGTGTGGCCGCTCACCACGACCGGGCCCTCGCCCTCGGCAGAAAGCAGTCCCGTCGGCGCATCCCAATAGCCGTGACGAATCCACAGCAGGTCATCGGACGACTGCACCGCGAGCATCTGCTGCAGCAGCTCGCGATCGGCACCCACCGCTCCGACGCCATCGGCACAATCGACGCCATGCTCAAGCAAAAACGCGCGCGCCGCCTTCATCTCGATTCCAGCATGTACCAGCAGATACGGGCGCTCCTCGGTCTCGGCCACCGCGTAGAGCGGCAGCGCGGCCATCCATCGCACGAGCTCCTCGTATGCCTCAAATTCCATGTCGTTGAGCTGCTCGCGCGTCGTCCAGCCACCGTTGATATCCCAGGTCTCGGCATCGAGCGGATCCTGGCCAATGATGGCATCGAGCATGATCTGCTCGTGATTACCCTTGAGCACGCGGGCGTTGGGCAGCGAGCGCACGAGCTTAATAACGCCGACCGGATCGGGCCCGCGATCGATCATGTCGCCCAGCACGTACAGCGTGTCGTCGGACGTCAACGAGATCTTAGACAGGGCCTCGTCAAGCGCACGCACGTGCCCGTGAGCATCAGATGTCACATAGATCGCCATGGTACGCCTCTCCTTGCATTGCGGCCGAAGCCCGGCGCCGCAACTAAAACTTCAAGTTGAACTTAAACGTTACCCATTGTACTCCGTTGCAATAAAGCTGGAAAGGGTTTCCGAGCAGAGGCAAAGACGGCAGCCGTCTATGACGATATCGCGCACGCCCGCAATCCAACCCCATAAACCCACCATCTTTGGGTACAAATAACCGCAGACAACTAACCGTGCCACGCCAACCACCCAGGAGCGGACACCATCCATGAACCAGATCCTTCTTTTTATCGGCCTCGTCATCATTTTGTGCCTGACCATCAAACCCGTCGGCAAAAAGCTCCCCTTCCCCACCCTGCTTATCTTTATCGCGCTCGGCATGCTGCTGGGCGTCAACGGCCCGGCGCATATCGACTTTAGCGACTACGCACTCACCGAAACCGTCTGCAGCACGGCGCTATTGTTCATCATGTTCTACGGCGGCTTTAACACCAACATAGACCGCGCCAAGCCCGTCGCCGCGCCGGCGGTGCTGCTGAGCACGCTCGGCGTCGTCATCACCGCAGGCATCACCGGCGTGTTCGCCCACTTTGTGCTGGGCTTCGACTGGATCGGCGGCCTGCTGCTGGGATCGGTCGTGGCGTCCACCGACGCGGCCAGCGTCTTTAGCGTTCTGCGCGAGCACAGCCTTTCGCTGAGGGGCGGCACCGACTCGCTGCTCGAGGTCGAATCGGGCTCCAACGACCCCGTCGCCTACATGCTCACCGCCGTGCTCGCGACCCTCGCGGCGGGCGGCAATATCGACATTCCCGTGCTGCTGGCCAAGCAGATCATCCTGGGCGTGGGGCTGGGCCTTGCCATCGGCTGGGCGGCGGGCCACCTGATTGAACGCGCACGCGCAACAGCCGAGGGCGCGCAGACCATCTTTTTGTTCGCCGTGGCAATCGTCGCCTACGCGCTGCCGAGCTACCTGGGCGGCAACGGCTTTTTGGCCGTGTACCTGGCCGGCATTGTGCTGGGCGCGAGCGACATCACCGGCAAGGTCGAGCTGGCGCACTTCTTTGACACCCTCACCGAGATGGCCGAGATGACGATCTTCTTCTTGCTCGGCCTGCTCGTGACGCCCGCCCGCCTGCCGCAAATGCTGCTGCCGGGCCTGGCGCTCATGGCGTTTATGCTCTTTGCGAGCCGTCCCATCGCCGTCGGCATGCTCCTGGCGCCCTTTAAGACGAACCCCCGCCAGGTCGCGCTCGTAAGCTGGGCGGGTCTGCGCGGAGCAGCTTCGGTCGTCTTTAGTCTCTTTGCCGTGGTGGCAGGTGTTCCCGGCGGACACGACCTATTTGACCTGGTGTTTGTGATTGCCGTGTCTAGCATTGTGGTGCAGGGCTCGCTGCTGCCGGCGGTGGCGAAGAAGCTCGATATGATCGATGCGGAAGGCGACGTGCGCCGCACCTTTAACGATTACCGCGACGAGGACGGCATGTCGTTCGTCAAGCTCAAGATGGGAGCTGGACATCCGTTTGCCGGACGTTCGCTCGCCGACATTGGCAGTGCGACGGACATGCTTGTGGTTCTGGTGCTGCGCGACGGCGCGCACCCCGTGCTGCCCAACGGCGATACCGTGATCGAGGAAGGCGACCTTCTGGTTATGGCCGCCCCGACGTTTGAAGAGCGTGCCGAGGTTACGCTGCGCGAGGTCACCGTGACCCCCCACGGTCGCCTGGCCGGCCAGCGCCTGCGCGATGTGCCGCAAGGCAAGCACCCGTTTATCGTCGTGATGCTCAAGCGCGACGGCCAAACGATCATCCCCGACGGCAACACCCTCATATACGCCGGCGACGAAGCCGTCATCGCCACGCTGGCGTCGTAGTGACCAGGGGTTAGCTAATTTGCGACGAAGAAATCAAGCGCCTAGAGAACCTCATGCCTTCGCTCGCAGATTTGGATTTGCCCGAGGAGTAAAGCACCCCTCCCCCATGTAACCATCCTGTAAATCATAGCGGCGCACTCGAGTTTTACCGTGATGCGGTCGCGCCTGACGCTCCACTGTGCTAAAGTATCCCGAACGTTCAAACGACTACGAGGGGAACTAGAAGATGGCACGTGTGCACAACTTCTCAGCTGGCCCGGCCGCACTGCCTACAAGCGTGCTCGCCGAGATCGCCGACGAGATGATGGACTACCGCAGTTGCGGCATGTCCGTGCTCGAGATGAGCCATCGATCTAGCATGTACCAGCAGATCATCGACGACGCCGAGGCAACCCTGCGCCGCCTGCTGAGCATCCCCGATAACTACCGTGTTCTGTTTTTGCAGGGCGGCGCCACGCTGCAGTTTGCGGGCATCCCGATGAACCTCATGCGCCGCGGCCGCGCCGGCTACGTCGTGACCGGCAACTTCGCCAACAAGGCGTACAAGGAAGCCGCCAAGTACGGCGAGGCCGTGCTGCTCGCGAGCTCCGAGGACGCCAATTTCGACCGCATTCCCGCCATGGCCGACATCAACGCGCGCATTGCCGCCGAGGCCGCGGGCGGCGGGCTCGACTACGTCTACATCTGCCAGAACAACACCATCTTTGGCACCATGTACCACGAGCTGCCTAACTTCGGCGACGTACCGCTGGTCGCCGATGTCTCGAGCTGCTTTTTGTCGCAGCCGCTCGACGTCGAGCGCTACGGACTCATCTACGCCGGCGCTCAGAAAAACGCCGGCGCCGCGGGCGTCACCGTGGTTATCGTGCGCGACGACCTGATCGCCGACGGTCCAGCCTTTGCGCAGACGCCGCAGTACATGGACCTTAAGACCCAGGCCGCCAAGGGCTCCATGCTCAACACGCCCAACACCTTTGGCATCTACGTATGCGGCAAGGTGTTCCGTTGGGTGGAGCAAACCGGCGGACTTGCCGCCATGACCGAGCGCAACTGGGCCAAGGCCAATCTGCTCTACGATCTGCTCGAGCACAGCGAGCTGTTCCATGGCACCGCGCAGACCGGCAGCCGCTCCATCGCCAACGTCACCTTCCGCACCGACGATGCCGGCCTCGACGCCGCCTTTGTCGCAGGCGCAGCCGAGCACCAGATTCAAAACGTCAAGGGCCATCGCCTCGTCGGCGGCATGCGCGCCAGCGTGTACAACGCCGTCACCATGGAGGACGTGCAGGCGCTGGCCACGTATATGAAGGACTTCGAAGCGCAGCATAGTTTGAGCCCGCGATCTAACTAGCCCGCAACGAGCGGGCCGACCAGCCACTTCAAACCACTTGTTTTAAACAAACCTGCTAAGGAGCTTTCCATGCGCAAGATCAAGACCATCGACGACATCACCAAAGACGGCGAAGTCGAGTTTGGCGAGGGCTACGAATTTGTGAGCACCGCCGAGGAGGCCGACGCCATCCTGATGCGCTCGACCGACCTGCACGGCTACGAGCTGCCCGAGGGCATCCGCGCCATCGCCCGCTGTGGCGCCGGCGTCAACAACATCCCCGTCGAGGAGTACGCCAAGAAGGGCGTCGTTGTCTTTAACTCCCCCGGCGCCAACAGCAACGCCGTCAAGGAGCTCGTCCTGGGCATGCTGGTGCTTTCGAGCCGCGGCGTGGTGCAGTCGATGAACTGGGTGCGCGACAACGCCGACGACCCCGATATCCAAGTCGACGCCGAGAAGGCCAAGAAGGCCTTTGTGGGTCGCGAGCTCAAGGGCAAGCGCATTGGCGTCATCGGCCTGGGCAACGTGGGCTCCAAGGTCGCCAACGCCTGTGTCGATCTGGGCATGGACGTCTACGGCTACGACCCGTTCATTTCCGTCGAGCACGCGTGGGTGCTGAGCCGCGAGGTGCAGCGCGTGGGCACGCTCGAGGATCTGTGCCGCGGCTGCGACTACCTCACCGTGCACGTGCCCAGCAAGGCCGACACCATCGGTATGATCAGCACCGAGCAGATTAACCTGCTAGCGCCCGACGCCGTGCTCATCAACTACGCGCGCGAGACCATCATTGACGAAGACGCCGTCGACGCCGCCCTGCGCGAGGGCAAGCTCAGCTGGTTTAGCTGCGACTTTGCCACGCCCAAGACCGTCAAGATGCCCAATACGTTTATCACCACGCATTCGGGCGCCGGCACCGGCGAGGCCGAGGCCAACTGCGCCGACATGGCCATCAGCGAGCTCAAGGATTACCTGGAAAACGGCAACATCGCGCACAGCGTCAACTACCCCGCCTGCAGCATGGGCAAGGCGCGCGCCGCAAGCCGTATTGCCTGCCTGCATGCCAACGTGCCCAACATGATCGGCCAGATCACGGCCATTCTCGCCAAGGACAACGCCAATGTGCAGCGCATGACCAACGAGTCCGCTGGCGAGAACGCCTACACCATGTTCGACACCGATGAGCACCTGGACGGCAGCACGATCGAGGCGCTCAAGCAGATTCCGTCGATGTATCGCGTGCGCGTGATTAAATAGCGCCGGTGCCAAGCCTGCCAGACAGACCACGAAGCCCATTCGCCCCCCCGTATTCACGAAACGGGGGGGCGATTTTGTTGCTCCGGACGACTTTAAAATGATACCCAGAACAAGTTTTTTCAGATAATCGATAGTGAGGCTCCAGTCGCTAAGCACACCCGCTTTGATAAACAGCTTTATCAGGGACTTTAGTAGGTAAAAATCGGTCTCTATGTGCCGAATGTAAGTTGACTGTCTATTTTCCGAAACAACTTATTCTAGATAGCATTTTTAGGGTCCCTCCAAGGCAAAATTGAAGCCTTTTTGCGACCAGAACTCTAGCTCGCGCTACCGTTTACCCACCGCGCGACTACATTCCCGCCCAATCGATAAAAATCTCCTCACGAAGCCGCCGTTCGAGCTCCTGCTGTCGCGGCGTCTTGTCTTTCAGCGGCACATCGAGATAGGACATGATGAGCTCCATCACCACGCGGAAGGCATCGAAGTCGGCCAGCTGACCATAGGTCATCAGAACGACGGGATATCCCATGGCTTGCAAGGCCGTCGTTCGATCGGAGTCCGAAATCTTGGATTCAATGGATCCGTGAATGGCTTTACCCTGGCATTCAACCAGACACTCTCGGCTGCCGTCCTTATTTGCCAGCAGGATATCGGCATAGCGCCTATCAAGCCCCGAAATCAGGCGGGCGCTGCGCGTCATACGAATCTCAACGTTATTGGTAAGGCGCAGCCCTTCGCCGCCGCGCAACCTCGTAAGGCCAAACAGCATCGAAGCCTGGACCTCGAGCGGCGATGCTGCCACCCCCGTAATGCATTTCGCGGCTCGTATGAACGATTTAGCGCCGCGGAGCCCCCGGACCTTATCGACGAACTCTGTAAGCTCAGAGAGCTCGATCAAGGGAGGTCGTTTCCACAAGTCCGTTGGATTCCCCGAGACATCCTTTACGTTTTCCCAGCCCGACCGTGCGTCACTCCATCGGCTCCCATATGCCTGCTCAAGTGCCGACTTTACCTGAGGCGCAATCTTGCACACGGCAAAGGTGCCGCACATCTCATACATGCACATGATTAGACGCTCGTTTGAGACCGAGGAAGCCAGGGTCAGCAGGGTAAAGAGTGGGGACGCAACATCGAAGCCAAACTCCGTCTGCCGCACGGAATCAAACGGCCTCTCCCCGTTCCAAACATGCCTGACAATGCGATCGCCCTTACGTCCGCAGCTGCCCTGCGCCAACACGTGTAACGGGGTGCCCAGGAAATGCGTGACGAGCGGATGCTCACATAGGTGCTCCCTGCGCGGATCGTCCGCAGAATCGGGCAGGTCCGGCATTATTGCCAAGACCTGTGGAGGTATCCGGTGATACCGAAAGGCAGATATGTCGCACAGCATGTCGTCCATGAAGGGTACGTACCCACCGCATCGTTCGTAAACCCGCCTGGACGGCAAACGCGCTGGCTCGGCCTGCGAACGGTAAATACCGCTGCGCGCACGCCGCGGATCTCTCAAGAGGCTTACAATCGGTTTGGAAAGCAGACTGATTGTGAGGTTGCATATGGTTGATGAGGACTTTGCCTGGCGGCTTGCGCAGGACCTTGTGAAGATTGACAGCTCAGACCCGGGCGCGTATGAGGATGAAATTGAGCGCTTCATTAAGAGGCTCATTGAGCAGCAGCTGGCACAACTTGATAGTTCTGCGCTCGATGCCGTGCAGATTGAGGAGCTCGAAGTGCTGCCCGGGCGCCGCAACCTTAAAGTCACCGTGCCGGGCCAAAGCGACGAGCCGCGGCTGGTCTATATCTGCCACATGGATACCGTCACCTTGGGCGATGGCTGGGACGCAGACATCGCACCGCTTGGGGCGGTTGTGCGCGACGATAAACTCTATGGCCGCGGTGCCTGCGATATGAAGGGTGGCCTGGCCTGCGCCATTGCCGCACTGGTCCATACGCTCGAGCGCGTGGCGGCAAGCGGTGAGCTGCCCCGACGTGGCTTTTCGCTCATCTGCTCGGTCGACGAGGAAGACTTTATGCGTGGCTCCGAGGCGGCCATTGATGCCGGCTGGGTCGGTTCGCGCGAATGGGTGCTGGACACCGAGCCCACCGACGGACAGATCCAGGTGGCGCACAAGGGGCGCACATGGTTCGAGATTGAGATGGCAGGCGTCACGGCGCACGCGAGCCAGCCTTGGAAGGGCGCCGGCGCCGTCGCCGCCATGGCAGAGGTCGTCTGCGCGTTGCGCCGCGCGTTCATGGCGCTGCCCGTACACGATGAGCTGGGGCCATCGACCATCACGTTTGGACAGATCGAGGGCGGCTACCGCCCCTATGTCGTGCCCGACCATGCCAAGGTCTGGGTCGATATGCGCCTGGCCCCGCCGACTGATACGGCCGCCGCGACGCGCATGGTAGAGCAGGCCATCGCCGGCGCCGAAGCCGCGGTCCCCGGCTGCCATGGAAGCTATACCGTGACAGGCGACCGCCCCGCCATCGAGCGCGATCCAAGCTCTCCCCTTCTGGCTGCACTCAAGCGTGCCGCCGATGACGTGACGGGCACAGACACGACCGTCGGCTTCTTTACCGGCTACACCGACACTGCCGTCATTGCCGGCAAGACAGGCAACCGCAATTGTATGAGCTACGGCCCCGGCTCGTTGGCGCTCGCGCACAAGCCCAACGAGTATGTGCCCCATGCCGATATCGTTCGCTGCCAAAACGTGCTCATCGCGCTTGCCGATAACACGCTCTGGGACGCAAGCGGCCAAGTTGGGGCATAATAAGCCGCGAACAAACCGACTCGCGCGTTAGGACCGCCCATGAAAGCACTTCCATTTCCCTGCATCCGCCCAGCTCAGGACCGCGTGCTCGAGGCGCTGCCTGCGATGGGCGGTATCCTGAGCGGCAACGACGCCCTGCGCGGCGCCATTGCTGACGGCCTAATGCTCAAGGATCCAGGCGCGGCGTATTACGTGTACGAGTGTTCGGGAGAGCTGGGACGCGTGACGGGCGTTGTGGCAATTTGCCCGGTTGGTGTACTGACGGACGACAACGCGTCCTCCGCAGATGCGGCCGCAGCCGCCCGCGCAATCGCCGAGCTTAAGGTGCAGCCTCGCCCTGTAACGCTCGCCTACGAAGCCTCGCCCGTCATGGATATCATCCTCGGCGCCGCCAAAGAAGGCGCGTCGCTCTATGCCGTCACCGACCCCGCCGGCATTACGCACCGTGTGTGGGAGGTCAAGCGCGAGGACGCCGTTGCTGCCATCCGTGCCATGCTCGATCAGGCACCCGACCCCGTGTTCGCCGGTGACTCCGCCTATGCCGCCGCACTGGCTGGGGCATCGCAGATTCTGGCCGATGAGGCCCGTGCCGCCGGAACGTACACCGGCAAAGAGCCGTTCAACTTTGCCGTAGCTGCGCTCTTCCCCGCCGCGCAGGTCAGCGGCGGCGCGCCGCAGGTTCCGACGGGTCTGCTCACTCACCAGATCTCACGGTTCTAGCGGACTCAAACGCGAAGCTGGAAAACCCAGCATCCAAACAAACAAGGGGCAGGGATGCAATGCCCGTGCATGCATCCCCGCCCCTTTCGCATCAAACAATTTCGCCGGCAAACCGCGCCGCAACGCCAGCGCTACCCGCGCTGCGGGCCTACTACCGCTACAAGCGGTTCAAGCCCCAGCTCGCGCGCGTAATCCTCCTGCGTAAAGACTTCGACCAACTCAAACGTGTCGGATTCGTCGTCAAACGCAAAGTGCAGCACCGAGCAGTTGCCCGGCACGCGATCGCGCTCGTCGGCCGCCGCACCCTTCACGTGATCCATAAACTCCTTGATAGCCGAGCCATGGCTTACCGCGAGCACACACGTATGGTCCGGACGCTGCATGAGTTCGGTCAGCGTCGCCACCATGCGCTCGCGCACCTGGATCTGGCCCTCGCCGCCAAATTGACGATAGAAATCGCGCCACGGGCGCTCGGGCATAAGCATCACGCGCTCGGCCTCAAAGTCGCCAAAGAACCACTCACGCAGGCCGTCCAGGCGCTCGTACGCCAAGCCCGGCCACAAGTTGGCGATAGTCTGCTCGGTGCGATGAAGCGTGGAGGTGTAGGCATGATCGGGCTCAATGCCGCGCGCACGTAAAAACATGCCGGCGCGCGCCGCCTGGTCGCAACCCAACTGCGTAAGCGGCGAGTCACTCCACCCCTGAATGATACGCTTAAGGTTGAATATCGTCTGTCCATGACGGACCAGATACAGATCTTTATTCATAGGGGTCCTTTCGTTCGTTACCAACCCAAGAGCGAAAACGCCCCGTCGCAATAGCCAAAATGAAGCACGGCACCGTTGTCGGGTAGCTCTCCCCCGCCAGTCACATACTCAAGAAACTCCTGGCAGGCTGAGCCGTGGGAAACCGCCAGCACGCAGTCGTGCTGCGGCCGGGCCATAATACGGGACAGCGCCGCGACCATGCGCGACTGAAGCTGCACTTCCGACTCGCCGCCAAAGGCCACCGGATAATCGCCCCAGGGCTGCGGCGGCATCTCGCGATTTGATGTGCCCTCCAGCGAGCCAAAATGCCACTCACGCAGGTCATCGACCAGCTCAATGGAACGGCCCTCGCCAACGATAAGCTCGGCCGTATGCCGCGCCCGGCCCAACGGCGAGGAATACACATGATCAAAGGCCACGCCACGCGCCGCAAACGCCGTACGCGCCGTCAGCGCCTGCTCGCGCCCGCGCGCCGTAAGCGGCGAATCGTGCCAGCCCTGCAAAATGCTCTGCACATTGAGCTCAGTCTGCCCATGCCGCACCAAATACAGATCTGCCACACGCTCTCCCCTCGTACCACCACAAAGGGGACAGGCACCTTTGTGGTGGTTTACCGTCTGATCACGCCGCGGTGACGCTCAGCTACACCAGCACGTCGGCGAGCGGGCGCTTGGGTACGTGGTGCACCTGCGCATCGTCACGCCAGTAATTAATTGAGCCGTCGGGGTTGGAATCGATCGCATCGATCATCTGCGTCTCGGCCGGCACGCCAAAAGCCATGATCAGCTTGAGCTCATACTTGTCGTTATCGAGCCCCATAGCATCGATCGCGTGGGGCGTAAAGGCCTTGAACATGCAGGCTGCCACCTCGGGCGTGGCGCTGCGAGCGGCGAGCATCATCGTCTGCGCGGCAATGCCCGTGTCGACCTCGGTGATGGGCGCGGCGGGCTTACCCGGAACAGCGCGCTCGGCAAGAATCGCGATGTAGCCGGTCGGACGCTCGCCCTCGGCAGGACCCGACCAATCCTTAAGCGCGCCGGCCCATGCAAGCTCATCAAATACACGCGCGCAATCCTCGGCACCGCTCACCACATGAAAACGCAGACGCTGAGCATTGGCGCCGCAGGGAGCCAGGTGCGCCAGTTCCGCCAGCTCGAGCAAAAACTCGCGCGGCACGCGCATGGACTCGTCAAAACGGCGGCACGTACGGGCGCGGCGGACCAGCGCGTCAAACGTGTCCAGGCCAAGCTTTTCGCAACCCTGCTTTGCCATCGACTCGGCGCTTACCGGCGCCGCGGGAACAGCTTCGTTCATAAGACCCCCAATAAAAGCATATTGTTCTTAAGAAAATCTAACCTAAAACGTAGGCAATTACACACAGCGGCGCAATGTTCCACACCTGTTGAATATTCCGCATCCAAACGGGAACAAAGGTAACAATTCGGGAAGATGAGGCTCCCATTCGCCCTTCCCGCCCCACGCGACGGCGCCCTTGGGCGATACTGGTTGCAAGAGCTACGGCTTACGCCGCACGGAAAGGAGACATCATGGGCATCTTTAAGAACGATGACAAGCAATCGAGCGCGTTTGGATTTGACGAGAAAAGCATGGCAGGCAAGGCCGTCAAGGCCGTGCGCTGGATTTACGCCATCACGGGCGTCTTGGCGCTCGTCGCCGGCATCGCACTGCTGTTTGCGCCCGCCAAATCCCTCGTCTTCCTGACGACCGTCTTGGGCATCTACTTTGTGATCACGGCCGCGATCAGGCTGTTTACCGCTGTTTTCGAGCCGCTGCTGCCCACCGGCTGGCGCGTTACGAGCATCATCTCCAACCTGCTCATCATTCTGGGCGGCGTCATAATCCTGCGCAACCAGGCCTTCTCGACCGCGACGCTCACCACGCTCGTGGTGGTCGTTGCCGGCTTTGGCTGGATCGTCGAGGGCGTCATGTCGATTCTGGAATCCGAGCTTTCCGCCAACCGCGCCCTCGCCATCCTGAGCGGCGCGCTCTCCATCATCGCGGGCATGTTCGTGTTTATCTATCCGCTGTGGTCGGCCAAGATGCTCGTCATCTTTAGCGGTGCCGCGCTGCTGGTGTTTGGCGTGACGCTCATTGTTCGCGCCATTCAGTTTGGCAAACTGGTGCGCTAGATGCCAAAGACGCTCTTTATTGATGCCGACGCCTGCCCGGTCACGCGCGAGTCGATTGACTGCGCGCGGCGGGCGGGCGTCGCCGTTGTTATCGCCGGCAACAGCACGCAAAACCTGGAACGGCACATTCGCCGCGACGACCCGCGCGATGCCGAGCACGCGCGACGCGGCTTTTGGATCACGACGCTCGACGTGAGCGTGGGCGCCGACAGCGCCGACTTTGCCATTGTCGAACGCCTGCAGGCGGGCGACGTGGTCGTGACGCAGGACATTGGCTTGGCGAGCATGGTGCTCGGGCGCGATGCCGCGCTATCGGTGTGCGCGGGCGCGTCTACGACAAAGCAACCATCGACATGCAGCTGTTTATTCGCCACGAGGAAAAGAAGGTACGCCGCGCCGGCGGACGCACTCGCGGTCCGGCAGCATTTACCAGCGAAGACCGCGCCCGCTTTAAACGCAACCTCACCGAGTTGCTGCACTAACCAAGGTAGGTTTTTGGGACATGCCTAATAATCTACCTTTTTGTTTTGCCGATTGACGCGCATCCAACGCCCAGGTCATGGCGGTGGAATTTATGGCATGTCCTAGTTTTACGGCATGCCCCAAACATCCACTTAGAACCCAAAGGCGGAAAGGATAAGGCCCCAGCCAGCGCCGATGACGTACATCATGATCAGGAACACGGCATTTTCGCGGGCGCTGCGGTTGGTGCGGAACAGCACCAGATAACCCACGCCGGCGGAAATGAGCGTGCCGGCGAGCATCGGCGCCAGTTGCAGCGCGCCTTCCAGATACAGCTGTGTAATGACCACGCTCGCCGAGCAATTGGGAATCAGCCCGACAAGCGCCGAACCCAGGACAGCGAGTGTCTCGTTGCCGCGCAGGAACTGCTCGATCGCGGACTCGCCGAACGTCTCGAGCACGGCGACCAGAATCAGCGTCACCAGAAAAATGAATACCGAGACCTGCACGGTGTGCGAGATCGCACTGCGGATGATCGACAGGACAGGCGTCCCTTCGTGGGAGTGAGAGTGACCGTGACCATCATGGTGTTCATGTTCGCCCTCATGACCGTGATCGTGGCCATGTCCGTGTTCGTGCTCGTCTTCGTCTTCATCACATCCGCAATGGTCGCGCTCGCACAGCTCGTGGATGTGGTCGGCGCTCACGCCCGCCTCGGCCACCTCGTCGATGATGTCACCGCCGCTGTGGTCGTCGTGCGCGCAGTTCACGTGGGCCGGATTGGCCGCGGTTCCCAGCACGGTACGGCGAATCGCCGCGTGCGCGCGGGCGTTACGGCGCAGGCCGCGAATGGCAGCGTCCACGATAAAACCCGTGACCAGTGCGATCAGCGCTTTCGAAGCCAAAAGCATCGCCATAGTCTGCACGGGAACCTGCTCGGCAAGCAACAGCGGCAGCATCTCATCGGAGGTCGAAAGGAACACCGCCACCAACGTGCCCAAGGTCACGACACGGCCGGCGTACAGCGTTGCTGCCATGGCCGAAAATCCGCACTGCGGCACCATGCCCAGCAGCGAGCCAACCACGGGACCCGCAGCGCCGGCGCGCTTGATAGCGCCGTTGACGCGGTCGCCCGCAACGTGCTCAAGTGTCTCGAGAGCAAGATACGTCACCAACAAAAACGGCACCAGCGACAGCGTGTCCTTGCCGGCGTCGAGCAGAATATCAATCAGTAAATCCATGACGGACGGAACCTTTCGTGTCTTTCGGCAGCATTGTAAAAGTCCTAGCGGTCAACTAGGGTATTGTAGTTGTCCCGGGCGCGGTGCCAATAGTTGCCTATGGCAAACTATCATCTCGCCATAACTCAGTAACCTCGAGCCGCACAACGCGGCCCGTCCAAGGAGTAGCATATGAACGTATCGCAAGCACTCGAATACGAGCGCCAGCCGTTTATCCCCATGTTTATCTACGGCGACCACGGCGCCATGGAGTCCGAGCGCCAGAAGGGCGAGGAGGCCCTCAAGGTGCTCGAGACCGAGTACTTTACCGCCGAGGGCGACCCCGGCTTCGACTTTGCCACCGTGCGCGACCTGGCCGACCGCAACCGCGACCTGTGCGACCAGATTGGCGAGGCGCGTCTGCGCAACGTGACGCCCGCGACGCTCTCGCGCGGCCTGTCCGACGCCGACACCTGCGCCGCCATCGGCAAGATGCAAAAGCGCACCGCCGCGTCCGTTATGCGCGAGATCCGCGGCGACCGCGACGCACTCGGCGTGGCCTATGCCCGCAAGCCCATCCAAGGCACGGTGCTGGGCATCGACATCGAGACCACCGGTCGCGCGCCCGAGCGCGGCTACATCATCAACGTGGGCTGGGAGATCATGGATCTCACCAGCGACGCCGTGCCGCATGACGCCGAGGCACACTACTGCGGCCTGCCCGACATCTACCGCGGCGAGGATGTGCCGCTATCGAACATCCATCACATCACATGGGACGACATCGACGGCAAAAAGCCGTTCCGCGAGAACAAGGAGCTGCAGAAGCAGCTGCTCAAGCTCATGAAGAAGTACCCGTACATGGCGCATAATGCCGCCTTCGAGGACAGCTGGTTCAAAATTCATCTGGACGGTTACGCTGAGGCGCGCCGCGCAGGCAAGATCATCGTCATCGACTCGCGCCAGATCTGCCGCAGCCTGGACGCCGACGTGCGCTCGCTCCCCCGCGAGTCCGCGCCCGCTGCGCTCGAGAACTGGGCGCGCCGCCGCGGCACCCTCGCCGTCGACGCCAACGAGCAGCACCTGGGCCTCGACGACACCGACCTCATGCTCCGCACCGTCCAAGCCGAGTTCAACCTCAAGAACCTGTTTGCGAAATAGCAACGCCTGCGACAAACACTGCTTGCTCACGAGCGGCCTCGCAGCGGGAAACCCCGCAGCGGGGCCGCCCCACGTTCCATAAGCAGGCCCGCTCTTCACAAATTCTGAACCCTATTTTTTACTTATTTCAGCACTTTCCCGACACGTGATTTGTACTCGGATGGCGATGCACCGATACCAAATGTGCAGCAATTGAGTGTTTCCATGCTATAGCCAAGCTGCGAAAACATTTATTTAGGGCGTACCGACCCATAATTGCGTCAAGCTTTTGGACAGCATTTGGTTAGACCTCTAAAACGACTTTTCCACTCAGCGCCATCAACACGGCATTAGCTGACACGATATATGCCATGAGTATCGTATTGTCACATACCACTGCAAAAGCGGTCTACCAAGCCGCGCATTCGGTGTCTGCGAAAGACATCGAGTCCTGCAGCCCTGCCGCAATTTACGGATCATGCCCCAGCGGAGCACTCCTCGACGCAGCCGCAGAATGGCTCGCCAAACATGATGTTGCCCGCGACGCAAACGATCCCCTCGAGGTAACGGTGTTTGATCGCAGGAACGCGCGCTACGCGATGAACTGTCAATGCCACGTTTCGTCAAAGCGATTCTCAAACTCACGCTTTATAGAGCTCGGAGAAGACATCTTCGTTGTTGGTGTTGAGCTTTGTGCACTTCAGGCCGCCACCTATCTCCCTTTTCGCGAACTAGTGGAGTACTACTTTGAACTGTGCGGCGCTTATTCCCTAGGAACCGGCTCTTCAACCTCCTATACCGAGCGTTTCGCGCTTACCTCGACCGAGAGGCTAAAGCAGTTCTTTAATTCCATTACCAGATGTGACGGTTTGGCCCTTGCCCGAAAGTCGATTCAATGTGTACGCGATGGATGTCGGTCTCCCATGGAAACGGCCTTTGCCATGATGCTTACGTTGCCCAAAAGCGAAGGAGGGCTTGGCATTAAAGGAATTGAGACCGACTACGAGGTGAAGGTCACCGCCGCCGCAAAAAATCTCACGAGACGCAAAAAGTTCTTTATGGATGCATATCTGAAGAAATCTCGAACAGATATTGAATACAACGGGTTTTATCACGACGCTGAAGAAGACCGCGCTATCGACGAGGAGCGCAAGAATGCGCTTGCGTCCATGGGGTACGGAATCATCACTGTCAGCCGTTATTCCTTTATGCATGCCAGCTCTTTCGTTAGGGTCATGGAGGCAATCCAGCGGAAAGAAGGCATACGCCCCTCGCGTCTGCCAAAAGACTTTCAAATCATGCAAGAGGACCTGAGACTGTTTGTGCTCAGACGGTTTATTGAGGAGAAGAAACGAATCCAGGAGGAGCTTCGCCAGGATTCCGAAGAGCGTCAACGAATCGACCTCGAAAAAGCAATGCTCGAAGGCATCACATTGGACGATCCGACGATTAACAAGGCTCCGGCAATCGATGACATGCAGACTGTCGGACTCGACAGCCCATCACTCAACCAAACAAGCAGCTTCACGCCCGAGGGCAGGGTCTTCGGGGCCGGAAACTAGGCTGACTAACAAGGTGGGTACCCTAGCGACGTGCAAAATTGCGAGTATTCAGCAAAGCCGGGTGTCCATCACCCTCGAGTGGATCCAAAAGTGAAGCGAAATCACTCTTGCGTGAGAACGTTAGGCAACATTTGAGGAAGAACTCATCGGTTTACCACCCTAAGACAACTCTTTAGCTGCATTATTTGGCCTGCGATAAGTTAACAGACCCCCTATCGTTGCAGAATACTCCAATTTTTGCACGGCGCAGGGGCACCCACCCCGGCATCACCTATCAAAACCGCTTAGTCCGGAATCTCGTCCGCTTTTCCTCATCATTTTGTACGACGGATTGCCTAAACGATATTGACATATGAACATGCGCTCATATAATCGGAAGTAAGTTATATGAGCGCATGTTCATATGAAAGGATATTGCAATGAGCATCCGCGTTGATGAAACGAAACCCGACATCGAGGCCACCGAGCCCGCGATCCCCACCACCTGCTCGCCCGAGGACCTTCCCGACGAGGAGCTTCTCTACGACCTCGCCGACCTGTTCAAGGTCTTCAGCGACACCACGCGCATCAAGATTCTCTATGCCCTCATGGGCCGTGAGCTCTGCGTGGCCGACATCGCCGAAGCGACCGAAACCTCGCAGTCGGCAGTATCGCACCAGCTGCGCACGCTTAAGCAGTCGCACCTGGTCAAGTTCCGCCGCGACGGCCGCAACATCCTCTACTCGCTTGCCGACGATCACGTCTACACCATGCTCAACCAGGGCATGAGCCATATCTGCGAATAGCAACCAACCGAGGTACCAGCGCGGCCTGCACCCAAGCCGCAAAACAGGGAAAGGAACCCATCATGAAAAAGCAGTTTAAACTCGACGAGATCGACTGCGCCAACTGCGCGCGCGAGCTTCAGGACGAACTTGCCAAGCTCGAGGGCGTCAAATCCGTGTCCGTCAACTTTATGACCCAGAAGCTGACGCTCGAGGCCGACGACGCCGAGTTCGACGAGGTGCTCAACCGCGTTGTAGAGTTTACGGCCGACGCCGAGCCGGACTGCGAGATCATTCTCTAGCCCAGGTTTACGCCAACCTACAAGGCCGCGCTTGCCGCGGCCTTTGCTCGCGAAGTTATATGAGCGAGTGTTCATACATTCAAATGGGAGGATACGAGTCATGGCCGCCGCCGACCCCAAAAAGAAAAAGAAGAAGCGCAAGAAAAAAGAGTCACTCGAGCATAAGCGCAACCGCATCCTGGTAGCGCTAGGCATCTTTGCGGTGGTGTACGCCCTCGACGAGCTCGGTACCCTTACTGCCGCATTCGGCACCCCGGGCGACATCTACGCCAGCTTTGTGCTGTTCCTCGTGCCGTTTTTGATTGCCGGCTACGACGTACTGCAAAAGGCATTCAATAACATTCGCCGCGGCAAGGCCTTCGACGAGAGTTTCCTTATGGCCGTCGCGACCATCGGCGCATTTGCCATGGTGCTCTTCCCCGACACCGACCCGCACATGGCCGAAGGCGCCGCTGTCATGCTGTTCTACCAAGTCGGCGAGCTGTTCCAGACATACGCCGTGGGCAAGAGCCGCAAGTCGATCAGTGCCATGATGGACATCGCACCCGACTACGCTAACGTCGAGCAGACCGACGGCACGCTCGAGCAGGTCTTCCCCGATGACATCACCGTCGGCACCGTGATCGTGGTCAAGCCCGGCGAGCGCGTGCCTATCGACGGCGTCATCGTCGAGGGCGAAACCCAGCTCGACACCGCCGCACTCACGGGCGAGTCAGTCCCCCGCCCCGCCAAGACCGGCGACGATATCATCAGCGGCTGCATCAACATGACGGGCCTCATCCGCGTGCGCACCACCAAGCCCTTTGGCGAGTCCACCGTCGCGCGCGTCCTGGAGCTCGTGGAGAATGCCAGCGAAAAGAAGGCGCGCACCGAGAACTTCATCACGCGCTTTGCCCGCGTCTACACGCCCGCCGTCACCGGCGCGGCCGCGGTGCTCGCGCTTGGCGGCGGCCTGGTGACTGGCGCTTGGTCCGATTGGATCCTGCGCGGCCTGACCTTCCTGGTCGTCAGTTGCCCGTGCGCGCTCGTGATCAGCGTGCCGCTGAGCTTCTTTGGCGGCATTGGCGGCGCGTCCAAGCTGGGCGTTCTCATCAAGGGCTCCAACTACCTCGAGACGCTCGCCGACGTGGACACCGTCGTCTTCGACAAAACCGGCACGCTCACCAACGGCACGTTCTCGGTGGTCGCGGTGCACCCCGAGGCAGGCTATACCGAGCAATCGTTGCTTGAAGTCGCAGCCCTCGCCGAGTCATTCTCCGACCACCCCATCGCGCAGTCGGTACGCACCGCCTTCCAGGGCGAGCTCGATCCCAAGCGCGTGACGGATTCCACTAATGACGCGGGCCACGGCGTGACGGCAACCATCGACGGCAAGCACGTCGTCGTTGGCAACGCAAAGATGCTCGCCGCGGCCGGCGTTGAAGCACCGGACTGTGAGGTTGTCGGCACGATCCTCCACGTGCTCGTTGACGGCGTGTACGCCGGCCACATCGTGATTGCAGACACCGTTAAGGCCGATGCGGAGCAAACGATTCGCGACCTGCATGCCGCCGGTATCAACCGCACCGTCATGCTCACGGGCGACCGCGAGGAGGTTGCAGCGTCTGTGGCCAAGCAACTCGGTCTCGACGAGTTCCACGCGCAGCTCCTGCCGGGCGACAAGGTCGAGCGCGTTGAGGCGCTACTCGCGGCCGAAAGTGGCAAGGGCAAGCTCGCCTTTGTCGGCGACGGTATCAACGACGCTCCTGTGCTTACGCGCGCCGATGTGGGCATTGCCATGGGCGCCATGGGCTCCGACGCCGCGATCGAGGCCGCCGACGTGGTGCTGATGGACGACAAGCCGTCCAACATTTCCCGCGCGATCCGCGTGGCGCGCAAGACCATGTCGATTGTTTGGCAGAACATAATCTTTGCGCTGGGCATTAAGCTGCTGATCCTTGTGCTGGCAGCGCTGGGTATCGCCAATATGTGGCTTGCCGTCTTTGGCGACGTAGGCGTGGCGATCATCGCCATCCTGAACGCCATGCGCGCGATGGGTGTCAAGAACCTGTAGCACCCGTGGTCCCTCCGGCCGGGGTCGGACTTGGTTTTGAAAACGTCCTCGCGCATGAGGCCCGTCTTTCCTGCTCCTGCGGAGCAACGGAAAGGCGGGCCTCGCGCTGCGGATTGTTTTCAAAACCAAGCCCGACCCCGGCCTGCAGTGACGTAGCTGGCAGTTCTTGGGCATCGCTTGCTGGCGGTGCTCCTTTGCTGAAATGGACTTGGCCGAAAGGGCCGCTGGTCCCGGTCGCTGGTTCGCGCTTTGCGTGAACTCCGCGCTACTGAGGATCCGTTAGGATACCGAGGTTGAATCCGTCGCCTCGCCCCGGCCCAACATCGACCTCAACTTCTCGAAGCTCTCCTCGCTCAGGCAGTGCTCCATGTGGCAGCCCTCTTGCGACGCGACCTCGGGCGTTACGCCTGCGTCCTCTAGCAGACCTACAAAAAAGCAGTGGCGCTCCCACATTTGACGGGCAACCTCAAGACCGCGTTCCGTCAGATGCACGTCGCGTTTGCCCATCTCCACGTAGCCGGTGCTCTCCAAGGCCGCCATGGCTTTAGAGACGCTTGCTTTGGTTACGCCCAAGTATTCGGCAACGTCGATCGAGCGCACGATGCCCTGACGTTCCGATAGGACGTAGATCGATTCGAGATAGTCTTCTCCGGATTCACGTAGGGCCATGGGCCGCCTTTCGCGATGATTGCTAGTTAGCCTTTGGATACTTTCCTTGGCTTACTTTACCGCAAAAGTTGACCATGTCTTACTGCATTGACCAAAAAGTTAGCCGCGTTTCACAAAACGTGCGAGATGAAAACAAAATGGGAACGCCCCGCAAGGAGTGTCCCCAGCTGCCGGCAGATAAGGAGCGTCCCCAAGTGCCGGGTCGCAGCTACACGAGGCCAAAGTGCTTCGCGGCGTTGTAGATGCCATCGTCGTCTACGGCGGTCGTCACGTAGGTCGCTGCGGCCTTCACGGTATCCTGCGCGTTGCCCATGGCCACACTTGTGCCCACGGCCGAGAACATCGACAGGTCGTTCTCGCCGTCGCCAAAGGCGATCGCCTCGCTCGCGTCGACACCCAGGCGCTCCAGCGTCGCCGCCACGCCCAAGTCCTTGCCGCCGTTGGCGGGGATAATGTCGCAGAACAGGTCGCACCAGCGCGTGGTGAGCGAATGCGACACCGCGTCGGCCACGATATGCTCGTCGGCCGGGTCCACAAACGCGCAAAACTGGTAGACCGGCGCGTCAAAGGCGTGGTCAAACGGCTCCTCGTGATAGACGATTCCCGCGTTGCTGCCGGCCGCCACCACGCGCTCGGACAGGCGATTCACAAACGAGTTCTCGCCCTGCATGCACAGCGAGTCGTAGCACCCCTCGGCCACCTGGTCCACAATCACCGCGACGTCGTCCGGATCGATCGGGCAGCTGCGGTAGGTGCCCTTGGCATCAAAGCAGTGCTGGCCCGAGAGCGTAATGTACGCATCCCAGCCCAAGTCGAGCAGCCAATCGGGCATCTGATAGGTCGGGCGGCCCGTGGCGATCACGCACGCGATCCCCTGCTCATGAAAGCTGTCGAGCACCTGCTGCGCCGACGCCGGAATCCGATGCGTTTTAAAGCTCAGCAGCGTGCCGTCGATATCGAAAAACGCGGCTTTGATCATCCTCGTTTACTCCTCGCCCTCGAGCTTTTCGCTCGCCTCGAGCCACGCCATCTCCAGCTCGTCCATGGCGGCATGGGCCTCGTCGATCTTTGCCTGCTGCTCGCCGAGCGCTGTGTAGTTGGTGGGATCGACCTGGGCCATCGCGGCCTCGGCCTCCTCCACGCGGGCGCGCTGCGTCTCCATCTTGCGCTCGAGCGAGCTCACCTCGCGGCGGAGCTTCTGGCGCTCGGCATTGGAAAGGCCATTGGGCTGGCCGCTCGACTTGGGCTTTTCGGCTGCAATCGCTGCGGCGCCGGTGTCGAACGTGCCGGTCTTGGCGCTCGGCGCGCCCACGGGCTCGCCCTCGGCCGTGGCGTTGCACAGGCGCAGGTACTGGTCGACGCCGCCGGGCATATGCGTCAGATGACCGTCAAGCAGCGCCCACTGCTGGTCGGTCACGCGCTCCATCAAGAAGCGGTCGTGCGTCACCAGGATCAGCGTGCCCGGCCAGCCGTCGAGCAGGTCCTCGACAATCGCCAGCATGTCGGTATCCAAGTCGTTGCCCGGCTCGTCCAGGATAAGCACGTTGGGCTCGTCCAGGATCGTCAGCAGCAGCGACAGGCGACGGCGCTGGCCGCCCGAAAGATCGCCGATGCGGCTCCAGAGCTGCTGCGTCGTAAAGCCCAGGCGCTCGCAAAGCTTCTCAGGCGAAGTCTCCTTGCCGTCGATGACGTAGTACTTCTTATAGTTGCTGAGCACCTCGCGGATCGTGTCGCCCATGTAGGGCTCGAGCTCCTCGAGCTGCTGCGACAGCACGCCAAAACGCACCGTCTGGCCAATCTTCACGCGGCCGCGAAGGGGCGCGATCTTGCCCTGGATCACGTCGAGCAAGGTCGACTTGCCGGCACCGTTCTCACCCAGCAGACCATAGCGGTCGCCCGCGCCGATAAGCCAGGTCACATCGGAGAGCACCTGCTTGGGCGCGCCGTCGGCATCCGCATAGCCGGCGTCCACGTCGATCACGTCGATAACCTGCTTGCCTAGGCGGCTCACCGCCAGGCGCTTGAGCTCCAGCTCGTCGCGCACAGGCGGCACGTCGGCAATCAGCTCGCGAGCGGCATCCACGCGAAACTTGGGCTTGGTGGAACGCGCCTGGGCGCCGCGGCTTAGCCACGCGAGCTCCTTGCGCGCCATGTTGCGACGGCGCTCCTCGGTAACCGCGGCCATGCGATCGCGCTCCACGCGCTGCAGGATGTAGGCCGAGTAGCCGCCCTCGAAGGGGTCGACTTGGCCGTCGTGGACCTCCCACATGCTGGTGCAGACCTCGTCCAAGAACCAGCGGTCATGCGTGACCACGAGCATGGCGCCCTGACCGCGCTGCCAGCGGGCCTTTAAGTGACGCGCGAGCCAGTTGATGGTGCGCATGTCCAGGTGGTTGGTGGGCTCGTCGAGCATGAGCACGTCGTAGTCGCCGATCAGCAGGCGCGCAAGGTCCACGCGACGGCGCTGACCGCCCGAAAGCTCGCCCACCGTGCCCTCCCAGGGCACATCGCTAATGAGGCCAGCCAGGATCTGGCGCGTGCGGGGGCTCGAGGCCCACTCGTACTCGGGCGTGTCGCCCACAACGGCATGATGTACGGTATCGGTGTCGACAAGCTGGTCCTTTTGGCCGAGCAGTCCGATCGTGGTGCCGCGGCGGTGCGTCACGCGTCCGTCGTCGGGTTCCAGCGTGCCGGCGAGCACGCTCAGCAGCGTCGACTTGCCGTCGCCGTTTTTACCGACAATACCAATGCGGTCGCCCTCGCCCACGCCGAGCGTCACGCTATCGAAAATATGCTTGGTGGGAAACTCTAGGCTGATGGAATCGCATCCCAAAAGAATCGCCATATGCCCTGCTCCTTCGTAGAAATTCAACGTTGTCCATGATAGCAGCGAGCCCCACCCCAAACCACTACGAAGGCGCCTGTCCCCTTTGTGGTGGTCGTTTCGGTCGCAGAGCAAAAGGCGGGCCATCTCGCAAAAGAGATGACCCGCCTCTCCAATCAGTCCCACGGCAACCATGGCCGCCGCGGGCCTCAAGCATGTCCCGGACTAGGAGAACATGCCGGTGAGGTAATCATTCAGCCGCTTATCCTTGGGCCGTTGGAAAATCTCGTCGGTCTCGTCGTACTCGACCATATCGCCCATGTAGAAGAATGCCGTGCGATTGGACACGCGCGATGCCTGCTCCATGTTGTGCGTCACGATGACGATGGCGCGGTCGGCCACGATCGATGACATCAGGTCCTCGATCGCCAACGTCGAGATGGGATCGAGCGCCGAGCAGGGCTCGTCAAACAGGATCACGTCGGGATTGAGCGCGAGCGTGCGCGCGATGCACAGACGCTGCTGCTGGCCGCCCGAAAGCGCATAGGCGCTCTTGTCCAGCTTGTCCTTGACCTCGTCCCACAGCGCCGCGCCACGCAGGCTTTCCTCGACCATGCGGTCGAGCTCGTCACGGTCGGTGACGCCGTGGCGCTTGGGCGCAAACGTGATGTTGTCGCGAATGGACTTGCGGAACGGGTTGGGCTGCTGAAACACCATGCCAATGGACCGACGCAGCTCGTAGGTGTTCTCGGCCTTGGTGTTCACGTTGCGCCCGCGGTAGTTAATCTCGCCCTCCACGCGGCAGCCGCGAATCTCACGATTCATAAGGTTGAGGCTGCGCAAAAAGGTCGACTTACCGCAGCCCGAGGGCCCAATGAGCGCCGTGATCTCGCCCTTGTGAAAGTCGAGCGACGTATCGCGCAGCGCATGGTGGTCGCCATAGTACACGTTGACGTCCTTGGTGGAGAGCACGACCTCGTCGCTCACGGCCTTGCCGCTCACGCGCACGCGCTTCTCGCTCTCCCCCACACTCGACAGAAAGTCCTGGGTCTCGGACGTGGCCGCCTCGGTTGCGGGCATTGCATATATCTCGCTCATTCGGCCGTCATCTTCCTTGCCAGTTGCTTGCCCACGATACGGGCGACTACGTTAAACAGCAGCACGCAAATCATCAGCAGCGCCGCGGTGCCCCAGACGATCTGCTGGGCCTCGGGGCTACCCTCGCCATAGATCTTGTAGATGTGCACGGCGAGCGACTCACCGGGGCGGAACACGTTCCAGGCACAGGTGGGGCTCGACAGGTTAAAACTCAAGAAGTTCAGGCGAACCGGCGAGCTCATGCCCGAGGTAAAGAGCAGTGCCGCGGCCTCGCCAAACACGCGGCCGGCCGAAAGCACGATGCCGGTCACGATGGCGGGCATGGCCTCGGGGATCAGGATGTGCAGCGTGGCCTCCCAGCGGGTAAGGCCCATGGCCAGGCACGCATCGCGCTGGGCCTGCGGCACGTCCTCGAGCGCCTGCTGAATCACGCGCACTAGGATGGGAATGTTAAACATGGTGAGCGCGACGGCGCCGGAGATGATGGAGTACTTCCAGCCCAGCTGCACCGAGAACACCAGAAAGCCGAACATGCCGACGACGATGGAGGGCAGCGAGGACAGCGTCTCGATGGCGGTGGAGGCGATGTCGCGGATGGGCCCGTCCGGCGCGTACTCAACCAAAAAGACCGCGCCGCCCAGACTGATGGGCACCGAGATGACTAGGGTGATCAGCAGCAGGTAGAACGAGTCGAACAGCTGGTAGAGCACGCCGCCCTGGGTTCCGTTGGCGCGCGAGGGCTGCGTGAGAAAGCCCGGCTGAAACAGCGTCGAAATCCCCTCGAACAGGATATAGGCCACCATGGAGGTGACGATGAGCATGACGATGGCGACGATTGCCGTCAGCACGCCCGTGGCGATGCGGTCCTGCTTTTGGACACGCCCGAGTCTCGCCTCATCGATATGGATGCGCGTGCTAGCCACGAGCCTTCGCCCCCTTGCGGCCAATGAGATGGATGATCAGGATGAAGATGAGGCTCATGCCCATCAGCAGCAAGCCAAGTGCCCAAAGGACGTCGTCCTGGGCCGAGCCCTCGGCATAGACTGCCATGGACGTGGTGAGCGTGGTGGTAATGGTCGAGGCCGGCGACAGCAGCGACGTCGGCATGGCCTCGATGCCGCCGATAACCATGCGCACGGCGAGCGTTTCGCCAAAGGCACGGGTCATGCCAAGGATGACCGCGGTCATGAGCGACGGCATGGCGGACTTGAGCACCACGTGCCAGATGGTCTGCCAGCGGGTGTAGCCCAGCGCGAGCGAGCCCTGACGGTAGCTGTCGGGCACGGCGCGCAGGCCATCGACCGAAAGCGTGGTCATCGTCGGCAGAATCATGACTGCCAGCACGATGGCGCCGGGCAAGATGCCCAGACCCGTGCTCACGTGGAAAACGCTTTTCATAAGGCCGACGACCACGTGAAAACCGATCAGGCCAAAGACGACCGAAGGAATGCCGGTCAAAAGCTCAATAAGCGGCTGAAAGACCTTGGAACCAAACTTAGGCTGGATTTCGACCGCAAAGATGGCAGAGCCGATGGCGATGGGCAGCGCAATGAGCGTGGAGAGCACCATGACCGCAAACGAGGTGACGATCAGGGGCAGGGCGCCGGTATAGGGCAGGCCGTTTTCGGCCGTGTTGGCCAGGTCCCACTTGGTGCCGGTGAAGAACTCAACGATCGAGACGCCGTCCTTAACAAAAGCCGAAAGGCCCTTTTGGGCGACCATAAAGATGAGCGCGGCAACGACAAGCGTCACGAGCGCAACGCACGCGCCCGTGACGCCCAGGCCCACGTTCTCAAGGTCGCGCTTTGGCAGCTGTTTTGCCATTACAAACCTTTCCGGGGCGATTGCTTATTTAGCAGAGACCTTGCCGCTGGCGTCCTTGACGACCTTCATGGCAGAGACGGGAATAAAGCCCTGCTCCTCGACGAGCTTGCCCTGGACGTCGTCGGAAAGCATGAACTCCAGAAAGGCCTTGGTGGCCTCGTCGGCGTCCTTTGCGCAGTACATGTGCTCGGTCGCCCAAATCTTAAAGGAGTCGTCGGTGACGTTTGCGCTCTTGGGCTCCACGCCCTCGACCTTGATGGCGTTGAACTTGGAGTCATCGAAGTGCGAGAAGTCGAGGTAGGAGATGGCGTTGTCGGTGCTGCCCATCTGAGTCTGGACGTCGCCGGACTTGTCGAGCTCGGCGTCGCCCTTAAAGTCGACGGCCTCGTCGCCAAAGACGGCAGCCTCGAAGGTGGCGCGGGTGCCGGAGCCGGCCTTGCGGTTGAGGACGACGATGGTAGCGTCGTCGCCGCCGACCTCCTTCCAGTTGGTGATCTGGCCGGAGAAGATGCCCTTGAGCTGCTCGAGGGACAGGTCGTCGACCTTGACGTTCTTGGAGACGACGGGGCCCATGCCCACGACGGCGACCTCGTGGTCGACGAGGTTCTTGACCTGGTCGGCCTCGAGCTTGGTCTCGGCGAAGACGTCAGAGTTACCGATGGTAACGGTGCCGGCGGCGACGGCGGTCAGGCCCTTGCCCGAACCGTTACCCGAGCCGGAGACGGAGACGTCGGGGTTGGCATCCATGAACTTCTCGGCAGCGGCCTCGAGGAGCGCCTGGAACGAGGAGGCGCCGTCGTAGGTCACCTCGCCCGAGACGGACTCGGCAGCAGCGGCGCTGCCCTTGTCGGCGGCGTTGGAAGCGCCTGTGCCGCCGCAACCAACGAGGCCGAGGCCCACGAAGCTGGCAAGACCACCAGCGAGGCCGAGGAACTGACGACGAGAATAAGCCTGATCGAGCATGATCTTCCTTTCATACATGCGACTCGCGGACACCCTGCCCGCTTTGCTGTTTGGAAAGATACGGCCCCGACCGGTCAGCGCCCGCACCAACTGCGGTTTCTTACGGGCTTTTGATAGACCCTTACCGCAAGCGCGGCTCGGCTTTACAAACGAATAACAAACCCGCCACCAAGCATGACCCGCCTTTTACACCAATAAAAACAAAGTTGCGGTGAAATAGTTCCTGCTTGGCCATCAAATCGCCCATTCTAGGAACTATTCCACCGCAACTTAAAAAGCCCGGACGAAAGGGGTGCTAAGTTGTTAAAACGCCGCAGCCTTAAAGCTCAAGCTCGTTCAAACGTAAGATCGCCACGATATAAATCTTGAGCGCCTGCTTGAGCTGTTCCTCGTTGGCGCACTCGTTGGGACCGTGCATCTGGCCGCCCCACTCGGGCAGCTCCAGACCGGTCTCCTCGGGGCCAAACGAGACGGCGCGGGCAAAGTTGCGCGCGTACGTGCCGCCGCCCATGGCAAAGGGCTCAGCATGCTTGCCCGTAAACTCGTTATAGGTATCAATAAGCGCCTTCACGGCCGGATCGTCGGCAGAGACCGAGAACGGCACCTTCGCACGACCCACACGGCACGTCACGCCAAAACGGCCCACGAGCGGATCGAGCTGCTCGCGGATGGTATCGGCACTCGTGCTGTCGGGGAAGCGCACGTCGATGACCTGCTCAATATGGCTATCCGCCACGCGGATGACGCCAGCGTTGCAGGTAAGCGGGCCAAACGCCGGACTCGTCGCATCGATACCCAGGCCGCGACCATAGGCGTCCGCATGCACAAAGGCCAGGAACTTGACGAACTCGTGCTCGGCAGGCGTCAGCAGGCGCTCGTCGCGTGCACCAAACGCGTCCTCGGCCTCGCGCAGATACGCCACGATCAGCCCGACGGCGTTGATCGTTCCCTCTGGCATCGAGGCATGACCGCCAATGCCGTGGGCGAAAATCTGCGCATGCCCGTTATCGAGCGCCGTGATCTCCAGGCGGTCGCCGTTCTCGACCGGCGCCGGCAGCTCATCGGCGGCAATCGCAAGCTCGCAGATAGACTGCGACGGAATGGCGTTGCTCGCCTCGGCACCGCTCCAGGACACAATGCGCCCGCCGTCGATCTTGGAGCTCACAAATGTCGCCCCAAACTGGCCCTTCTCGGCATTACAGACCGGGAACTCGGCATCGGGCGTAAACAGAAAGTCGGGGTTCGCGTGGTTCTCCAGATAATGGTGAACGTCGGACATGCCCACTTCCTCATCGCAGCCCAGCAGTGCGCGGAAGGTGTAGCGCGGAACAATGCCGTGCTTGAGCAGATAGGCGCCGGCGTAGAGCGACAGCACCGCCGGACCCTTGTCGTCGATAACGCCGCGGCCGAGCAGCCAGCCCTCGCGACGCTCCATCGCAAACGGGTCGGTGTTCCAGCCCGGGCCGGCGGGCACCACGTCCACGTGGCAGATGGTCGCGAGCTGCTTGTCGCCGCGGCCAGGAATATCGGCAATGCCCACATAGCCCTCGTCGTCGCTCGTCTGATAGCCGAGCTTCTGCGCGATGCCGAGCGCACAGTCGAGCGCGTCACGGACCGGGCGGCAAAACGGCGCGCCGGGCTCTGCATCGGCAGAAACTGCCACGGACGGATAGCTCACCAGCTGCTCGATATCGGCGACGACATCTTCCCAGACCTCGTCGACATACTCGGCGACGCTCTGCTCCACCTGATTCATGGACGACCTCCTTACCAATGAGCGGCGAGCGCGCTCGCCCCTCACATTACGTCATTAGATAGCGAAAAGTTTAGCAAGCTCGGCCACCGAGTGCACCACCGCATCGGCACCCGCCGCCTCGTGCTCGCCCGGCGCCGCCGCGCCCGAATAGATGCCGATGCACGGCACGCCCATTGCGTGCGCGCCCTCCACATCGTTAAAGCGATCGCCGATCATCACGGCATCGTCGGCCGTCGCGCCGAGCGCCGCCAGGGCATCGCGGACCGAATCGGCCTTGGTCTCGCGTCCCTGCGGCGGATTCATGCCAATCACCGCCTCAAACTGAGAGAGCCCGAGCTCATGCACCATGTCGATGCACTTGGCCTCCATGCGCGACGTCGCCACGGCCATACGTTTGCCTTGGGCGACCAACCCATCCAGCAGCTCGGGGACCCCATTGAACACGGGATACTCCTCCGGTCCCAGTTCATCAAAAAAGGCGCGGTACTCATCGGCCACCACAAGCGACTCCTCGCGGGAAAAGCCGTAAAAGTCGTGAAAGCTCTTCCACAGGGGCGGCCCGATCATGCGGCGCAGATCACCCATCTGCGTCTCCGAAAACCCGCGCGCAGCCAGCGTCTTGCGCGTCGAGGTCATCACTGCCCGACCCGTATCGGCCACCGTGCCGTCAAAATCGAACAGCACAACCGGCCGCTCGCAAAGTTGCAATGCCGCCATCGGCACCCTTCTTCCCCAGTTGATGATTTCCACACCACCGCTTCAAACTGTTGACTATTCAACAATTGAACCTAGCAATGTAGAGCAACTCCACTATACTTGTCGCACTTTGCTTTCAGAAGGCGGCGCTGCCGCGCCCCAACGAAAGGTGCAATTATGTCTTTTGCCATCATAACCGACTCCACGTCGGACATCTCCCCCGCCCGTGCCCAAGAGCTCGGCATTTACGTGATTCCGCTGCATGTGATTATCGAGGGCGAGGACCTGCTCGACCAGGTGCAGATTACCGCCGAGGAATACGTCGCCCGCATGGCCGGCTCCGAGCAGCTGCCGCACACCTCGCAGCCGAGCGCCGGCGAGTTCAAGGCGCTGTTTGACCGCGTACGCGCCGATGGCCACGACAGCGCGATCTTTATCTCGCTGTGCAGCGAGTGGTCCGCCTGCTATTCCAACGCATGCCTGGTCGCCGAGACCCACGAGCTCGACGTGCGCTGCATCGATTCGCGCACCGGCTCGGGCGCCGAGGGCCTGCTGGTGGAGTACGCGCTTGCCATGCGCGAGGACGGCCGCAGCTTGGACGAGACCGAGGCGCAGATCCGCGCGACGCTGCCCGAAGCCCACCTGCTGCTGATTCCCCGCACGCTCGAGAACCTGGTCAAAAACGGCCGCGCCCCCAAGCTCGCCGGCCAGCTGACGCAGATGCTCAACATTCGCCTGGCCGTTTCGCCGGAGTGGAAATCGGGCGAGATCAAGGCAATCAAAAAGGGCCGCGGCGCCAAGCGCATCGTCGCCAACACCATGGCAGATTGCCTCGCGTTTTTGGACGAGCACCCGGGCTCAAGCGTGCGCGTGCTCACGACCGGCGCCGCCGAGGAGCAGGAACTTGTCAACGAGGCGCTCGCGGGCCAGGACTACGTAGACGCCGGCACTGGCCCCATCGGCTGCACCATCGCCACCCATGTAGGCGTCGATGCCATCGCCATCAGCTACTGCCCCCGCTACCAACCTGCCAATTAGGGACAGGTTTATTTTGGCAGGTTTTATCTGGGCAAACGTTAAACGGTAACAAGGCTTGCCTGGCAAGATCGGACATGCCAAAGCCGTCGAACAACCGAAGTACACCCAGCCACAACAAAGCCATCACGCCGACGCGCCGCAACTCAAGGCGCGCCGGCGTCTTTTTAGGAGTCGCGGCGGAAAAGGGGCCGTTTTAGCCAAAAGGCCGCGAAACGCTTCCCATTACGCCGCAACTTCATTGCCGCCCAACCAGCCAATCGAGAAATTGGCGGCGATCGATGCTTTGTCCAACCCCCTTGCGATACCCTCTGGGCAAAAAATGGCAAATATGAGTACTGTTACCAGTTTAGTAACAGCGCAATCTGGCTGAATTTGCCATCTTCTGTCAATTCCGAGCGTCATAAAGTCCCGAATCGTCATATTTAGAGGGTTGATTCTATCCAATCCGAATCGATTGGTCTTAAATACTTTCCAGATGATATGTTACTGCTCAAACCACAGTACTCATATTTACCATTTTTTGCCCACAGGGTCTATTCGAGGATAGTTTCCTGCGCCTCCAGCCCACCTCATGGCCGCCAAAACCCATTCAGCAACAGCTACCGCACATTTTGACACCAGCCAAACACCACTCACGGAGGTGTACTCCGCTATCGCCGAACCAAAATCAGAGTCGAGTCCCTTAAAAATCAAAATAACGTACCCTCATTTCAATGAACTCCGACAAGAACGGCATTTACATGAGCACCGTCACGCATCAATACGCCCTCATCGGGGGCACGCTATTCCAATTCAAGAAAACCGTCGCCCATGTATCGGAGCCGCACAGCCAAATCGTCATCTGCGGCAACGGTCCAGACATCCGTTACGCAACACTGGAAGAATGGGAGAAAGCTGGCGAATCTTTCGATAGACGGGCACAGGTCGAGGGAATCGTCACCAGTGCGAGCACAGCGCGCGACAAATTGGAACTCTTTCGCAATCTCTTTACTGGCCGCAAAGATGTTTACGCTCATGGGTACCGCAGAAAAGACGGGGGAATCGGCTATACACCAGCCTGCGCAAATGAGTGGAAGGCAGGCATTTGCCCCAAACTAAATCGTCAGAAAACCAAATGCGCGGAATGCGGCAACCGCATCTTCCCCGAGCTGAGCGATGCCACGATCATCGCCCATTTCAAAGGCAACGACGACAGGCTCCGAGACGTCATAGGTCAATACGTTCTCGATAGTGACAGCAACACAAAAGTCCTGGTCATCGACTTTGACGGATCCGATTGGAAAGAAGCGACAAACGCCATTCGGCTTGTCGCAAAAAACCATGGAATCGATGCTGCAGTCGAGCGATCGAGATCAGGTAACGGCGCACATGTCTGGTTTTTCTTCCTAGAGCTCACCAGCGCAAAGATCGCACGAGAATTTGGAAGCAGCCTTATCACCGAAGCGGCGGCGCTCAACAAGACAATCACCTTTGAAGCTTTTGACCGGATGCTGCCCGCGCAGTCCACCATTCCTGAGGGCGGCTTCGGAAATCTCATAGCACTGCCTTTTCAAGGAAAAGCGCAGCGAAAAGGGAACAGTGTATTTGTTGACGAGCAATTTGAGCCCTTTCCCGATCAATGGCTTTACCTTTCGCAAATTCAGCTGATTCCACATGCAACGGTGCAAAATCTGATCGAAAGCATCGACAATAAACCGCATGGAATATCAGCTGCAGTGGCGGGAAACACCGCCGCGCCACATTCTCAGAGGCCGCGAAAGCGGCTTCCGCTCGCGCCGCAGGACTTCCCGTCATCGCTACCCGTCACGCAAGCCGATATGCTCTACATAACCGAAAAATCTCTGAGCCCGGCCGCCCAGATGGAGGTTCGCAGGCTTGCAACATTTGCCAACCCGGAATTCTTCCGTGCCCAATCAATGCACCAATCGGTATTCGGCAAACCGCGGTACATAGACCTCAGCGAACTTAGAGATGGCTGCGTTGCGATTCCCAGAGGCTGTAAAGCACAACTCGAGCGGCTGCTTCAAGAAGCCGGCGCTTCTGCTCACTATTCAGACAAGCGCATGTCGGGCAATCCAATTGTGATGACATTTAAAGGGGCTCTTCGCCCTGAACAGCAAATTGCCGCCGAACAGATGCTCAACTGTGAAGACGGGATCATGTCCGCGCCGACGGGTTTCGGGAAAACCGTCATTGGAGCCTATCTTATTGCTGCCATCGGTCTTCCAACGCTTGTCATCGTTCCCAAGACTGCGCTCATTGCCCAATGGAAATCCCAGCTCGAACGGTTTATCGACATTACGGATAACAGAAAGCCAGTTCGAACCCCAAAAGGACGAATCAGTAAAAGGCAGCCTCCGCTCATTGGCCAAATCGGAGGAGGCAAAACCGCCATAAGCCATCTCATCGACATTGCTTCATTCCAGTCTTTGTCCAGCAAGGACCCCCAGACCGGAGAACCAATAGCCAAGGAGTTCGTTCGTGATTACGGCCTCATCATCTGTGATGAATGTCACCATGCAGCCGCACCACAGCTTGAGCTCGTCCTCAAGTCCGCTCCAGCCAAATATGTATACGGCCTTTCCGCGACCCTTGATTATCGACTTTATCCGAACACCTCCCACATTCATCCGTACATGTACG
>UREM01000015.1 GCA_900546775.1 uncultured Collinsella sp. | reverse complement strand
ATCCTGCTCCTTCGGAGCTGCGGATAAGGGGGTTTCCTGGTCTGCGGAATGTTCTGAAAACTAAGTCCAGCACGGGCCCGGACGAAAACAACCGACTACAGGTCGATGTGCGATTCCTTGATCGGGAACGGCTCGGCGAAGTGGCAGGCGCAGCAGTGACCCGGGGCAACTTCCTTAAACTCAGGAAGCTTCTCCGAGCAGATGCCCTGCGCGATCGGGCAACGCGTGTGGAAACGGCAGCCGGTCGGCGGATCCAGCGGCGACGGCGGATCGCCAGCGAGGATGATGCGCTTGCGGGTCTTCTGGATATCAGGATCGGGAACCGGCACGGCAGACAGCAGCGACTGCGTGTACGGATGGTGAGGCTCGCTATAGAGCGTCTTCCAGTCCGAAACCTCGACCATCTTGCCCAGATACATAACGGCAACGCGATCGGAGATGTGCTGCACGACGGACAGGTCGTGGGCGATAAACAGATACGCCGTACCAAACTTGTCCTGAAGTTCCTTGAGCAGGTTCAGAACCTGGGCCTGAATGGAAACATCCAGAGCGGAAACGGGCTCGTCGCAGATGATCAGCTTGGGCTTCAAAGCGAAGGCGCGGGCGATGCCGACACGCTGACGCTGACCGCCCGAGAACTCGTGCGGATAGCGGTTGATGTGCTCGGGGTTCAGTCCAACGACGTCGAGAAGCTCGCGAACACGCTCGATACGCTCCTCCTTGGTGCCCACGCCGTGAATAGTCATGGGCTCGGAGACGATCTCGCCGATGGTCATACGGGGGTTCAGCGAAGCATAGGGGTCCTGGAAGATGAACTGCATCTCGCGACGCATGTCCTTGATCTCATGCTTGCTCATCTCGGCAACGTCTTTGCCCTGGAAGAACACTTTGCCGGCGGTCGGCTTGGTCAGGCGCATGATGGTGCGGCCCGTGGTGGACTTACCGCAACCAGACTCGCCAACCAGGCCAAAGGTCTCGCCCGGATAAATCTCGAACGAAATGTCATTCACAGCAGAGACGACACGCTTGGAGAAGCGCTTGGCGAACATGCCGGACTCAGCGGGAAACTCCTTAGAGAGGTGCTCAACCTTCAGCAGCGGAGTACGCTCGTTGGTATCTGCCATTACGCCTCGCCTCCCTTCTTGGAATCCTTACGCGTACGGGACGTCTCAGGAGCGTTCTTGAGGAACTCGGGGTCACCAGAGTAGTGGCACGCAGAGTAATGACCAGACTCGGTGACAACGCGCTCGGGGCGCTGCTTGCGGCACTTGTCCGTCGCATAGGGGCAGCGAGGAGAGAAGACGCAGCCCTCGGGCAGGTTCATGAGCGAAGGCGGGTTGCCGTGAATCGGCGTAAGCGGTTTCTTCTCATCGATAGCCTGCTCCGGGATGGAGCGGATCAGACCCCAGGTATAGGGGTGACGGCTCTCGTAGAAGATTTCCTCAGCAGTACCGAACTCGACGGGACGGCCGGCGTACATAACCATGATCTTGTCGGCCATATCGGCGACGACACCCAGGTCATGGGTAATCATGATGATGGCGTTGCCGTTCTTCTCCTGCATTTCCTGCATAAGCTCAATAATCTGAGCCTGAATGGTAACGTCCAGGGCAGTCGTGGGCTCGTCGGCAATCAGAATATCGGGATCGCAGGCAAGAGCCATGGCAATCATGACGCGCTGACGCATACCGCCGGAGAACTGGTGCGGATACTCATTGACGCGCTTCTCGGGCTCGGGAATACCAACGAGGTCCAAAAGCTCGGTGGCGCGCTTGAGCGCCTCCTGCTTGGAGTAGCCACGGTGCAGACGAAGACCCTCGCCCACCTGCTTGCCGATCTTATAGACCGGGTTCAAGGAGGTCATAGGATCCTGGAAGATCATCGCGATATCGTTGCCGCGAATATGCTGCATTTCTTCCTCGGTCATCTCGAGGATCGAACGACCGCGGTAGCGAACGTCGCCGCCCTCAATCTTTCCCGGAGGCATCGAGATGAGGCCCATGATGGTCATGGCGGTCACGGACTTACCGGAGCCGGACTCACCGACGACACCCAGGGTCTCGCCGCGATCGAGCGTGTAGGACACACCGTCGACAGCGCGAACGACACCATCCTCGGTGTGGAAATACATCTTAAGGTCATCGACCTCGAGCAGATGCTGGCCCTCGGGAACCGGCTGGTCCTTCAGGTCCACATAGTTCTTGTTCTTCTTCATCCTTATGCGTCCTTCATCTTGACGTCGAGGGCGTCGCGCAGACCGTCACCCAGCAGGGTGAAGGCGAGCACCGTCGAGAGAATTGCCAGACCGGGCATGATCATCATCCAGGGAGCAGTCAGAAGATACTGCTGACCGTCCTGAATCATGGAGCCCCACGAAGGCGTAGGCGGAATAACGCCCATGCCGAGGAAGGACAGAGCGGACTCGGTCAGAATGGCGCCACCGATGTTCATGGTCGCGTAGACCACGATGGAAGCAACGGAGTTCGGGAAGATATGGCGCATAACGATACGGGCATCGGATGCACCCATGGCGCGGGCAGCGTCAACATAGTCGTTCTCTTTGACCGTGAGGATCGCGGATCGGAAGACGCGCGCAATCGAAGGCCAGCCGAGAATGCCGATGGCGATAAAGACATTCTGAAGACCACGACCGATAACGGCAATCATGGCAACAACGAACAGCACGTACGGGAACGCCAGGAAGATGTCTGCACAGCGCATGATGATCGTATCCCAGATGCCGCCATAGAAACCGGCGAGGGCGCCCATGACCAGACCGATCACCGTGGAGATGGCGGTGGCCATAATACCGACGGAAAGCGAAACGCGTGCACCGTAGATAACACGGACGAGAATGTCACGACCAAGAGAGTCGGTGCCAAACGGGTGCTCGGCACACGGAGCCAGCAGCGACGTCTGGGCCATGGTAGTCGAGTCGGAAGCCGTAGGAGAGCCGAGCCAGGGCTTAGCCCACAGATCGGCGGTCAGGGCGACCACAACAACGATGATGATCCAGCAGACACCGATAACGGCGAGCTTGTTCTTACGAAGACGCTTAAAAGCGTCGCCCCACAGCGTGCGGGACTTGGCGGGAGCAGATGCGGCCTTGGTGGCGGTAGCCTGCTCCTGAGACTGAGAATCAGTTTCCTGCATGAGACGTACCTCCCTTAGGCCTTATCCGACGGACCGCCAAGGCGGATGCGCGGGTCGAGGAATGCATAGCTAATGTCGACGAGCAGGTTGATCACCATAACGACGACAACAATGAGCGTAACGCCGCCCATAACGATGGGCCAGTCGCGCATGCTAATGGCGCGGTAGACCTCGAAGCCGATGCCGGGCCAGTTAAAGACCGTCTCGGTCAGGATGGCGCCCGAAAGCATGCCGCCGAAGTCGACACCAATATAGGTAACGACGGGGATGAGTGCATTCTTAAGCGCATGCTTGATGATGATCGCGCGATTGGAGAGACCCTTGGCCTTTGCCGTGCGGATGTAATCCTGGTTCATGACGTCGAGCAGCTGCGAACGCATGATGCGGGCAGCATAGGCGGTCGAAACCGAAGCCAGCGTGATGGTCGGAAGCACGTAGTGCATCCAATCCTGATACTGGGAGCTGGCACCGCCGGCACCCGAGATCGGCATGGAGAATGCGCCGCCGGTGAGATCCTTAAGGATGACGCCGAAGAACAGCTGCAGCAGCATACCGAGCCAGAAAGCAGGGACGGCAACGAGGATCGACGTGGTCAGCGTTACCAAAATATCCCAGAAGGAATAACGCTTGACCGCCGAAATGATACCCGCACCGATACCCATGATTGCCTCGAGCACGATAGCGCACGCGGCAAGTTTGACCGTATACGGATACTTCTGGGCAAAGATTTCCGTAACCGGCAGCTTGCGCTGGTACGAATTGCCCAGATCGCCATGAAGCAGACCGTTCATGTAATACAAATAACGGTCCACGAGCGACGTTTGAACGGGATCGCCGTTCTCGTCAAGGATCGCGTTGCCGTCCTCGTCCGACTGGACCAGGTGATAGCGCACGCGAAGCTGAAGCTCCACCTCGGGGGACAGAGCCTTGTCTCCACCGATCAGCTTGATCGGGTCTCCCGGCACGATATTCTGGAGGGCGAACAGAATCAGCGTAACGCCCAAAAATACCGGGATGAACTGAAGCACACGTTTAACGATGTACTTACCCATACCACTCCCCTATCTAGGGATTAACCTAAATGGGATGCCGATCGCCAGACCGGCATCCCAAAATTACCATCAGCCAGTTTACCCCAGGTTAGGGAGAACTGTATGTTTCCCATGAGGTCTACGTAAATACTTGACCCTCATGGAAGCTGCAAAACTCTTAGGCGAGCTCGGCGGTACCCAGATCGGCGTGCTTCTGCGGATCAACATAGAGATGCTTGACGCGATCGGAGCCAGCGATGGTGTGCGTGTAGAACATCACCGGGATAACCGGGCAGTCAGCAGCGACCATAGCGTCGGCCTCCCGCATCTTGGCGATGCGCTCCTCGTCATCAACCGTGGTGCGGGCCTCGTCGACCTTGGCATCGAACTCGGGGTTGCTGTAACCGGAGCGGTTGTCGCCACCGAGGGAGTCGGAGTGGAACAGCGGGTACAGGAAGTTGTCCATGATCGGGTAATCGGCGATCCAGCCCAGACGGCCGAACTGATAGTTGAAGTTCTGATACTGCTCGAGCAGGGCAGACCACTCGGGAGTATCGGAGACGGCGGTGACGCCCACCTTGGCGAGGTCGCCGATGATGGACTCCATGATCTCCTTGTGGCCACCGTCCTGGTTGTAGGACAGGGTCACATTGATGCCACGATCGCCGTTTGCGCCAGCGGGAGCGACCTTGTCGAGGTACTCGTTAGCCTTGTCGACGTCATAGGCGCAGAACTCCCATGCGCCCTCCTTGTAGCCGGCGATTCCCGGAGGAACAATACCGTCGGCGGGGGTACGGGTACCCTTGAAGATGGTTTTGCAGATGGCCTCACGGTTGATGGCCAGGGAGATGCCCCTGCGCAGGTCGGCGTTATTGAACGGCTCGGCCGTGGTGTTGCAGGTCAGATAGTACGTGGAAGGCTCGGCACCGAGCAGCATATGCTCGCCGTCACCCATGGTGTAGCCGTCCTTGGACTCGCCGCGGTCCTTCTTTGCGGCGTCGATCTGAGCAACGGGAACGTCGCAGACATCGAGGTTACCGGCCTGGAACTCCTTGTAAGCGGTCTCCATGTCCTTGATGACCTGGAAGTGGATGGCGTCGATCTTGGCCTTGTCGCCATAGTAATCGTCAAACTTCTTGAGGTTGATCTCCTGACCATCCTCCCACTTGCCGTCCATCATGAACGGGCCGTTACCGACCGGGGCAAGGTAGAAGCTCTTGACATCGGACTCGGCGCACTCGGGAACCGGGGACAGAGCCGGGTGAGAGGCGACGAAGGGGAAGTCGGCGTAAGCGGAAGACAGCTTGACGACGAGGGTCTCATCGTCGGGGCAAGTAACACCGCTGAGCTCGGTAGCGTTGCCGGCAAGCAGATCGTCATAGCCCTCGACCATGGAGAGGTGATAGGAGACCTCGGAAGGACCATACTCGGTGGCGATGGCCGACTTGGTGTTGACTAGACGCTCCCAACCGAGCTTGAAGGACTTGGAAGTAACGTCGTCACCGTTGTGGAACTTGGCCTTCTTGATCTTGAAGGTGAACTCGGTGGCGTCGTCGTTAGCCTCAAAGGACTCGCAAGCTAGCGGAACGATCTCGCCCTTCTCGGGGTCGTACTCCGTCAGAGCGTCGAAGAGCTGGTACTCGACCTGAGTGCCCTGATCCTCCTGGACGTTGTAGGGGTCGATGCAGACCGGGTTGTTGATGTAGAAGTTCAGCGTCGAACCGGAGTCAGATCCGGAAGCGTCGCCGCCCTTCTTGCCGCACGCGGCAAGAAAAGCCATGGAGCTCGCAGCGAGGGTGCCGCCAACAAAGGCGCGACGACCCATAACGGGCTGGTGGAACATAGAATCAGCCATGCCATCCTCCTTATGAGATAGGACAAAGTGAATTCGGCCGGGCAACGTCGAGACAACCCAATCGAACCATTCAAACGCGGTCCGCCGTTATGGCTGGTTATGCAATGCGGGCCAACGTTTTGCAATACAGTAGCGCATTTTATGCACAATTTGGGGCTAATTCCGATTAACGGTCGAGAATTTCTTTAGTTGGGCGAAGTATGTGGGGATATTTTGACTCTGTTACAAGTCTGTAAACAAAAAGGGCCCCGCACATGCGGGACCCTTTACAAACGTATATACGCCGATGCTTAGTAGCCGACGATGCCCTGCGGGAAGAAGAACATGCACAGAACGACACACACGGCAAAAACGACGGCCATAATTACCGTCAGGCGATCGAGGTTCTGCTCCATGACGCCCGTGGCAGAGCTGGAGTTATACAGCGAGCTAGCGATCATATCCGAAACGCCGGTGCCCTTACCGGAATGCATCAGAACGAGAATCGTCAGCGCCACGGCAGAAACAGCCCAAACGACAAACAGAAGAATCTGAAACGGACCCATAGATAAGCTCCTTAATAGAACAATTCAAACTCCAGTACTGTACCACAACCTCCAACACTCCCCCACCTGCCATTTAGGGACGGGGTAGAAATGGCAGAAATACCAAAAAGGGGGTCGTCCGGTTGTGGACAACCCCCTTACTAGAAAACGGTATTTGTTTTCTATTAGGCCTCGGTGGCGAGCACGCGACCCGTCATCTCGGCGGAAGGCTCAATACCAGCCATGGTGAGCATGGTCGGAGCGATATCGGAAAGACGGCCGTCCTCGATACCGGTGAGCTTGGCCTTATCATCAACGATGATGAACGGCACGCGGTTGGTGGTGTGAGCCGTAAACGGATGCTTGGAACCGTCGGAAGCAACGTCAAACATGTGATCGGCGTTGCCATGGTCGGCGGTAATCAGCGCAAAGCCGCCCTTGGCGAGAATCGCCGGGACAACCTTGGACAGAGCATCGTCAACAGCCTCGACGGCCTTAACGGCGGCGTCGAACACGCCGGTGTGACCAACCATGTCGCAGTTCGCGAAGTTCACGATGTAGAAATCAGCGCGATCCTCGTTAATAGCGGCGACGAGCTTCTCGGTAACCTCGGGAGCGCTCATCTCGGGCTGCAGATCGTAGGTAGCAACCTTGGGGGAAGCGACGAGCACGCGCTCCTCGCCCTCCTTGGGCTCCTCGATGCCGCCGTTGAGGAAGAACGTCACATGGGCGTACTTCTCGGTCTCGGCGGTGTGCAGCTGCTTCAGGCCATTGGCGGCGATAACGTCGGCCAGAACGTTCTCGGGGAATGTCTTGGGGAAGGCGACCTCGACGTCAAACGTCGGATCGTACTCGGTCATCGTCACAAAGTGCGAAAGCTTAATCTGCTCGCGCTCAAAGCCGTCGAACTCCTTGTCCGTGAACACGCGAGTCATCTGACGAGCGCGGTCGGGACGGAAGTTGAAGAAGATGGCCGCGTCGCCCTCGTGAATGCCCTCGTTGTGGGCAGCGAAGGGCTCGACGAACTCGTCGCCGCGCGGATCCTTCTCGTAGTAGGCCTTGATACCGGCAACGGGGTCGGTATCGGCATCGGACGCGTTGACCATGACATCGTAGGCACGCTGGATGCGCTCCCAGCGGTTGTCGCGGTCCATGGCCCAATAGCGGCCCGAAACGGTTGCGACGCGCGCATCGCAACCGGTCTCCTCGGAGATCTTAGCCAGGAAAGCGCAGAACTCGCTCATGTAGCCGGCACCGGACTGCGGGTCGACGTCGCGGCCATCCATGAAGGCGTGGACGCGAACGGTCTTAACGCCGCGCTCGGCAGCCATCTTGACCAGAGCCTCGACGTGGTTCATGTGAGAATGAACACCGCCAGGGCTCATAAGGCCCATGAGGTGCAGGGTCTTGCCTTCGGCCTTGACGTCGTCCATAGCCTTGACGAAGACCTCGTTCTTGGCGATGGAGCCGTCCTTGATGGCGTTGTTGATGCGCGAAAGCTCCTGGAACACGATGCGGCCGGCACCGATGTTGAGGTGACCCACCTCGGAGTTGCCCATCTGGCCGTCGGGAAGGCCCACGTCCTCGCCCGAAGCACCGAGCGTGGTGTGAGGATACTTCTCGTACAGGCTATCAAGGAAGGGCGTCTTGGCAGCGGCGACGGCGTTCTCGCCATCAGCCGGAGCAAGGCCGCAGCCATCCATGATGATCAGGAGTGCAGGAAGATGACGCTGTGCCATATGTCCTACTCGCCTGCCTTGACGACCATAGAGGCGAAGTCGGCAGCCTTGAGCGAAGCGCCGCCCACGAGGGCGCCGTCAACGTCAGGCTTGGCGACGAGCTCGGCAATGTTGCCGGGCTTAGCGGAACCACCGTACAGGACGCGGATACCGTCGGCGAGCTCCTCGCCGAACATCTCCTTGAGGGTCTCACGGATAGCGCCGCAGACCTCCTGAGCGTCCTCGGCGGTAGCGGTCTTGCCGGTGCCGATGGCCCAGATGGGCTCGTAGGCGACGACGACCTGCTTGGGGCAGGTGATCTCGAGACCCTCGAGACCAGCCTTGACCTGGTTCACGACGTGCTCGACATAGGTGCCAGCCTCGCGGACCTCGAGGGACTCGCCGCAGCAGAAGACGGGAACAAGACCGGCGGCAACGAGGGCCTTGGCCTTCTTGTTCTGATCCTCGTCGGTCTCGTGGAAGTAGTCGCGACGCTCGGAGTGACCGATGATGCAGTAGGTGCAGCCAGCAGACTTGAGCATGTCGCAAGAGGACTCACCGGTGAAGGCACCCTTGGCCTCCCAGTACACGTTCTGAGCACCGAGGGCGATGGGGGCAGCCTGAATACGGTCATGAACCGTGGTGATGTCAATGGTCGGAGGGCAGACGAGCACCTCGACGCCAGCCGGAACCTCGGGCAGAGCCTGAGCCAGCTCGTCGGCGAGCTTGGCGGCCTCGGCGACGTCGTTGTTCATCTTCCAGTTACCAGCGATAAGAAGGGTGCGATTAGGCATCGAGAAGCGCCTCCACTCCGGGCAGGGCCTTACCCTCGACGAGCTCCATGGAAGCGCCACCACCGGTGGAGATCCAGCTCATCTTGTCGGCCAGGTTGAACTTGTTGACAGCCGCGACAGAGTCACCACCGCCGATGATCGAGGTGCAGTCGGCCTCGGCAACAGCCTCGGCGATAGCCTGGGTGCCGTGAGCGAAGTTGTCGAACTCGAAGACGCCCATGGGGCCGTTCCAGAACACGGTCTTGGCGCCCTTGACGGCCTCGGCGTAGAGCTCCTCGGTCTTGGGGCCGATGTCCATGCCCTCACGATCGTCGGGGATAGCGTCGGAAGCGACAACCTCGGGGACAGCGTCCTCGCCAAAGTGATCGGCAACGCGGTTGTCGATGGGGAGCAGGATCTTGACGCCCTTCTCCTCGGCCTTCTTGAGCATCTCGCCGGCGCGCTCGACCCAGTCCTCTTCCTTGAGGGACTGACCGACGGTCAGACCCTGAGCCAGGAAGAAGGTGTAGGCCATGCCGCCACCGATGATCAGGGTATCAGCGGAGTCGATGAGGTGATCGAGAACGCCGATCTTGGAGGAAACCTTGGAACCGCCGACGATAGCGACGAAGGGGCGCTCGGGCTCGGCGAAGATGCCGGTCAGCGTGTCGACCTCCTTCTCGAGCAGGAAGCCGGCGACGGCAGGCAGGTAAGCGGCGGGGCCCACGACGGAACCCTGGGCGCGGTGAGCGGTGCCGAAGGCATCGAGAACGAAGACGTCACCATAGGAAGCGAGCTTCTTGGCGATCTCGGGATCGTTCTTCTTCTCACGCTTGTCAAAACGGACGTTCTCGAGAACGAGGACCTTGCCCGGCTCGACGGCGGCAACAGCCTCAGCAGCCTTCTCGCCGTAGGTGTCGGCGACAAAGGCAACATCGAGACCAGAGAGCTCAGCGAGCTTCTTGGCGACGGGCTCGAGGGACAGCTCGGGCTGGAAGCCGGTGCCATCGGGACGGCCGAGGTGGCTCATGAGGATGACGCGAGCGTTGTGCTCAACGAGGTAGTTGATGGTGGGCAGGGCAGCCTTGATGCGGGTGGTATCGCCAACGACGCCATCCTTGATAGGCACGTTGAAGTCAACGCGGACGAGAACGCGCTTGCCGTCGACATCGATGTCGCGGACGGTCTTCTTGGTAAAGGCCATGTTTGCTTCTACCTTTCGTACGTGTCTGCCTCCCATTACGGCAGACGATTTCCTATAAAAAGGGCGCGACCCTAGGGTGTAAGCCCTATGAGGCCGCGCCCTTCTTTAGACGCTCAACGAGCTATTCGCTAAAAGCTAAATTAAGCAACGAACTTCTCGAAGTACTTGATGGTGCGGACCATCTGAGAGGTGTAGGAGTTCTCGTTGTCGTACCAAGAGGTGACCTGAACGAGGGTCTGGCCGTTGCCGAGGTCAGAGCACATGGTCTGAGTGGCGTCGAAGATGGAGCCGTGGGTCTCGCCGATGATGTCGGTGGAGACGATGTCGTCCTCGTTGTAACCGAAGGTCTCGGAGATGGTGGAAGCGTAGGCCTTCATAGCGGCGTTGACCTCGTCGACGGTGACCTTCTTGTCAACGACAGCGTAGAGGTTGGTGATGGAGCCGGTCGGCGTCGGGACGCGCTGGGCGGCACCGATGAGCTTACCGTTGAGCTCGGGGAGAACCAGGCCGATAGCCTTGGCAGCACCGGTGGTGTTGGGGACGATGTTGACGGCGCAGGCGCGGCTACGACGCTTGTTGCCCTTGCGCTGCGGGCCGTCGAGCGGCATCTGGTCGCCGGTCCAGGCGTGAATGGTGGTCATGATGCCGGACACGATGGGAGCGAAGTCGTTCAGACCCTTGGCCATCGGGGCGAGGCAGTTGGTGGTGCAGGAAGCAGCGGAGATGATGTTGTCCTCAGCGGTCAGCGTCTCGTGGTTGACGTTGTACACGATGGTGGGCAGATCGCTGCCGGCCGGAGCGGAGATGACGACCTTCTTGGCGCCAGCGTTGATGTGGGCCTGAGCCTTAGCCTTGCTGGTGTAGAAGCCGGTGCACTCGAGAACGACGTCGACGTCGAGGTCGCCCCAAGGCAGGTTGTTGGCGTCGGCCTCCTTGTAGATCTTGATCTCCTTGCCGTCAACGGTGATGGAATCCTCGCCAGCAACGACCTCGTGATCGCGAGCGTAGTTGCCCTGCGTGGAGTCGTACTTCAGCAGGTAAGCGAGCATATCGGGAGAGGTGAGGTCGTTGATAGCGACGATCTCGGAGCCCTCATGACCGAACATCTGACGGAAAGCCAGACGACCGATGCGACCGAAGCCGTTAATAGCAACCTTTACTGCCATTGTGTCTCCTTTCGTAAGGCCCCCGCAAGCTACAGCGCCCGCCGTTGAGGCCCACAAACTAACCACTCGCCTAATATACCTTTTTTTTGACTTGAATTTCACGAGAATGCTCGAAATTGAAAATCAAATTTACGTTAAAACGTTTTAAAGAATAAAATAGCAGCTAAATCCGTATATAAGTCGATACTTTAAACTACCCGTTTGCTTCAATGAGCTTTTCAAGCCTCAAAACTCGATGGTAGAGGGCCGACTTCGACAAGGGAGGGTCAGCCATCTCCCCTAAATCACGCAGCGACAGATCGGGATAGCGCTCGCGCAGGTCGCAAAAGACCGCCAAGGCATCCGGAAGCGCATCGCGAAGGCCGCGCTGCTCGAGCTCATCGATAAGCGCAAGCTGATGTTGGGCAGCACCGGCGCTTCTGGTCTGGTTGGCGAGCTCGGCGTTCACGCGACGGTTCACATCGTTCTTAACCAACTTGACCGCGCGCGCCTCCTCAATCTCGGCAACGCTGCGCTTGGCACCAATCAGCTTTAATAAATGCTCGATTTCCTCGGCGCTCTTAATGTACACGGCATATGACCCCCGCCGCGCATTAACACGAGCATGGACCCCAATCTGCCCCAACAGGTCGCAAAGCCCCTTGGCATATTGCTCGCCCTGCACCGCGATCTCCAAATGAAAATCGCCGCGTGGATCGGCCACGAAGCCGCCCGCGATGAGCGCGCCGCGGATGTAGGCAAGCCTGCAGCAGGGACGGGCAACGATGTGTCGGGGAACACCAGCAACGAGCCCTCCCCTGCGGTCTAGAATGCCCAGCAGCACCAGAGCCTTGTCCAGGTCGGGTTGATCGGGCAGGGTAATGAGATAGTTACGGACCTTATGCAAGACCGATTTACGAACGGTGAATTCCGTTTTGAGCTTAAGGATGCGATGCGTCAGCGTGATCATCGTGCGCGCGACGGCTCCCGTCTCGGTCGCGACCGTCAAACGATACCGCCCGGAGCCGGCCAACGAAAGCGTACCGCTCACACGCGTCAGGGCGGCAAGCGTCGACAAATCGCAGTATTCACATTCGGGTTCGCAGCGCGCAAGCTCGTCGCGCACCTCAGCGGTAAACGACATGCAGGCCTATGCCTTCGTGTTGGCGCGCGACAGGTCGCGGTGGGAGATGCTCACGTGATACTGGGCGCCTTCCAGGTAACGGGCCGTGGCCTCGGCAATGGCGACGCTACGGTGCTGTCCGCCCGTGCAGCCGATGGCGATAGAAAGCTGCGGCTTACCCTCCGCGATATAGCCCGGCATCACCGTATCGAGCAGCTGCGTCCAGGCCTTCCAGAACTCCTGGGTCTTGGGATGGTCCAGAACAAAGTCGGAGACTTTCTTATCGAGACCGGTCATGGTACGCATCTCGGGATCGTAAAACGGATTGGGCAGGAAGCGAACGTCGATCATAATGTCCGCCTCGACGGGCATACCGTGCTTAAAGCCAAACGAGAACACGTGAACGTCCATGAGCTGCTGGTCGGACAACTCGGAGAACGCCATGCGCAATTTGTTGCGCAGGGCAGAGGTGCGCAGGCGGCTCGTGTCGATAATCATATCGGCTCGATCGCGCACGCCCTGCAGCTGAAGGCGCTCGCGCTGAATGGCATCGGCCGTAGTCTCCCCCGGCTTGGCAATGGGATGACGGCGGCGATTTTCGCTGTAGCGACGAATCAGCACCTCGTCAGAAGCCTCCAGGAACACGATGTCGCAGCTCATCTCGCGCTCTTCGAGCGCGGCGACCGCATCGAGCAACTCGTCAAACAGTCCCTGGCTACGCAAATCGCAGGTGACGGCGAGATGCCTGCCCACGCCCGTATTGATGCCGACGAGCTCGGCAAGCTGGGCGATGAGACGCGGAGGTAGGTTATCAATGCAAAAATAGCCCATGTCCTCGAACACGTGCATGGCCTGTGTGCGGCCCGATCCGGACATTCCGGTGATGATGACGATATCGGGGATGCGCTCCGAGCGCTCCGCCGCATCCATGGCATCTCCCTTTTGCATGTGCTGCCTCCCAAAAACAAGCGCGGGACCCAGCAACCCGGATCCCGCGCGGTCAATTGCCTATATTGAGTATACCGCCCCGAGCGGATACGAGACCTGTCTTACGCCTCAAGCGCAGCCTTGAACCAACTCGTAATACTCGTGGGGTGCGTGACGGCGGTGCCGACGACAACGGCCCAGGCGCCAGCATCGATCGCAGCGCGAGCCTCCTCGGGCGTGTGCACGCGGCCCTCGCAGATGATGGGAAGACCGGGGAATTCCTCGGTCGCCTGACGCAGGAGTGGCAGGTCGGGGCCATCGGCCATGGTGCAGTCGATGGCGGCGACGCCGTGAGAAAGCGTGGTGGATACCAGGTCAAAGCCCATATCAACCGCACGGCGAATGTCCTCGATGGTGGCACAATCCGCCATCAGGAGCACGCCCTCCTCGTGCAGCGGGCGGAAGGTATCCTCGACGGTCTTGCCATCGGGACGCGGACGATCGGTGGCGTCGATCGCCACGATATCGGCACCGGCAGCAACGCAGGCGCGAGCGTGACGCAGCGTCGGCGTGATGTAAACGCCCTCGTGTCCATCCTTCCACAGGCCGATGACGGGAACCTCACAGCGACCCTTAATAGCGGCAATGTCGGCAAGGCCCTGACAGCGAATGGCGGCGGCGCCGCCAAGCTCGCAAGCGCGAGACATTTGAGCCATGGTCTCGGGCGTACGAAGCGGCTCGCCCATATACGCCTGAACGCTCACGACGAGCTTGCCCTTCAGGGATTGAATCAAAGGATCGACGGTCATAAGGCTGCAACCTTTCTCAGAACAGCCTCCCGAGGCGTGTTGTCTCGGGAGGCTCCTACAGCAGATACGTTTACTTCAACGAGGCAAGAAGATGCTCAGCGGCACCGATGAGCGGAGCATCGCCCTCCAGAGAACCGATGAGGATCGGCGTGTCCTGAAGCGGATCGAGCGCCTGGCTGGCATAGCCCTCGTGCACCGAATCCTTCCACGTCTGCGAACGCCAATCGGGACCTTGGTGAATCACGCCGCCCGAAAGCACGATGACCTCAGGGTCCAGGATGTTAGCGAGCGAGCCCAAGCTGGCACCCAGCGCAAAGCCGGCATCATGGATGACCTCGGTCGCCTTTGCGTCGCCTGCACGGCACAGGTCGTTCACATCGCGACCGACCGAAGGACGGCTGGGGTCGACGCGGCCAAAGCGCTCATCGTACATACGACCAATGGAAGTGCCCGAAGCAACAGACTCAAGATGGCCGGAACGCCCGCAGGCGCAGGGAATGCCGGCGGCAGCCGAGCACTCGATGTGGCCCATATGACCGGCAGCACCATGGAAGCCCTGCATCACGCGGCCGTTCTCGACATATGCGCCACCGATGCCCGTACCGATTCCCAGGCACAAGACGGAGAACTTGCCCTTGCCGACGCCCCAGTGGGCCTCGCCCAGAGCATGAGCCTGCACGTCGCCCACAACGGCAACGGGAAGACCAAGGTCCTCGCGCAGACGCGGCCCCAACTGAACGCCGGACCAGCCGGGCATGATCTCATTGGCATAAGCAATGGCGCCCGTCTTGGGATCGACGACGCCTGCGGCACCGATACCGACACCGAGAACCTCGACATCGGGATTCGCCTCAAGAGCGGCCTTGATAGACGCCTCGATACGCTGGAAGACGGCCTCGCCGCCCTCCTGGGCCTCGGTAGGAACCTCGGCCTCAAAAACGGGATGGGGCACACTACCGTCAGCCGGGTACTCCATGATGGCAGTCGCAATTTTAGTTCCGCCGATATCGACAGAGCAGACGTACTTGTTCTCCATGTCGCTCTCCTTCGGAGATAAAAACAACTACAGGAAATGCGCCGTCAGGCTAGCCGTCACAGCGCAGTAAAGGTTTTCCAGGTGTCCGAGATCGCCGAGAAACCGTGTGGCCATTGACCTAATGGGTCATGGCCACACGGTTGAACGGCGAGGTCGGGTGCCTGGGAAGCTTTACAGGAGACCGTTGTCCTGAAGGACCTTCCTAATCGCCTCGACGTTCTCGCCGGTCATGGCCTTCACCGGGCGCGGCATGGTCGGGCTGTCGAAGATGCCCATGAGGTTCATAGCGGTCTTGAAGGCGCCGACGCCACCGGCATAGCCCTGGACGCCCGAGGTGACGTCCCAGATGTGCGAAATCTCATTGAGGCGATCCTGCTCGGCCTTGACGGTAGCCCAGTCGCCGGCCTGAGCGGCCTTCCACTGGCGCACGTAGCCCTCGGGCTCAACGTTGGCAAGGCCCGGGACAGAACCGTCGGCGCCACCGAGGTAAGCGCCGTCGACAACAACCTCGTGACCGGTGAGGATGCTCATCGGATGGCCGTTCTTCTCGTTCTCCTGAACGAGATAGCGGAACGAGATGTCATCACCCGAGGAATCCTTGACGCCAGCAAGGACGCCCTCGGCGCCGAGCTTGGCAAGGAGCTTCCAGGGGAGCTTGGTGTGAACGCAGACGGGAATGTCATAGGCAAAGATGGGCAGGTCGAGCTCCTCGTGCAGGATGCGGAAGTGCTCCTCGACCTCGGTCATGCCCTGCAGGGCATAGAACGGGCAGGTGGCGACAAGCGCATCGGCGCCCAGCTCCTGAGCGACCTTACCGTGCTCGATCATGCGCTCGGTCTCGGTATCGATGATGCCGACCAGGACGGGCACGCGGTGGTCGACGATACGAACGGCCTCGGCGATGATCTGGCGACGACGCTCATCGGTGGAGAAAACGACCTCGCCCGAAGAGCCCAGGAAGAACAGGCCATCGACGCCGGCATCGATCATGCGGTTGATGCTGCGCTCAAAGGAGGCAACGTCGAGCTGGTGGTCTTCGGTATCGGGAACAACGACGGGAGGGATAACGCCGGTGAATTTCTGAGTTGCCACAAGAATCTCCTTAGTTGTCTGGCGGGCGGCCCTATGCCACCCACTCTTGTTGGCAGTGTCCAGGCCGTCTAGGCCAAAGAACACGGGTAGAACGTTTGGTTAAAAAAGTCAATGACTTCGTTTTCGAACGCGTTGATGCGCTCATGAGCGTATTTGGCATAGATGATATGCCTCCGGTCACACTCAAGACCGTTGAATACGGCAAACTGGCCCTTGGGATCACTCACGGCATCCATGAGCGATGTGCCCATGAGCACCGATCCACGCACCCGAGACGACAACGCCTCGAGGCCACCGGGAATTGGATTGGCAACCGCCGTGCAGGCGAGGCCCCGCTCGTCCAGAGCAGAAACCGCCAGCGCGACTCCGCCGCCAAGGCCCTCGCCCCATTCAAAGATGCGGTCGGGGTCCACGCCATCAAGATTGCGCGCCACCTTCGCCATCGCGCAACCCCAACGGACGCGCTTGACAAAAGCAGCAGAGGCAATCCCCTGCTGCAGCTCGCTGGATCCAATCGCCTCATCGTCCAGCGCAAGCACGGCATATCCCATGGCCGCAAACCTCGTCATGTGATGCCATCCCCGCACGGGTCGGTCGATGTCGTGAAACATCAGACATAGCGGCACAAGCTCGGATGCTCGGGCGCGACCGGCAGGCTCGATCAAACGTGCGTGGACCACATCGCCACCAAGCTCAAAGGAAACCTCGGAGTAGCGGGCATACGGATTGGCGAAATCGATCGCCGTAATACTCGGCCCGCAAACCTCAAGGTCCGAAGCGGCTATCTCTAATTCGGAAACATCCGCAGAAGCATCACCGCGCCAATCCCGGAAATCAGCGAGCCTTGACGAGACCGTTCCGGGAATCCCCACAAGGTCGGAGACAATCAGCTCATTGACATTGCTCTCGCACTTAGACATGAGCCTCCCCTCCCTTGCAGAAAAACGGAATGATCAGATCGTCAAAATCCTGAATCTCCTCGTGGCCAAAGCCTTCAAAGAACTCATGACGCTTTTCACAGGTCAGGTTGTTATAGACCGCAAACTGCGTCGCTGGCGGACAGACGGTATCGGCTGTGCCGGTGCCAAACAGCACGGGGCATTTGACCATAGGGGCAAAGTTCTTAGAATCGAAGTACGCCAGCTTGGCATAGGCTTCGTCGATACGAGTCGAGTCCTCGTCAAACCAGCGAGACCAATAGCGCAGGCCCTCGTAGGCAATGTCGTCGGCATCCAAATCCCAGACCAGGCGGAAATCCGACAGGAAGGGATAGAGGATGGCGGCGCGATTGATAAGCTCGCTGTTAAGTGCACAGGTCGCAATGCCCAAACCGCCGCCCTGCGACGCGCCGTTCACAAACACACGGGCAAGATCGATGCCCTCGAGCTCGCGAACGATGCGGCACAGGATGCGAATATCTTGGTGCAAGCGGACATAGTAGAGGTTGGCCGGATCGCCGTCGATACCGGCGACGATATGGCCCGCGACCGTTGTGCCCTCAAATCCACCAATGTCCTCGGAGGGACCTCCTTGGCCGGGGCAGTCGAGGGCGATGAGTGCCATGCCCATGCCCGCAAACGACGCCTGCTCAAACCAGCTGCGGCTTGCACCCGGATACCCATGGAACTGAAGTACCAATGGCACGGGCTCGTCCGAGACGGGTTTAAGGTACTTGGCATGCAGGCGAGCGCCACACATGCCGGTATACCAGAGGTCGAAAAGCTGGCAGGTCACGGCATCGGTGACCGATGCCGTCTCGATCGCATAGTCAAGCCCGACGGCGTCGGCCTCGGCCATGCGGTCCTTCCAAAAGAGATCGAAATCTGATGGACGGGGCATGGCGCCCCGATACCCACCAAATTGCTGTTGTAGCTCCTGAGCACTTGGCATGGCTCGTGAACCCAACCTTTCGAAATCGCAACGGAGGTGCGCCCGACAAGGGAACCGGGCGCACGGGAGGGAAAGCGAGGCTACTCGCCGAGCTTGGGATGCAGCAGCGACGGCGCAGCACCGAGCAGCATCTTGGTGTAGGGGTCCTGAGGGTGCTGGAAGACCTGCTTGGCCTCGCCCTGCTCGACGATCTTGCCGCCATTCATAACGATGATGTCGTCAGAGATATAGCGGACCGTCTGGATGTCATGGCTGATGAACACCATGGCCAGGCCGAGCTCCTTCTTAAGGTCGGTCAGCAGGTTCAGAATCTGCGCGCGGACCGAAACGTCCAGAGCCGAGGTGGGCTCGTCGGCGATGATGGCATCGGGGTTCAACGACAGGGCACGGGCAATTGCGACGCGCTGGCGCTGGCCGCCCGAAAGCTGGCCGGGAAGAACCTCGGCGGCGGAGCTGGGCAGACCGGTGAGCTCCAGGAGCTCCTTGACGCGCTTCTCCTGCTCGGCCTCGGTACCCAGGTTGTGGACGCGCATGGGGTCGAGCAGCTGCTCGCGAACGACCATGCGGGGATTGAGCGCCGTAGCCGGATTCTGGAACACGACCGAGATGACACGGCCCATGTGGCGACGGTCCTCGGCGGTACGCTTGGTTACGTCCTTGCCCTTAAAGTAGACCTTGCCGCTCGTGGGGGCCTGCAGGCCGCACATGACGTTGGCGGTGGTGGACTTACCGCAACCGGACTCGCCGACGATGCCGATCGTCTGACCGGGCATGAGCCTAATCGTTACACCCTGGACGGCGTGAACCAGGTTGGGGTGCAGAATCGAGCCGGTACGGGTCCTAAAGGTGACGTGGACGTCATCAAGGAAGATGATCGGCTCGACGCCGTTGACTGCGGTCTCGCTCATCTACATCACCTCCGCGTGAGGGGTCAAACCATTTGCCTTGAGCACCTCGTCGGGGAGCTCGGAATAGAAGTGCTCGGTGCCGGGCACGCGCTTGAAGACCGGACGGGTGTCCAGGCCAATGCGCGGATGGCTCGAGCGGGGCGCGAAGCGATCGCCCTTGGGGAAATCGCGCGGGCTCGGAACGGCGCCGGGCACCTGGTGCAGACGGCCCGAACCGCTCTCGATGGACAGAACGGAGCCCAGAAGACCGCGGGTGTACTCGTGGATCGGGTTAGTGAGCAGCTCCTTGGTGGGCGCCTGCTCGATAACCTGACCGGCGTACATAACCGTGATGTTATGGGCGACCTCGGCGACCAGCGCCAAGTCATGCGAGACGAAGATCATGGCAAAGCCGAGCTTGGCCTGAAGGTCGTTGAGCAGCTTGATGACCTGCTTCTGGACGGTAACGTCCAGAGCGGTCGTGGGCTCGTCGCAGATGACCAGCTTGGGGTCGCGGGTAAGGGCCATAGCGATCAGGACACGCTGACGCTGGCCACCGGAAAGCTCATGCGGGTAGCTCTCGAGCGTACGCTTGGGGTCGAGGCCCACGAGCTCCAGGAGTTCCTCGGCGCTGCGGGTGCCGCCGCGCTTGGTGAGCTGCTTCATCTGGGCAGAGATGAGCATGGAGGGGTTGAGCGAGGACAGGGCGTCCTGATAGACCATAGCGATATCGGTACCGCGCAGGCCGAACCACTCCTTCTTGCTCATCTTGAGCAGGTCGCGGCCCTCCCAAAGGACCTCGCCGGAAAGGTGCTCGTCATCGTCGGTCAGGCCCATGATGGCCAGCGTGGTGATGGACTTACCGCAACCGGACTCGCCCACCAGGCCCATGGTCTGACCAGGACGGACGTCAAAGTTGACATGGTCGACGACGTTGATATCGCCGTGATGCTCAAACTGAATGCAGAAGTCACGGACCGAGAGAATCGGTTCGACAGACTCGTCGGGCACATGGCGATCGTCACGCTTGAGCTCGACATCGCGCAGGGCGCCAAGGCGAGCGGAGAGGGACTGGGCCTGCTCCTTGTAGGCGCGAACGGGGTCGGAGACCAGCAGGTCGGCCTCGCGACGCTTGGAGGAATCGGTCGGATCCAGGGCGGCGGAGGGAGCAGCGGCCATGGCGTCGGTAATGCCCTCGGAGAGGATGTTGAGCGCCAGGCAGGTGATCATGATGGCCAGGCCCGGGAACAGCGCCTGCCACCAACGGCCGGCGAGCACGCCGCCGCGGGCGTCGGCGAGGATGTTGCCCCAGGTAGCGGTGGGCTCCTGGATACCAGCGCCGATGAAGGTCAGCGAGGCCTCGAAGATGATGGCGTCGGCGACCAGGGTAACGGTGAAGACCATGATCGGGGCGATGCAGTTACGCAGAACATGCTTGATCAAAATCCACGGAGCCTTGGCGCCGGAAACGATGACCGCGCGGACATAGTCCTCGCCGTACTCGGACACGATGTTGGCGCGCACGATACGGGCAATCTGCGGAGTGTACATAAAGCCGATGGCGAAGATGATCGACGGCACGGAGTTGCCCAGGATGGAGACGAAGACGGCCGCGAGGGCGATGCCCGGGATGGACATGATGATGTCCAGGATACGCATGATCGTCTCGGAAACGGCCTTGCGCGAAACCGCCGCAAGGGCGCCCACGACCGAGCCGCAGACCAGAGCCATGGCAGTGGCGCCAAAGCCGATAATCAGCGAGTAACGACCACCGTAGAGCATGCGCGACAGAATGTCGCGACCCTTATCGTCGGTACCGAAGATAAATCCGTTGCCGGGAGCCTGGCGAGCCGTAAAAATCTCGACCGGGCTATAGGGGGCAAGAAGGGGCGCCAGAATCGCAGTCAGGGCGACCAGCACCAACACGACGGCGGCAATCTTAGAAGACAGCGTCATCTTCTTCCAGCCACCGAGCTTGAGCCCCTTGGAGGCAGCCTTCTCGAGCTGCTCGGTTTGCTTCTCTCGAATCTTTACCATAATCTACACCGTCCTGATGCGCGGGTTGATGAGCAGGTAGAGCATGTCAACCACGATGTTGATGATGATGAAGGCAAGAGCAACGACGATAACGACGCCCTGAACCAGGTTCGCCTCGTTGCCCTGAACGCCCTGCAGAATCGCGGTGCCCATGCCGGGGAGGTTGAAGATAACCTCGATGACGACGGCGCCGCCCATGAGGTAACCGATCTTAAGACCGAGGGTGGTGACCGGGGTGATCAGCGCATTGCGAAGAACGTTGATGCCGACGACGACCTTCTCGGGAACGCCGGCGCCGCGAGCCATACGGACATAATCCTTATCGAGCTCCTCGACCATGGCGGTACGCACGATACGAGTCATCTGGCCCGTCAGCGGAAATGCCAAGGCGATAGCGGGCATGATCATACGTCCCAGATAGCCAGCCGGATTCGTGGTGAAGTGAGGCAGAGCACCCGATGCCGGAAGCACCTTAAGGTAGGAAGAGAACAGCAGGATCAACAGAACGGCAAGCCAGAACGACGGGGTTGCCAAGCCGGCGATGGAAAAGACGCGGATCACTTGGTCCGGCCATTTGTCGCGATACAGTGCCGCGATGACGCCGAGTAAAAACGAAACGACCGCACCGATGGCAAGGCCGATGAAGGTCAGCTGCATCGTGACGGGCAGGGCCGTGGAGATGCGCTTGGCAACGGAGTTGCGAGCAGCACCATAGGTGCCCATGTCGCCATGGATCAAATCGCCCATATAGCGCACGTAGCGCACAGGCCAGGGGTCGTCCAGACCATACTTCTCATGGTACTCGGCAACCGCCTCGGGCGAGGCACCGTCACCCAACGCCGTGTAGGCGGGGTCGGTCTTGGAGAACGACATAAGGAAGAACACCAGGACGGTGACGCCCAATGCCATGATCGGCAGCGCCACAAGACGCCTTCCAATCAAACGTAGCAAGTTGTTCACGTTCTCTCCCCTTTCTTTTGTCGGTAGGACCAACTGGTATATGAGTACGGATACTCATTACAAGACCCGAGCGACATCGAGGTCGCCCGGGTCTTTGTTTCAACTATGAGGATACGGTCCCAACGACCGACATCCTGCATACAGACTCAAGCGAGTCTTACGCCTTGACGGTCGCAACGCCCCTGAAGGACATGCTCGTCGTACCGATGCCCTTGAAGCCATCGAGGGCCTCGCCGTTGGGCGCAGTGGACGGATCGTCCCAGGAAGCGGAGACGGTCTTGACGTGGACAACGGGGTACAGAACGGCATTGTCGGCAATGATGTCGAAGCACTCGTTCCACTTCTTCTGCTGCTCGTCGCCCTCGGCGGCAAGAGCCTCGTCCATGAGACCGTGGAGCTTCTGCCACTCAGCGGACTCCTTCCACGGGCAACGGGTCTGCATCCAGACGTTGTCGCCGTACCACCAGTTGAGCAGCAGGTCGGGGTCGGCGCCGAAGCAGGAAGGATCGCCAGGGGCAAGGAGGATATCGTAGGCCTCGCCGCCGTCGATGGCAGCGTAGGTGGCCGGCGAGGTATCGGTCTGGATGGTGACATCGAAGCCGAGAGCGTCGAGGTCGTTCTTGACCTGGGCGGCCATACCCTTAATCTGCTCGTTGTCGGTGGTGCGCAGGGTGATGGCACCCGGGGTGATGCCAGACTCCTCGATGAGCTTCTTAGCCTTCTTGGCGTCGGTCTTGTACACCGTGGAAGCCTCATGATAGTTGGTGAAGCTCTTGGGCAGGTAGCAGCTGGCAGCGGTGGCAAGGCCGGCGAAGGTGTTGCTGACCATCTTCTCGGTGTCGAGCGCATACATGACAGCCTGACGGACCTTGACGTTGTTCCAAGGCTCCTTGGCGACGTTGAACATGATGAAGCGGGTGCCGAAACCCTGAACGTTATCGATCTTGCAGCCGGCGCTCTCGAGCTGGTCGACGGCGTCAGCGGTAACGAGCTCCATAACGAGCGTGGAGCCCTCCTGCTGAGCGGTAACGCGAGCGGTGGGGTCGGTCAGGATGCTGTACTGGATCTTCTTATCCTCGGCAGCATACTCACCGTTGTACTCGGGGTTGGGAACCAGGGTGATCTCGGTATCGGAGATAGAGTCGTACATCCAGGGGCCGGAGCCGATCGGCTGCTTGGCGCGATCCTCCTCGGTCTGGGTGGCCGGGGTAACGCGGACGATGGCCAGACGATCCTTGAGCAGGGAGAAGTTGGGGACCTTGGTCTTGACCGTCACGGTGCTGGCGTCCTTGGCCTCGATGGACTCGAAGGGCTGGAAGAACGGAGCATAGGTAGCGGAAGCGGCGCAAGCGGTGTAGGAGGCAACGACATCGTCAGCGGTGACCTCGGTGCCATCGGAAAACTTGGCGCCCTTGCGGATGGTGACCTCGAAAGTGGTGTCGTCCACAGACTTGGGATCGTCGGTGGCGAGCTCGTTGAAGGTGCTGTAGTCGTGGTAATCGATGCCGTAGAGGCCCTCGACGACGTGCCAGTTAGCACCCAGGCCCACAGCGGAGCCGGTGCTGGCGGGATCGAAGCTGGACGGAGCGTAAGCGGAACCAGCGGTGATCACGCCGCCGCCACGGTTGGCGGAATCGGTGGAACCGGAAGCGGAACCCTCGTCGCTAGAGCTGCCACCGCAGCCGGTGAGACCAAGCCCTGCGACAGCAGCGACGCTGCCGGTGAGGCCGAGGAACGAACGCCTGGACATACCCTTGTTGATGATGGCCATGTCTTCTCCTATCAATAGAGAATCTTACCCGGGAGCGCCTAGACGTGCCCCCGCGCAACTTGCGGACGATATATACCTTACCTACCGACGAACCCAACTGAGGTGCCGCGCTCGGCGACCGATACATACATACGCTTGAACGGTATTTGCTACCGTTCACCGAATTCATTGACAAACGATTCGCCAGACAGTATGTATCGACGAGGTGAGATATCAGTCTTCGTCAACCCGCAGGATAGCAGGGTTGTTCACCATGGCTAGTCAAACGTTTTAGCGTTAATTAAACCCGAAATCGGCTGGTAATCGCCGTGAAATAAATGATTGAAAATCACGCAATCATGTATATCAGTTGTTTAGAGGCGTGTTTAGTTTTCGGATTGCTTTGCCGCCGCCTCGGCGCGCTCGGCATTCCATGCAACGAGCGCCTCGTGAACCGCTTTGGCGACATCGGCAGGAATGCCTCGAACTTCCGCGATCTCTTGCTCGCTCGCCGCGCGCAAACGCTTCATCGAGCCAAAATGGCGCATAAGGGCACGTTTTCTGGTGGGTCCCACGCCTGGAACGTCATCGAGTACCGAAACCGTCATGGCTTTATCGCGCAATTCGCGATGGAACGTGATGGCAAAACGGTGCGATTCATCGCGCACCTGTTTAATTAGATAGAGCGACGCGGACCCGGTCGGCAGCACGACGGGAGTCTCGTCCCAAGGCACGAAAACCTCCTCATCGGCCTTTGCCAAGCCACAAACTGGTATATCGAGCCCAAGAGCCTCAAGTTGCTTGATCGCAGCGGTCAATTGCGGCTTACCGCCATCGACAACGAGCAAATCGGGGCGCGAGCCAAAGCGCTCGTCGGCCATGCGCTCGGGAGCATAACGTCGTCCCAAAACCTCGGACATCGACACGAAGTCGTTTGCCTCGTCCAATTCGGCCTGAATTTTAAAACGACGATACTGACTCTTGTCGGCGCGCCCGTTGGTAAACACCACCATCGAGGCGACCGTAAAGGTGCCATGAAGTGTAGAGATATCGAAGCACTCGATACGCAACGGCGGCGATGGCAGCGCCAACGCACTTTCGAGCTCCAGGAGCGCTTGATTGGTGCGGTCGTCAGCGTACCCCGTTCGCATCATGTAGCGCATGAGGGCATGGCGCGCATTTTTGGATGCCATATCGAGCAGACGGTGCTTTTCGCCACGCTGCGGCCTATGGAGATGGCAGGAACGCTCACGCTTGCCCGCAAGCCACTCCCCCAGCGCTTCCGCATCCTCAAGATCGACGGAAAGGTTGACCTCAGCTGGAATATCAGCCGTCTCGTCGTAATAGCGCTTAAGAAAGCCCGACTGGAGCTCTTCCTCGTCAACATCAAGACCCTTGTCGAGAATGAACTCGCAGGTGCGAACTGTTCGGCCCTCGCGAACGACGAAGACGCAAGCGGCGGAGATGGTCTCCTCGCGATAGAAACCGATGACATCGATATCGACACTGGAGGGAAAAACGACTTGCTGACGATCGTCCAGACCCCTGATGACCTCCAAACGACGTTTGACGCGTGCCGCGCGCTCAAAGTCGAGCGCCTCAGCGGCATCCGTCATCTCGGAGGTCAGCTCATCGACGACATCCTTGCGATGGCCCGACAAAAAGCGCTCGACACGCTTGACGTTCTTGGCATAGTCTGCCGGGGAAATCGCGCCGACACACGCACCTGGGCCGCGCCCGACATGGTAGTCAAAGCAGGGGCGCCCGTTTTGCGCGCAAATCATATTGACGATGTCTTCCTCGCCCTTGTGGGACTCGACGATACGGCGACAACGACGCCACTCCGCACAGGATGCGGAGCAGATGGGGATAACCTTGCGCAGCGTATCTATCGTCTCACGTGCCGCGCGGCTATCGGTATAAGGTCCAAAATAGCGCGTTCCCGGCTTATGACGCTCACGCGTGTATTTGATAGCGGGATACAGGTCGCCCTTTGTAATGGCGATAAAGGGGTAGCTCTTGTCATCCTTGAGGTCGACGTTAAAGTACGGATGGTACTGACCAATCAAATTGCGCTCGAGCACCAACGCCTCGTGCTCGGTCTCCACCACGATATAGTCAAAGCTCGCCACCAGCTGCATCATCAGCGGGATCTTCTGGCGCTCGTCCTGCAGCGTCACGTACTGACGCATACGGGCGCGCAGGTTTTTCGCCTTGCCTACGTAGATGACATCGCCCTTGGCGTCTTTCCAAAGGTAGCAGCCGGGCTGCGTGGGAACGCGCGAAACCTGCTCGGCAAGCGTTGGAATGTTGTCGTGACCGGCCACGCGCACCTACTTGCGACGAAGCAGCGCCGAGACCTCGGGCATCTTAAGGATGACGGCAAGGCCAAAGGTAACAGCAAGCGAGACGACACCCGCAACGCAAACGTAGCCAAGAGTAATCAGAATCGAGCCGCCAAGCGCCCCGACAAAGCGTTCAAGCGCCCACATGACGCCGGCGCCTGCGGCAGCACCCAGGCCACCGAGCAAAAGGCCAAAGAAACCGCCATGCAGGATGGATTTAACCTGAAGACCACGCAGGCGGCGACGCAGCCACCACAGCGAACAGCCGACCAAGATCACGTAGTCGACGACATACGAAAGCGCGATTGCCGGCATACCGAAGCCCAGCACAACGCCAAACAGCAGAACCGAGCCGGCCTGGCCGATGGCAGAATACAGGCAATAGCGGCTATAGGGCTTCATGTCGAGCAAGGCAGAGAAGCTCTTCTGCATCAGCACGACCACGCCGTAGAGCGGCAGGGAAAGTGCCAGGTAGATAAGGAACTCCGACACCAGCCCCACACCGGACTCATCGAACTTGCCAGCGCAGTAGATCATGTTGAGCGGACGCGCGAAGACAATCAGGTACAGCGCGAACGGAACCAGGAAGAACAGCATCTGGGCGACGCCACGCGAAATGCCCGTGCGAACGCTGTCGTAATCCTTCTCCTGTGCGTCGTGAGAGAGCTCGGTATAGAGCGCCGTCGAAAGCGAGGCGGCAATCAGCGCGTAGGGCAGCGTGTACCACAGGCGCGCATAGGCGATGACGGAAGGGCCAGTCTCGGGCTGGACCACCAGCGCGGCAGCGTTGGTGATAGAAGTCGAGACAAACATGCACACCGTGGCGAGCAGCGTCGGGATACCGAGCGCAATCGTCTGGCGCAGCGCGGGGTCCTTAAAGTCGATATGGATATGGGGATGCACGCCGTGCTTGCCAAGCGCGGGAATCTGACATGCCATCTGAACAAAGACACCGAGGGTCGTACCGGCCGCAATCAAGATGATGCCGGCACGTTCGCCAAACTGTGCGGACACGGGCGCAAAACCCATAAAGCTCGCAATGACGATCACATTGTTGAGGACCGGGGCAAACGTCGACCAGAAGTAGTCGCGGTGTGCGTTGAGAACGCCCGAGAACACCGAACCCAAACCATAAAACAGAATCTGGATGGCAAAGAAACGGAACATGAACGCAGCGGTATCCATGCTGCCGCCGTCACCCGAAAGGAACGATTGCGTCCAGATAAAGCCCGGGGCGAACACGGTCCCCAGCAACGAAATGCCACCCAGCACCAAAAGCAGAATGCCGAGCAGGTTGCCCACGTACTCGTTAGAGGCCTCGCGACCCTGCTCACGCCTCACGCCCATGTACACGGGCAAAAACGCCGTCACGAGCATGCCGCCCATCACGAGTTCGTAGAGCATATTGGGCAGGTTGTTGGCGACCTGATAGGAGGACGAGAGTAGCGACATGCCGATAGCGGCCGCCATTGCCCACGTGCGGATAAAACCAGTGACGCGAGACACGATGGTCAGGATGGTCATAAGCCCGGCGGAACGACCAACCGTGGAGTAGTCCGACGAGCCCATGTCGTCAGTGTCATCTCGCGATGAAGAAGCTTCGGATGAGGGTGTCTGAGGCGCAGATTCTTCTGCAAAATGAGCTCCGCGCTTCAATTCTTCCTGCGGCATCGCTCAGTCCTCTCTCGTAATCGCGGCAACTGTCGCCCCGCAAAATGCAATTAAATCATCAGGTGCAAGCTCGAGCTGATAACCACGCTTGCCTCCCGAAATAAAAATGGTATCCCAAAGGACACATGTCTCATCAATGAGCGTCCGGTAGCGTTTTTTCATACCGACCGGACTGCAGCCGCCGCGAACGTAGCCAGTCGCCGCAAGCAAATCCTTCACATGCATCATGGCCAAGGACTTCTCCCCCGCGGCACGCGCGGCGGACTTTAGATCGAGCTCGTCGGCAACAGGGATGCAGCACACGACGTGGTCGTTGGACGGCGTCACGCAGACCAAGGTCTTAAATCCTTGTCCGGGCTCCTCGCCAAGCTGCTCCGAAATCGCGACCCCCAGGCCCACCGACTCATCGCCATCGTCTTCGTACGTATGTAGAACATAGGAAATGCCGGCGCTTTCCAGCTCGCGCATCGCATTGGTTTTTGGCGTCTTTACAGCCTTTGCCATGACATATCCTTTCCTCGCATTCGGACGCAAGGATTAAGTATATGTCCAATTCGGCTGCATAAGTCACTTCGGCACAGCAAGCGCCATCGAATCACAAGGAGTCGGTGGCGCCCATAAACTGAATCGCCTATTTATTGAACATCAAGTTGAGCCTGACGCTCCCGGTCGCGCCTGAGCAACGGCGCCAAAAACTTGCCCGTATAACTCTGCGGACAGTCCGCAACCTGCTCCGGTGTGCCCGAAACCACGACGGTTCCGCCGCCGTTACCGCCCTCGGGACCCATATCGATCAGGCGGTCGGCAACCTTGATGACATCAAGGTTGTGTTCAATCACCAGCACCGTGTTGCCCGCATCGACCAAGCGCTGCAGCACATCGAGCAGCTGGCGGACGTCCTCAAAATGAAGGCCGGTCGTCGGCTCGTCCAAAATATAGAACGTCTTGCCCGTCTGGCGTCGATGGAGCTCCTTAGCGAGCTTCACGCGCTGCGCCTCGCCGCCCGAGAGCGTCGTGGCGGGCTGGCCTAGGCTCACGTAGCCCAAGCCTACATCGTACAGCGTCTGGAGTTTGCGCTTAATCTGCGGGATATTCCCAAAGAAGGCCAGCGCCTCGGTGACGCTCATGTCTAGCACGTCCGAGATGGTCTTGCCACGGTAGGTGACCTCGAGTGTCTCGCGGTTGTAGCGTTTACCGCCGCAAACTTCGCAAGGAACGTAGATATCGGGAAGGAAGTGCATCTCGATCTTGATCTGTCCGTCGCCCTTGCACGCCTCACAGCGCCCGCCACTCACATTAAAGGAGAAACGACCCGGCGAGTAGCCACGCGCCTTCGACTCCGGCGTACTCGCAAACAGCGCGCGAAGATCATCCCACAGGCCAATGTACGTAGCAGGGTTGGAACGCGGCGTGCGACCAATCGGCGACTGGTCGATATCGATAACCTTATCGATACACTCGATGCCCTCGATTTTCTTATACGGACCCACAGGGCGCGTCGAACGGTGAATGGCATTCGTAAGGGCAGGTGCGATGGTGTCGGTAACCAGGGAGCTCTTACCCGATCCCGACACGCCGGTAACGACCGTAAGCGTACCAAACTCGATCTTGGCGGTAACGTTTTTGAGGTTGTTGGCACGGGCGCCCGTGATCTTAAGGCAGCCGCGACCGGGCTTGCGGCGTTCATCGGGAACCCGAATCATTCGCTTGCCGGTCAGGTAGGCACCCGTCATCGAATCGGGGCACGCCATGATATCGGCAGGCGTTCCCGCGGCGACCACGTGTCCGCCGTTCACGCCCGCACCGGGGCCCATGTCGATCACATAGTCGGCAGCACGAATCGTATCCTCATCATGCTCGACGACGATGACGGTATTGCCGATATCGCGTAGGCGCTCAAGCGTCTTGATCAGGCGCTCGTTATCGCGCTGATGGAGGCCGATCGACGGCTCGTCCAAAATGTACAGCACACCCATGAGGCCGGCGCCGATCTGCGTTGCCAGGCGAATGCGCTGGGCCTCGCCTCCGGAAAGCGTCGCCGAGGCACGGTCGAGGGTCAGATAGTCGAGTCCGACATCGACCAGAAAGCGCAGGCGCTCCAGGATTTCCTTAACGATGCGCCCGCCGATAAATTGTTGGCGCTCGGTAAGCTCCAAGCCCTCAAAAAACTCGAGCGACTCGCGGCACGATAGGCAACAGACCTCGTAAATGGACTTACCGCCTACGGTAACAGCGAGCATTTCGGGGCGCAAACGAGCGCCGTGGCAGCTCGAGCACGGCTCCTCGCGGATGTACTTCTCCAAGCGCGCCTTGGTGTTCTCATTCGTCGTCTCGGTATAGCGCTCGTACAGGATATTGCGCACGCCCGAGAACTTGGTGTCCCACTGGCTGCGGCGCCCATCGAGCTTTTGATAGTCGACCGAAATCTTCTGGTCGCCCATGCCGTCTAAAAACGCGCGACGCACCCGCGGAGGCAGATCCTCCCACGGCGTATCGACGCTCACCTTAAAGTGTTTGCAGACCGCAGCGAAAATCTGCGGATAGTAGTTAGAGTTGCCAAACAGGCTGCCAAAGACCCCGTCGGCGATCGACTTCGAGGGGTCTTCGATTAGGGCCTCGGCATCGACCGTCTTCTTAAAGCCCAGGCCATCGCACTCTGGGCACGCGCCATAGGGCGCGTTGAACGAGAAATCACGCGGCTGCAGGTCATCGATGGAGTGCCCATGCTCCGGGCACGCTAACGCCAGCGAATACTCCAGCAACTCGCCTTCGGTCCCCTCGGGAGCGTCGCGGTCGGGCAGCAAGTATACGTTCACATTGCCGTGCGCCAGCGCGGTCGCCTGCTCAACAGACTCGGCGATACGGCCCAGAGAGTTCTCACGGATCACGATGCGGTCGACCACGACCTCGATATCGTGCTTGAACTTCTTGTCCAGATCGATCTGATCGTCGAGCGAGCGCACTTCACCGTCGACACGCACGCGGCTAAAGCCCTCGGCGCGAAGATCCTCAAACAGTTTGGTGTACTCGCCTTTTCGCCCGCGCACCACCGGTGCCAGCACAAACGCGCGGCGGCCCTCCCCCGCCGTCAAGACCTTGTCGGCAACCTGGTCGGTCGTCTGGCGCTCAATGACACGGCCGCATTCGGGACAGTGCGGGGTGCCCACACGGGCGAACAGCAGGCGCAGATAGTCATAAATCTCGGTTACGGTGCCAACCGTCGAGCGAGGGTTTTTAGACGTCGTCTTTTGGTCGATCGACACCGCCGGCGAAAGGCCGTCGATTGAATCCAAGTCGGGTTTGTCCATCTGTCCCAAGAACTGGCGCGCATAGCTCGAAAGACTCTCGACGTATCGACGCTGGCCCTCGGCATAGATAGTGTCAAATGCCAGCGAACTCTTGCCCGAGCCAGAAAGACCGGTAATGACCACGAGTTGGTCACGCGGAATGGAAACATCGATATCACGGAGGTTGTGCTCACGGGCGCCGCGAATAACGATAGAAGAATCAGACATGGAAGCTCCTTGCCTCCTATTGCATCGAATCATACTGCCGATGAGTTTAGCGCACTCGACGCGCACAGATGTTCGTAATACAAGATTCGCAGACCTTTAGCTTTGCGTATCGGGCGCTTTGTTTCTCGAAATGCCGTGGAAAGGTTACAGTAATCTAATACTGAACTTAATTTGTTGTACCAGAGGAACGTCCATGACCGAAGATATCCCCCTTGAAATCACTTCGAGCGACATGGCCAATCTGCCCATATTCATCGCCGTCCTTATCGTGGCCGCCGTCGTCGTGCGCGTGTATTTTTCAATCAAACGCAACGAAAAGCCACCCATTGCCCGCGTCTTTTGGTGCGCGACGCTCCTCATCCCGCTCGGCGTGGTAGCTGCATGGGTTACGAATCAATTGCTCGTAAATGAGGGCAGCTCCCTATGGGTCCTTTCTTATTCGGCGCTCGGTGCTGCCGCCGTCATGCTTCTTGTCGAGCCCTTGGTTTCGGGACTTATCGACCAAACCGACCTTGCGACGGGAACGGTTGCCTGTATTTGCCGTGACATCCTTGTCATCGCCGCTGTTTCAGCGCTCTCGTTCGTTTCACTCGAAATTGCCTGCAACGAAACGTTCTATCGCATTCCCGCCAACTCATTCGGGTTTTCCGTCGGGCTGCTCGCGACGGTTCTGCTCTCCCTTTATTTGCTGGGACAGCGTCATGGAGGCGTCATGGCTCTCGTGCCCGTCGTCTGCTGCATCCTTGGCATTGCCGAGCACTTCGTCATAACGTTTAAAGGCGAAGCCATCCTGCCAAGCGATATCTTGGCCCTTGGCACCGCAATGGAAGTGAGCGAGGGATACGAGTTTACCTTTACCGCCGGAATCGTAACCTCTCTCGCCCTGCTGGAGATTTCCCTGGGGCTTCTTTCGCTCATCCGACCGCGAAAGCTCCGTACGCCCACCCATGTCTTCCCCGCTATCGCCACTAACCTCTGTGCTTTTCTGCTAGTGACCGTTGTGGGGCTCTCAGGCTTTTCCAACATCGACTTGGAGCAGGCGCTGGATTTTGGATTTGACCGTTGGCAGCCCATCACCACGTATGCGTCTCAGGGTTTTATCACTTCGTTCACCGAAATGGTCAACGAGTTGCCCATTGAGAAGCCCGAAGACTATACGCCCGATGAGGCGCAGAGCATCGAGCAGGAGCTCGCCGCCGCCTACGACAGCACATATGGCTCGAGCGAGCAGCGCGCGGCGGCCGTTGCCCAGTTCAATGAAATCAAGCCGACGATTGTTGCCGTCATGAATGAGAGTTTTAGCGACCTTTCGTGCTTTGAGCAGCTCCAGGCGGCCGGGTACACCGGCCCCGCATTCTACAACTCGCTTCCCGACACACTTGTTCGCGGCACCATGCTCGCTTCGGTCGCCGGTGGCGGAACGGCGAACTCCGAATTCGAATTTTTGACCGGAGCGACAACGGCCTTTGTCGGATTAGGCAAGATCCCCTATCAGCTGTATCAGATGAATGGCGTAAACAGCCTGGCAAAGGACCTTAAAGAGCTTGGGTATACCACTACCGCTATGCACCCGCAAAACCCCGTCAACTACCATCGAGATAAAATCTATCAGCAGCTGAGCTTTGGAGACTTTCTTTCAATCGGCGATTTCGAAGGTGCGCCCTATTACCATGCCGGCGTATGCGACTACGCCACCTACGACAAGATACTCGACCTGCTTAGAACCGACGAAGCGCCGCAGTTCATCTTTGACGTCACGATGCAAAATCACGGCGGCTACGACTATGGCACCGTTCCCGCCGAAGAGCTGACAAACTATTGGGTCGAGGGAGCCAGCGAAGGCGCCAACAGCGCGCTCAACACCTATCTCACCTGCATCAACGCATCCGACCGGGACCTCGAGTACTTTATCAACGAGCTCCGCAACATCGGCAGACCGGTTGTTCTTGTCTTTTTTGGCGACCATCAGCCGAGCGCCGCAACGACTCTCAACGACGAGCTGTACCCTCAGGAAGATACGGCAAGCCACGCTTTCCGTATCTATCAGTCGACATATCTCGTCTGGGCTAACTATGAGATCGCCGGCAATACCGAGCTCAACGTCTACGACACCGTCGGGGCAAACGAGATTGCAGCCATTACCCTTAATAAGATCGGCGCCCCGCTCACCAATTACCAAAAGGCCCTGCTTGCGACAAGGTCAGATGTGCCCACCATCAATGTCGCCGGCTATCTCGGTGCCGACGGGCTGCGCTACGACTTGGAATCGGAAGACAGCCCCTACGCCTCGACGATCGACAAGCTGCAGCGCATGCAATACCTCGAGTTCGCCAGCAAAGTTCAGTAAGCCCGCCCATTCGCTTGGGCCCATCGTATTGCAAGCACGCTCGGCCCAAACGCATCGCAAATGACTCCCGCTCGCAAACGAGGGTACAATGACGCTCGTGTCACATCGCGGGGCCCCGGCCCCAGCATATACAAAGGAGTCATACATGGGTTGCGAACACGCACAGGCCGCCGGCGGACAAACGTCGCCGTCGCAATTTGAGGAGAACACGCTGTCCGAGGTCAAGCGCGTCATCGCCGTGCTTTCCGGCAAGGGCGGTGTCGGCAAGTCATTTGTCACCGGTGCCATCGCCACCGAGCTTGCCCGTCACGGCCACAAGGTCGGCGTCCTCGATGCCGACATCACCGGTCCCTCTATCCCCAAGATGTTCGGTATGAGTGGACGCCACGTCCATGCCCTTGGCAACCTTATGCTGCCCGAAATCTCCGAGCACGGCGTCAAGGTCATGAGCTCCAACCTGCTGCTCCAAAACGAGACCGACCCCGTCCTTTGGCGCGGTCCGGTCATCGCAGGCGCCATTAGGCAGTTCTGGAGCGAGACCTCGTGGGGCCCCATCGACTACCTACTGGTCGACATGCCTCCGGGAACAGGCGACGTCGCGCTCACCGTCTTCCAGTCGCTGCCGGTCGACGGCATCGTCATTGTCACGAGCCCGCAGGATCTGGTCTCGATGATCGTCGCCAAGGCGGTCAACATGGCCGAGAAGATGAACGTCCCCATTCTGGGCATTGTCGAGAACATGAGCTATATTGAGTGCCCCGACTGCGGCAAGAAGATCGAGGTCTTTGGCAAGAGCAAGCTCCCCGAGGTCGCAGAGCGCTATAACCTCGACATCTTGGGCCAGCTTCCCATTAATCCGGCACTCGCCGAGGCCTGCGATAAGGGCGAGGTCGAGACCGCGCTGCCCGATGGCATGTTGCCCAAGGCAGTCTCTGCCGTCGAGGCTATTACCCCGCACGAGACCGACGAGGCCTAAGTGAACGCGAGCGCCCTCTATGACGTCTTGGTAATCGGCGGCGGGGCTTCAGGCCTCGCCGCCGCCATTACGGCCGCACGCGCTGGCAAAAGCGTCTGCATCGTTGAGCGCGATGTCGCCTGCGGCCTCAAGCTCCTTGCGACCGGTAACGGCCGTTGCAACCTCTCCAACGAATCGATTGATCCTCAGCGGTATAACCACCCCGCATTCGTCGAATCCGTCATGGGCCCCCAGCCCGAACAAGAGCTTATGGGTTTCTTCTCCTCGCTGGGCATCATGACAACCTCCGAGGAAGGCCGGCTGTACCCGCGCTCCCTTCGCGCCGAATCGGTGCGCGACGCGCTTCTCAACGTTTGTGATCGTCTGGGCGTCACCTTAATCTGCGGAGCCAACGTTGCCACGGCGCACAAAGCTTCCGAAGGCTGGGCACTCCAAATAGACCGTCCAGCGCGGGCGCTCAAGGCAAAAAAGCACGACGACCGAAAATCGGAGCTCCGCTCGCTTCGGAAGGCGCTCGCCGATGTCCCTCGCAAGAACGAGGCCCTGCAGGCACATGCCGTAATTATCGCTACGGGCGGCAACCCCACCGGTATCGCCGATACGTTTCGCCTTCCCCTCACTTCGCTGCGCCCCATCCTCTGCCCCGTATCGGCAACGGTCGTTGGCGATCGAGCGGCACTCAAGACGTTGGATGGCCTGCGCGTCCGCGCCTGCTTGACGCTCGCCCGCAATCATAATGAGCTCTGGCACGAAGACGGTGAAGTGCTGTTTCGAACCTTCGGTATCTCGGGTGTCGCTGTCTTCAACCTCTCTCGTCGTATCCAGCACGGCGATACGATCCTGCTCGACGTTTTCCCCGACCTCTCCAAAGACGAGTTGCTCGATATGCTCAACCGGCGCGTTGAACTGCTCGGCCGCTTTTCACCCCGCGATCCCCGTTGGCTCGACGGCATGCTCGCCCCGCAACTCTCCCGCGTCGTCTGCACAGCGTTCGAACAGTGCCATCCAGGCTCCAACGATGTCATCCATCTGGTCTCGATCCTCAAGCACTTTAAGCTGTTTGCCGAGGGGACGACCGATGAGCGCTCGGCGCAGGTCACGCGTGGTGGCGTATCTGTCGAGAGCATCTCAACACCCAGTCTACGCGCGCGCAGCGTTGTCGACGCCCCGCTTTACGTCTGCGGCGAAGCGCTCGACATCGACGCCGATTGCGGAGGCTTTAACCTTGCGTGGGCCTGGCTCTCGGGCATTCGCGCTGCAAGCAGCCTGTAGCCGCGCAGTCTATAATCAAAAACACATTCGGGCCGTCTGGGATACCGGACGGCCTCTTTCTTGCCTCTAAGGAGACCTCGATGATCGAAATCACCCAAGTCAACGCGTCGCTCGATGAAGCCGGCGATGAAAATGCCTGTCTCATTGTTGGCAAGCGAGTCGCCAAGCGCGTCCTACGTTGCAAGGACTCCGAGATCAAGTCCATCGAGCTCCACCGCAAGTCAATCGACGCTCGCAAAAAACGAGACGTCCATTTTATCCTGAGCTTTCGTGTTGAGCTGACTAGTCCCCACCTCGAGCGAGAAGCGGTCGACAGCGTTGCCGAGCGTGACCGCTCGCGCGTACGCGCGATAGAAGACGATGAGCCTTCATTCCCCTCCCCCGCCTCCGACGCGCCTCAAGAACGCCCTGTCGTTGTCGGCGCCGGATGCGCCGGCCTTTTCGCTGCGCTTACGCTCGCCGAAGCAGGTCTTAAGCCCTTGCTCATCGAGCGCGGCGACCCGGCATTTCGCCGCTCGCAGGCGATCGACCTCTTTCTAAAGGAGCGCATCCTCGACCCCGAGAGCAATATCCAGTTTGGCCTGGGCGGCGCGGGAACCTTCTCGGACGGCAAACTCAATACGGGAACCAAAAATCCCGCCCATCGCCTTATCCTCGAAACCTTCGTCGAGGCGGGCGCGCCCCGCGATATTCTGTGGGATGCCAAGCCGCACATTGGCTCCGACATCCTTCCCACGGTCGTCACCGCTATATCCCAGCGCATCGAGCAGCTCGGAGGTGTCGTCCGCTATCGAACGAAGCTCGTCGACATTCGCATCGACGCGTCTGGCGCCATCACCGGTATTGATGTCCAATCGTCCCAAGACGCCGCTTGCGAGCCAATCGAGACAAAGCACCTCATCCTCGCCTGCGGGCATTCTGCTCGCGATATTTTTGAGCTCCTTAAGGGCCACAACGTGGCCCTCGCACAAAAGACCTTTGCCATGGGCGTTCGCATCGAGCATCCGCAGCGCGACATCGACCGAGTCCAATACGGAGCCTCGGCGGGACATCCTGCCCTCGGAGCAGCCCCTTACAAGCTCGTCGCCCATCTTCCCAACGGCCGCAGCGTGTTCTCGTTTTGCATGTGCCCCGGCGGGCAGGTTGTCGCCGCCTCTTCCGAGCAGGGCCACCTGTGCGTCAACGGCGCCAGTCTCAATGCCCGCGACGGACGCAATGCAAATGCCGCCCTACTCGTTAACGTCACGCCTGAGGACCTTCCTAACGATGACCCGCTCGCCGGCGTCGAGCTCCAGCGTGCCTGCGAGGCGGCCGCCTATCGCCTGGGCGGTTCCAACTGGAACGCACCGGCACAACTCGTCGGAGATTTCCTCGCAGGACGCGCCAGCAAGGCGCCCGGAAAGGTAAAGCCCACCTATCCGCTCGGTGTGACCTGGACGGCAATTGACGAAGCCCTGCCGCAGCATATCGTCGAGTCGCTCCGCCTGGGACTTCCCCTACTCGGAAAAAAGCTACGCGGCTACGACCGCCCCGATGCCATTCTTACCGGCGTGGAGACTCGTTCGAGCTCACCGGTCACTGTCACCCGAGACCGAACGTGCCATGCCGTGTCGACCCCGGGCCTCTACCCTTGTGGTGAGGGAGCTGGATATGCCGGCGGCATCATGAGCGCAGCCACCGACGGCATCCGTTGTGCCGAAGCCCTGATCGCAGACCTCTAACGCACGAATTCCAGCGCGCAAAAGACATAGGCCCCGAGCTCCACAGGGAACTCGGGACCTGTTTGCTATTTCTTAAACCGTGCACCCTGGCGTTTTCTGCCCGATGCGAACGTGGAACCCTTGCGGGCCTGCGAACGTAAGCGCTCGATCGTCTCGTCCTCAGACGCACCCTCGAGCATCGCCCGAATCTGAACGACGGCATCGCGCAGGCGCGCCGCCTCCTCAAAGTCCATGGCGGCAGAAGCGTTACGCATATCCTCTTCCATGGTTTCGACGATCCGCACAAGCTCGTCATGCGGCAGTTCTTCCAACTGTTCCGCAAGTGTCTGCTCGGGCGCCACCGTTTCCGGCACACCGCCCTCGCTCGGCTCATCGGGCGTATAGAATGCGCCATGGCCAAGAGAGTCGCCCTTCGAGCGTCCCTTGGAGCCCACAGTTTTTTCGGCCTCGGCAATAAAACTTGAGATGTCGTTGATGGCCTTGCGCACTGTCTTGGGCACAATGCCATGTTCTTCGTTATATGCCATCTGAATCTCGCGACGGCGCTGCGTCTCCTCGATGGCCTCTTTCATCGAATCGGTCACAACGTCTGCATACATGATGACTTCGCCATCGGCGTTACGGGCCGCACGGCCAATCGTCTGAATCAGCGAACGGCGGTTGCGCAAGAAGCCTTCCTTATCGGCATCGAGAATTGCCACCAGTGAGACCTCGGGAAGATCCAAGCCCTCGCGAAGCAGGTTGATGCCAACGAGAACATCGATCTTGCCCTCGCGCAGCGTTCGCAAGATCTCGACACGGTCCATTGTCGCCGTATCAGAGTGCATGTAATTGACCTTAATGCCCGCGTCGAGCAGATGGTCGGTCAGGTCCTCGGCCATGCGCTTGGTCAACGTGGTCACCAGCACGCGCTCCTTGCGGGCAACGCGCTCGCGAATCTCGTCCTCAAGATCGTCAATCTGGCCTCGGACCGGACGAACGTCGATCTTGGGATCGAGCAGACCGGTCGGACGAATAATCTGCTCAACGTCGTTCTGGCTAACCCGCAGCTCATAGTCGCCCGGCGTGGCCGAAACATAGATAAACTGGGGGATCCTTGCCTCAAACTCATCGAAACGAAGCGGGCGGTTATCGAGCGCCGAGGGCAGGCGAAAACCGTGTTCCACCAGCGTCACCTTACGCGAGCGGTCACCTTCGTGCATGCCGCGAATCTGCGGCACTGTCACATGGCTCTCATCGATGATGCAGAGCATATCCTTGGGAAAGTAATCGATCAGGGTAAACGGCGGCTCGCCCGGCTTGCGACCGTCCAGATGACGCGAGTAGTTCTCGATGCCGTTGCAAAAGCCCATCGTCTCGAGCATCTCAAGATCATAATCGGTGCGCTGCTGCAGACGCTGCGCCTCGAGCAACTTGTCGGTCGCCTTGAGCTCCGCCACGCGCTTCTCGCACTCTTCGCTGATCGATTTCAGAGCCGCCTTGACCTTCGGCTTCTCGGTCACGTAGTGCGATGCCGGCCATACGGGGATGGCCTCGTACTCACGCAGCATCTCACCGGTGACCTCATCGATCTCGGCAATCAGCTCGACCTCGTCGCCAAAGAACTCAAACCGCAACGGATGCTCGGCATAAGGCGGATACACGTCGACAACATCGCCGCGCACGCGGAACGTGCCGCGTGCCAGGTCATAGTCATTGCGATCATATTGAATGTCGATAAGTGCATGGATAAAGTCATCGCGCTCGAGCGGCACCTTCTTGTCGACGTTCGGGGCTAGGCCCGCATAGTCCTCAGGAGAGCCAATGCCATAGATACACGAGACCGATGCGACGACGATCACATCTCGTCGAGAGAGCAGTGATGCGGTCGCCTGATGGCGCAGCATCTCGACCTCTTCGTTAATCGATGAGTCTTTCTCGATATATGTATCACTTTGCGGCACATACGCCTCGGGCTGATAGTAGTCGTAGTACGAGACGAAGTAGACCACAGCGTTATTGGGAAAGAACTCTTTGAGCTCGCTCGCAAGCTGAGCGGCAAGCGTTTTATTCGGAGCCATGACCAGCGTCGGCTTCCCCAGGGCCTCAATAGTCTTAGCCATCGTGAAGGTCTTGCCCGAACCAGTCACGCCCAGCAAAACCTGATAGCGATCTCCGTCCCTCACACCCTGCACAAGCGACTCAATGGCCTTAGGCTGAGAACCTGCAGGCTCATAGGGAGAAACGACTTCAAACGGCACCTCAGCGCCCTCAACGCCAAAGCGCTTAAGTTCACCACCAACGCGTTCTACTTCAAATTCCGCCATGGATACTCCTAACTCATACATCTGCAGTATACGCAGGAGGTGGGCTTAGTCCTATACGAACCGATCGGGATAGAGCGTCTTATAGCGAACCCAGGCATTATTGACGCGAATCAGATAAGCCTGCGTCTCGGGGAAGGTAATCGCATTGTGAAGCGAGGTGCTCTGCTGCGCCCAACCATCCACATTGCCCATGCCGGCGTTATATGCGGCAATAGCGCTATCCGTCGACCCGTTGAAATACGTTAAGAGATACGAGAGGTACGCGCAGCCAAACTCGATATTCGTAGCAGGATCGTTAAGGTTGTCGGCCGAATACCCCCCACCGTCGACAAGACCCTTGGCGATCATATCCTGGGCAGACTCGGGCATCAGCTGCATCAATCCCTGAGCACCCTGATTCGACTCAGCCTCGGGATCCCAATTCGATTCCGACTTAATGACAGCGCACACCAGATACGGATCCAGATTATGCGAAATGCTCGATTGCTTTACATACGCCTCGTAGTCAATGGGATACAGCGGCTTAAAGAAAGCCGCAGGAGCACACGAGTAAACGAATGAGATAAGGCCGAAGGCAAAAACGGCAGCCAGCGGTATAAGGCGATACCACGCAAAGAAACGTGTCTTAGGCATCGGCATCCTCCTTATTCGCAGTGTCTATAAACCCATGGCATGCAAGCCATGAGTCAAGCTGCTCAAAGAGCGAATTATCGCCTGCGGCATTATCAATCACCGTTGTAGCGAGATTGCACAGCGCAGACTCATCGGGCTGGCAAGCAGAACGGGCATCGAAATCAGATGGCTCCATGCCACGCTGAATAGCACGCTCGCGACGAACTGACAAAGGGGCGCTGATGACCAGAATTTCATCAGCCAAGCCAAATGCATCCTCAAAACCAGTCGGAGCAGAAACCTCGACAACCGCAAAGGGATAACGGGGAGATGAAACCGTACAACAAACCGGATCGAGAATCCTCAGTGACAGCTGCTCAATGAGAACGGGGTGCACAAGGTCATTGAGCCGTGCGACCGAATCAGGAGAAGCGAAAGCTCGAGAAGCGAGGATGCTGCGGCGAATGCCGCCCTCCTCATCCAAAATATCCCAGCCAAATTCTTCCGCGAGGGCATTGACGATATCGGAGCCTGGCACATACAGCGATTTGGCAAGCTCGTCCAGATCGATAAGCATGGCGCCATGAGATTCGAGATAGCGGCAGGCAGTCGACTTACCCGAAGCAATATTGCCCAAGACAAAAACGGTAAACATCAAGTCCTCCCTAACGCCAATGGGAATTATTATCGCGCAAATACAAAAGAAGGACTCAAAATACAGCCAAACAGTAAGACAAGCTAAAAGAAGGCGAGTTCTTGTATTACAGCTCTTTATAAAACGCAAAAAAGGGGGAGGCCGCGAGGCCTCCCCCTTCTTCAAGTCATCCGACGGCTCGGTGCCGTCCACCGGTCAGCGGCGCCCTGGCCTCCCACGGGCTGGCCCCGCAGTACTCTCGGCGCGATGGGGCTTAGCTTCCGGGTTCGGAACGGGACCGGGCGTGCCCCCCATGCTCTGGCCGCTGACCGGTGGGCGGCGCCCACCGTTACGGTGTCCTGGGTCTCATCTACGTGCCCTGGGGGCCGCATGGCGCATAGGAAAGATCTGACTCGGGGGCATCCTCGTGCCCGGACCGCGCTTTCGAGCGCATGTCCCGCGGGCCGCGAGGTGCGGTTCCGGAAGAGCTCGGGCGATTAGTGCGGCTCGGCTGAGGCTGTCGCCAGCCTTGCACCTGCCGTCTATCGACCAGGTAGTCTACCTGGGCCCTTACCGGAAGGAGAACTAATCCCTGGAACGGCTTCCCGCTTAGATGCCTTCAGCGGTTATCCGCGCCGCACGCGGCTACCCGGCCGTGCCGTTGGTCGACAACCGGTTCACCGGAGGTGCGTCCACCCCGGTCCTCTCGTACTGGGGGCAGCCTCCATCGATTCTCCTGCGCCCACGGAGGATAGGGACCGAACTGTCTCACGACGTTCTGAACCCAGCTCGCGTACCGCTTTAAACGGCGAACAGCCGTACCCTTGGGACCTGCTCCAGCCCCAGGATGCGATGAGCCGACATCGAGGTGCCAAACCTTGCCGTCGATGTGGACTCTTGGGCAAGATCAGCCTGTTATCCCCGGAGTACCTTTTATCCGTTGAGCGACGGCCCACCCACTCGGGGCCGCCGGATCACTAGAGCCTGCTTTCGCACCTGCTCGGCTTGTGGGCCTCGCAGTCAAGCCCGCTTGTACTCTTGCATTCAAAAGGACGGTTGCCGACCGTCCCGAGCGGACCTTCGCGCGCCTCCGTTACCCTTTAGGAGGCGACCGCCCCAGTCAAACTGCCCGCCTGGCACGGTCCCCGAGCCGGTTGACGGCCTCGGGTTAGGACGCCGGTCGCGCGAGGGCAGTATTCCAAGGGCGGCTCCCCGGGGGCTGGCGCCTCCGGATCGATGCCTCCTGCCTATCCTCTACACGCGGGACCAGCGGCCAATGCCAAGCTGCAGTGAAGGTTCACGGGGTCTTTCCGTCCTTCCGCGGGTAAGTCGCATCTTCACGACCAGTGCAATTTCACCGGGTCCATGGTCGAGACAGCGCCCAAGTCGTTGCGCCTTTCGTGCAGGTCGGAACTTACCCGACAAGGAATTTCGCTACCTTAGGACCGTTATAGTTACGGCCGCCGTTTACCGGGGCTTGGCTTCGGGGCTTCGCCTTGCGGCTAACTCCTCCGCGTGACCTTCCGGCACCGGGCAGGCGTCAGACCCTATACGTCGCCTTGCGGCTTCTGCAGAGTCCTGTGTTTTTGGTAAACAGTCGCTTGGGCCTCTCCACTGCGGCCCGCCTCCGCTCCCCGGGCAAGCCGGTTCACGTACGCGCGGGCACCCCTTCTCCCGAAGTTACGGGGCCATTGTGCCGAGTTCCTTGACCATGGTTGACCCGATCGCCTCGGTATGTTCTACCCACCCACCTGTGTCGGTTTGCGGTACGGGCGCGCACGCGCCTGCCTAGGGGTTTTTCTAGGGACCTCGGGCTCACTCGCTTCGCTTGATCGCTTCGTCCGGAGCCTCGCCCTCGTGCGGACCGGATTTCCCTGGTCCGCGGGCCGCGCTCCATCACGGGGACGTCCAGAACCCCGCCGAGCCACCCCCATCCGTCGCCCCGTCGGTCGTAGCGCCGCGTGCGCGGTGCAGGAATGTCTGCCTGCTGCGCGTCGGCTACGCCTCCCGGCCTCGCCTTAGCCCCCGACTGACCCTGGGAGGATTAGCCTTGCCCAGGAAACCTCGGGTTCACGGCGGACGAGTTACTCTCTCGTCTCTCGCTACTCATGCCAGCATTCTCACTCCCATGCGCTCCACCGCCGGTCGCCCGGCGGCTTCCCCGCCCATGGGAAGCTCCCCTACCGATTCTGAAAATCAAAATCCCGCCGCTTCGGTGTCCAGCTTAGCCCCGTGTATTGTCGGCGCATGTCCACTCGACCAGTGAGCTGTTACGCACTCTTTGAATGGATGGCTGCTTCTAAGCCAACATCCTGGTTGTCTGGGCGGACGCACATCCTTTGCCACTCGGCTGGAACTTGGGGACCTTAGCGGGCGGTCCGGGCTGTTTCCCTCTCGAGCACACAGCTTAGCCCACATGCTCTGACTGCCGCGCTCTGGGCCGCCGGCATTCGGAGTTCGGTTGGATTCGGTAGGCGGCGAAGCCCCCTCGTCCATCCGGTGCTCTACCTCCGGCGGTGAACGCGCGACGCTAGCCCTAAAGCTATTTCGGGGAGAACGAGATATCTCCGGGTTTGATTGGCCTTTCACCCCTATCCGCAGGTCATCGCCGCCGTTTTCAACCGACGTGCGTTCGGCCCTCCACGGGGTCTTACCCCCGCTTCAGCCTGCCCACGGATAGCTCACCCGGCTTCGCGTCCGCGGCGCGGGACTCAAGTCGCCCTGTTAAGGCTCGCTTTCGCTCCGGCTCCCTTTCGGTTAACCTCGCCCCGCGCCAGCGACTCGCTGGCTCATTCTACAAAAGGCACGCCGTCACACCATATAGGTGCTCCGACTGCTCGTGGGCGCACGGTTTCAGGTACTGTTTCACTCCCCTCCCGGGGTGCTTTTCACCTTTCCCTCACGGTACTGGTGCGCTATCGGTCACAGGGTAGTACTCAGGCTTGGATGGTGGTCCACCCAGGTTCGGACCGGGTTTCACGTGCCCGGCCCTACTCAGGGACCGCGTCGCGCCGTCCGGTCTGGGTTCGCGTACGGGGCTGTCACCCGCTGCGGCCGGCCCTCCCATGCCGTTCCGCTCCCCAGCCGGACCTGCGCCCGGGGGCGGCAGCCCCCGGATGCGCGGCCCTGCAACCCCGTCGGCGGAACCCCTGCCGGGTATGCCCGCTCGACGGTTTGGCCATCGGTCCCCTTTCGCTCGCCGCTACTCGGGGAGTCTCGAGATTGATTTCCTCTCCTCCGGGTACTTAGATGTTTCAGTTCCCCGGGTTGTCCTCCCCACCCCTATGTGTTCGGGGTGGGGATATCCACACTGCTGTGGATGGGTTCGCCCATTCGGAGACCCCCGGGTCGAAGGATGTGTGCTCCTCGCCGGGGATTATCGCAGCTTGCCGCGTCCTTCATCGGCTCCCTGTGCCAAGGCATCCGCCGTGCGCCCGTGGTATCTTGCGGGACCGCATCGGGCCCGCGGGATATCCACGTGTCGCTAATTAAGTTAAATTAATCGATATCATGAATAGCGCTCGTATGTCGCAATTCGGGTATCTCATACCGCGGCACAGTGTCTTCACTGTGCTCGCGATCAGATGCTCCTCACTCATGTATAAGTGAATTCTTCTTGTTTGGATCGGATGAATGATTGCTATCATTCTGTCTGATAAATCGCAGAAAAGAATCGAGTCTGGAAGAATGATCTTCCATCTCTCTCCTATCGCTATGCGGCTCTCAAGGTACGCGGGTGCGACCCCGGGGACCGGGTGCTGCGGGGACTTCCCCCGGGCGACATCCACCGGACGGGCTCCTGCCCTCTATTCGAGTTGAAGTTTGTCTCTCTAGAAGATTTATCTCCCTAGAAAGGAGGTGATCCAGCCGCACCTTCCGGTACGGCTACCTTGTTACGACTTCACC